>NZ_JBBODE010000001.1:1342160-1677700 GCF_038002765.1 Peribacillus sp. FSL H8-0477 | reverse complement strand
TAATTGTTTCCAAGTTAAGACGATCAATATGCAAATCATTTTCGATAAACAATACCCTTCTATTATGAAGCTGCTGATCCAGCAGAAGGTGAATCCGCAGCCATTCATAGGTTAAATGAGTTTTGAGCGATCCTTTTTCTAAGCGGTCAATCATTAAACGCATAGCCGTCAACGGTGTCTTCACTTCATGAATCCAAGCCAGTAAGTCATCTTTCTCTTGTTCTAGATTTGTTTGACTTTTTGACATTAAGTCTCCCAGTAATTCGGATTGACTGTTAATACTTTCTTCGATGATCTTTTCAAAGGGACTCCCAGGTTCAGGAATATTTGTGAGATCTAGATTATCTTCTCGTTCTGCCAAGCTTTTATAAAATCGTGTTTCTTTTTTATAACGGATAAAAAGAAAGAGACAAAACATAAGTGTGGTTAAAAGAACAACATAGAGAACAGCTGTTAATGGAATGGCTGAATCAAGATAAGTAACAAAAAGGATGGAAATCTGAAGAAATAGGAAAAAGAGAATCCAGCTGGCCCTTTCCAGCAAGTATTTCCTTATCATTGTTGTGCCTCTTCAACCGCCATATACCCTTGTCCAACCTTTGTTTCAATAAAACGGCCTAAATTGATATCATCCAATTTTTTTCGTAATCGATTAACGTTAACCGTCAAAGTGTTATCACTGACAAAGCGTTTATCGTCCCATAAACTATTCATTAAATCATCTCGACTAACAATTTTATTTTTCTGATCTATTAATTTTTTTAAGATGAACATTTCATTTTTTGTTAGCTCGATAGAACTCGTATCCGTTGTGACGATATTACTTTCGTAATCCACAGCAGCGCCGCACCAAGTCTTCAGTTCGATTTTATCTGTATTGTAGTTGTAAACACGACGAAGGATGGCTTGAATCCTAGCAATAAGCACATCAAAATGAAAAGGCTTCTGGATAAAATCATCCGCCCCCAGCTGCATAGACATAACAATATCGGTGGGATGATCCCGTGACGATAAAAAGATAATTGGAACATTGGAATGAGCACGAATCATCCGGCACCAATGAAATCCATCGAACTTGGGGAGCTGAATATCAATAATGACAAGGTCAGGCTTACACTCGGTAAATTCTTGAATCACTTTATTAAAATCATGTATACCAAACACTTCATAGGACCATTGTGTTAATCGTTCTTCAATCTCATTAAAAAGAGTCGTATCATCTTCAATTAATAAAAGTTTAAACAAACTATTCACCACCGTTTACTGCTTTCCTAAAGTATAGCTTAAAACCTTTTTCTGTTCTATAGAGGAGTGAATCAAGAGAATCTTCAATTTGGAAAAAAGAGGACCTCGGTCAGTGTACCGAAGTCCTCTTATTGTGTATATATTTCGTGCATACTTTAGGCAGCTTTTACCGTGTCACTTGTTTGTTTTAATTTTGGAGATAATTTTTTTATGTGCCCAACAATCATTGAACCAAATGGTAATAATGAAATCAATTTAATGATGGTTATACTTATAACGAGACCCATGAAAAACAAGGCGAGAACTCGGGTGCTGGTGTGGTTGAACCAAGTTACCGTATAGGGCGCAAGGTGCCTTAGTACTTGCCAGTGCAGCAGGTAAATTCCAAACGAATAGTTGCTAATGAATTGAATGATACGGAAATTAGGAATGAGTTGTCCCCAGGCCAAGATTACTGCAGTAAATGACAAGACAACAGGGAATAAATCCAACCTTAATGAGTTGATTCGCGCATTTCCAGATTCAAATGAAAAGTAGAAATAGAGGGCTGATAGAGCAGCCAGAATGAGTGTTAACCATTTATAGGACAATAATTCCAGCTGTAGTTTCTTATAGTGTTTCCCAATAATAAAAGCAAGTGTAAAGTAACCGAACCATGCAGTGAACGGTAATTTCAGAAGTGCTTGATGTTCACTCACAAAAGGAATATTCATTTTCATAAAACTTAAATGAACAGCCATTGTAAGAAGACTCAACGGCAGTAACCACTTCATTGATGGTTTAAAACGTACAACAAGATAATGTAAAACATAAAATTGGAAAATGATGAAAATAAAATACCCTATAAAGGTACCCATTACAATATTATTGAAGATTTTTAGTTCAAGAAAGACGTTAGGGTTAAAGTACTTAGCGTTAAAAGCATCGATTATGGCAAATGATAAAAAGGGCAGAAAAATGAACTTTAATCGTTTTTGCCAAAAATTATTTGGTAATCTATCTGGATAGCGGTTAGCCAAGATTATTTCGGATAAGACAATGAAGGTCGGTGTGGCGAAACATAATAGGGCTCGAAACACATCGTAATAATCAATGTCTGGATGTCCTGCATGTCTTGAATTTAAGGTTGTACTGTGTAAAAAAACAATACATAAACAGGCAATTACTCTTAGGAGGTTCCATTCTTTAATCACGGGATATAGTTAACCTTTCCTGTTGTGTTATTTTAAAATATTCATATATTAAAATAACAGATATTTTAAGGGAAGACAATAAATATTAAAACATACTGAAAAGAGACTATGAAGATACTAATGTTGTTTAGATTATGGGGTATATGGGATATGTGTGTCTGAATTAAGCAAATTCTGTTAAATATAATGGAGTATTAAGGAGGCATTGTCAGTAAAAAAAATTATTGTATAAAAGTCACGAAAAAAAGACTGTCTAGGAGTCGACAGTCGAAAAAAGGAAATTGCTTTTACTTAAATGATATTGTCATTAATACTGCATTTCCATTCTTAACTTTTACCATAGCTACTGGTGCATGACCAGCGGCGGCTGCTTCCATCTCTTTTGCCTTGTCAGAAGGCGCATAAAAATTGTCTAAGCCGTATTTAATTTGGAGAGACGAACTTGTTGTATCGTAAGGGATGTGTAAACGTCCTTTAAGATAGGTTCCTTTATGAGGCTTTTCTAGCGTTACTAAAGCAGCTTCATAAAGTCCGGTTTTGTTTTGCTGCAGTCGAACATATACGTTTTTGTAATCCCCTCTGTTCTGTTTTTTTAGTAATGAACGGGTAGAGTCATCGAGCAAACGGCTATCTACCGATTCTATTTCATATTGTAAATCGACATAGCTCCCACGAAATAAATCTGTTGGATCGACTGGAACGGTCTTTAATTGGATCTCATCACCAGTAACTGTTGTCCATACATGAGGGGCGGCTAAAAGCACGAGAATTAATACGGGTATGGAAAAAACCATAAGCGGTCGAAGAAAACGATTATTTTTCAATAGTTTTCCCCCCTCTTTTTCGCTGTCTTTCAAAAAGGAAACCAAAGCCTAAAAGAATGATTCCACCAATTATAAAGGTGAAGGATGTTGGCAGGAAATCTACTGAATGTAGATAATATCTGAAAATCAAGGCACAAATGATCACAATACTTATTAAACTGCCTTTTTGAATGAGGTAAAGAAGAAAGAAAAAATAAAAGAGAGAAAACCAGAGACCAAAGTCATAGGTTAAGATAATAGCCGTGATTCCATGGAGTATATGTCCCTGAATATGAGTTATTCTTTTTGCGCTTAATGGAAGCGGGATGTATATGAGAATGATACCTATGATAAATAAGAGGCCTGAGATGATAGTAGCTGAATGATCAGGTGAGAACTTTGGAACAAATTCCAGAAGGAATAACACAAAGGTGTTAATAGATAAGGCATTGACGAAAAAGATAAGAATAACAGGGTAGGCAGATCCTCTGAGTAAAACATATAATGTTGGTAAAAACAGTAGAATAGCAAGCGGATAAGATTTTTCATCAAGAAACATACTGCCATTGAGATAGATAAAAAGCAGGAAAGAGGTAAACATTAAAATTGCCGCATCTTTTAAATACCAGCCAATAATGATTGTCCCACTTGCCCATAATAAAAACGAATGGTTAAAGTTAATACTAATGTTAAACATTTGTTCTATTAGAAAAATCCCAGCTCCAAATACTAAGATACCAATATAATGAAGGCTTCTTGCAGTTTTAGGGAATTCTCTCGTAACAAAAACCCCGGCTGTATTGACCAATATCAGAAACAGAATGATGATAAACAGCTTAACTGATTTAGTTAGATACATCCAATTACTTGCCACAAATGTTAAAACGCCTAACCCAATTAGAAGAGCTCCAATTGCTGCTAGTATGGTAATAAATTGGACATTTTTGACTTCATAGATTGATAAAATCCTAGCTGATTCCTTATCCACAATAAACTGTTCTTTTTCAAGGTATTTTAGTTCATGTTCAAGAAAGTCATATTGTTTTTTTGTGATCTGTTTTTTATTCAAATGATCAACTCCTTCCTATTACTTTATTATACATACGACATTTGAAAAGTTACTAGTAAAAATAACGTTGTATTATCCTAATTTTGCCAATATACTTTTGTTAGAGTCTGTATATTTTTGGGAAAATATAAGATACTGAAAAACTTTATCCAGGTTGTTTAGTGTGACACTTGGTTGCAGCAGAGGATGAATAGGATCCTAAATACTGAAAAAGGACAATGATAATGAAATATGATTGCTTAATTGTAGATGATGAACAGGTTTTAGCAGAAACTACTTGTGAATATTTAAAAATGTTTGATGTACATTCTGCTTATGTAACCAGCGGGGCAGATTGTTTGAAGTTTTTAAAGAATAATGAAGTCTCCCTGATCTTGCTGGATATAAATCTCGGTGATTCTTCAGGATTCGATTTATGCAGAACACTAAGAATAACGACGCAAATTCCGATTTTATTTATAAGTGCCAGGTCTAGTGAGAGTGATATATTGATTGCTCTGAATATAGGAGGAGATGATTATATTCAAAAGCCGTATTCGCTCAGCGTGTTATTGGCGAAAGTGAAAGTGGTGTTGAAAAGATATCAATCTGTTGCTTCGGTCACAAAAGTGGGAAATATCGAGCTTGATCATAATTTATGCCGTATAAATGTAGGCGGCGTGCCTATCAAGCTAAAATCGATGGAATATAAACTTCTTTGTTACTTGATAGAAAATAAGAATAAGGTGGTCACAAAGAATGAACTGTTTCGGAATGTCTGGGGCGATTCAATCACAGGAGATGGGACCCTAAATGTACATATTCGACACTTACGGGAAAAAATTGAGAAAGATCCAAATGAGCCTCAGTACATTAAAACCATTTGGGGAACAGGGTATCTGTTTGAGGCTGATTAAATCATGAATAGAAAATGGATAGCTAGTATATTCTGTTTCACGCTGTTTACTGGTTTTTTGTTATATGGGCTTATTCTACAGATGGACTTGGAAACGAAGGTTGATTCTGTTGCGATGAATGATGTTCTCAAGAAGGCCGAACGTAATTGGCCAGCTCTAAATCAGGAGGATTTTCAAGAATGGAAATACGAGTTTTCTATAATTACAAATGATAATGAACTCATATTTTCAACCCAGCCTGACAAGTATCATACGCTTAATGAAGCAATTCGACATCGGGATACGGTTGTAGATGTAGTCATTGATCAGGATTATAAGGGGAAAATCATTTTTTATAATAAAAATATAGAGGAGTTGTCTCATGCTAAAAATAGATTAGCCATAACGGCTTTACTTATTTTTATGACATTTGCTGTTTTGATTACGTTATTTATTCTTTATTCTTATCATTCTATTGTCAAACCGTTCAATCGTTTACAAGGATTTGCTAGACATATAGCAAGAGGTCATTTAGATATCCCGCTTGCAATGGATAGACATAATCTGTTTGGTGCGTATACGGAGAGCTTTGATATGATGCGGGAGGAACTGAAGAAAGCGAAAATCAGAGAATATGAGGCAAATATAAGTAAAAAGGAATTGGTTGCAAGTTTAAGTCATGACATTAAAACACCTGTTGCTTCTATTAAAGCCGTGAGTGAATTTATGCTTGTCACAGTGAAAGAAGCTAAAGTGGAAAAACAGCTGCAGACGATTTATGCAAAAGCAGAGCAAATAGATCGTCTGGTATCTGATTTGTTCTTATCGGCTCTTGAGGATCTTCACGAGTTAAAGGTGCAGCCAACGGAAGAAAATAGCCGTATCCTTCACGAAATAATTGAAAATACTAATTTTTACGATCGGATAAGGCTAGAGAGTATCCCCGAGTGTGTGATTGTTGTAGATGTAATTCGGTTACAGCAAATTTTCGATAATATTATCAGTAACTCTTACAAATATGCCAATACTTCAATCAATATTACTTTTCAGTTAACAGATGCCTATCTCCATGTTCAAGTTCAGGACTATGGAAGCGGAGTTGAAGAAGATGATTTACCGTTATTATGTACTAAATTTTATCGTGGCCGTAATGCAGAAGGGCAAAATGGTTCAGGATTAGGATTATACATTTCTAGCTATCTAATTAAGCAAATGGATGGCGATATTTCTTTCATGAATAGTGAGAAGGGGTTTACGGCTGTGTTAGCAATAAAGCTTGCCTAATTAAGAATTAGTTAAGAAACAGATAAAGCTCCGTTAAGAACATCTATTGTACGATAAGACTGAAAAGAGAATAGCAGTCTTATGAATGGACGGTGTTGAGATGAAAAACGTGATCATTGAGGCAAAAATGCTCGGTAAAACCTTTTCTAACGGGGGTATTCAGCAGCATGTATTGAAAAATCTTGACCTGCAGGTTTTCGAAGGAGATTTAACGGTCATTATGGGCAGTTCTGGATCTGGAAAATCCACACTTTTATATGCATTATCCGGTATGGATCGGCCAACACTAGGCGAATTGTTCGTTAATGATAGAGAACTCACCAAGATGAATAACGACCAGTTAGCCAAGTTTAGGAGAAAAAATTGCGGATTCATCTTTCAACAAATTCATCTGCTGAGCCATATGAGTGTCCTTGATAATATACTGGCAAGTGGTTTTTTACTGAATAAAAATAAACGAGAAATTGTTGGAAAAGCGAAACACCTTTTACATCAAGTAGATTTAGCTGAATCTACTTGGAATAAATTAGCTTCACAACTATCAGGTGGTGAAGCACAAAGAGCAGGAATCGTGCGCGCCTTAATTAATGAACCTCGGATCGTTTTTGCTGATGAGCCTACAGGTGCATTAAACTCTGCCAGTGGTAAAAAAGTGCTTGATGTATTAACTGATGTTAATCGAAAACATCAAAGTATAATTATGGTGACGCATGATATGAAGTCAGCGTTAAGAGGAAATCGAATAATCTATTTAAAGGATGGCACTATTGTGGGTGAACTGCAGATGGAGAAGTACGATGAATCTAATGATTATTCACGATTAGAAAAAATGCAGGCGTTTTTAACGGATATGGGGTGGTGAAATGTTAATTTGGAAACTAGCCCTCTCTAACATCAACAAGCATAAGAGTAAGTCTATAGCGCTATTCATCTTAATTCTTCTTTGTACCATACTCTTAAACATTAGCTTGACGGTTATTTTAACGGTGAACTCATTATTTGATGAGAAAAATATCGAATTAAAGGGTGCCCACTTCTCTACCTATCTCATGACAGATAAATTTGAAGACAAATATGAGGATATGCTGAAAAGCCATCCTGATATCGTCAATGTCGAGCGCGAAAATATACTATTTTTATCACAAGCAGAGATTGATCTTTCCAAAGAAAAAAGTAAACAAAATCTTATTCTTTTTAACCAAGATGAAAGCAGGGAAATCTCTCCGTTAACGATGGTGGAAGAACTTAAAAATAAACAGGATAACACCGTTTATCTACCTTATATATTAAAAACAGGATCGGGATATCGGCTTGGAGATTCTTTTTCAATACAATATAACAATATATCGTACACCTATATTGTAGGAGGATTTTTTGAAGATACCTCTTATAGTACGTTTAATAATTCATCCATTAAATTATTTTTAGATGGGCCAGGATATCGTCAGCTTGCGCTTGATTTAGATCAATCTGGAGATTATACGAATCTATCTGCTGTGTTTACCGAAAGTCAAAAAGGAGAAGCCGTCATGATGGACTATTATGATATGCTTTTTCAATCCCAAGATCATACTTTTGGTGCTGTTAGCCTTGTTTCTGCTAAAGAAAGCAGCACCATCTTTATTAATTTCATGGCAGTCATTCTCATTGGTTTTTCTCTTGTGATGGTCTTTGTCACCATTATCGTCATCCGTTTTCAAGTTTCAACCAGCATAGAAGATGATATTAACAACATTGGGATATTAAAAGCAATTGGTTATACGGGATCTCAAATAAACAAGACACTCATCCTGCAGTTTCTGACTGTTACGATCGTAGCAGCTATTCCTGGGATTATAGCCTCCTATGCATTGATGCCTTTTATTGGGAATATCATAACATCTTCAGTAGGATTACTTTGGAGCCTTCATCTTGAATGGATAATTAATTTGTGTAGTCTATTTTTTATTGCAGGATTAGTCTCCATAACCGCATTTTTTTCAAGCAGAAGAACAAAACGAATTACGCCAGTGATAGCCATAAGAGGCGGTGTTCAAACACATAATTTCCAAAAGAATTTTTTTCCGATTGAACAGACAAAAGGATCCATTCACTGGATACTAAGTTTAAAAGGATTAGCTGTGAGTTTTAGGCAAAATATAATTATTATCGTGATTGTAGCTGCGCTCACCTTCGCTTGTTTATTTTCTTCAGTTCTATATGATAATATCAATTCGAAGAACGATGCAGTGGTTAGTATTATTGGTTTTGAACAAGCAAATGTTACCCTCTATCCAAAGAATAAGGTCGATAAAGAGAAGTTATACCATTCAATATCTGATATGGATGGAGTCGGAAAAACAAGTACACTTGATACACTGACAGGGAAAGTTGATAACATGAGTATTGTGTTACAGGTATCAGATGATTTTAGCAAGCTTGAGACCAATACCGTTTTTAAAGGAAGACAGCCGCTTTACGATAATGAAATTGCTATTTCTTCCCTGGTTGCAAAGAAAATTAATAAAAAAATTGGTGAGGAGATCACCATTGAGCTCAATCAAAGCAGCAAACCCTTCTTAATTACAGGGATTAGCCAGGGGGTTTCTCAATTGGGTAAGGTAGCAAACGTGACGCTTTCAGGAATTCAACGGATGCAGCCAGAGTATAATCGAGTATCCTTAAACGTTTATCTTGATGCAACAAGTACGGAAGAATATATCACAAAGCTTGAAAAACAATACGGAGATCAACTAGATGCCATTTACAATGTTGAAGAAGGGATCCAAAGTACACTTGACTCGTTTACACAGGCCCTTTTTCTGATGATGTTATTGATTATTACCGCTACCGTGATTGTCGTAACCTTAATTCTCTATCTAGTTATTAAAAGCATCATTCTCAGAAGAAGAAAAGAATTTGGAATCCTAAAGTCTGTTGGATATACAACTCTAAATCTTATGACACAACTATCATTTAGCCTTATGCCCATTCTTATTTTAGGGGTCACTATTGGCGGAGTCTTCGGATATTATTGTACGAATTCAGTAATTGAGTTGCTGATGTCAGGGATGAGTATCTATAACGCTGAATTTATCGTTCGTATTCCAATTGTCCTTAGTATTTGTATCGGTATTTTACTAGCAGGTTATATCGTCTCCATGCTAGTATCCCGGAGAATTAAGAAAATATCTGTTTATGAATTGATATCTGAATGATCGTTTAAGGTACAAAAAGAGTCAGGGATTCTTATCCCTGACTCTTTTTCTCTATAGATTAGACGCCTTTAAAGGCTAGACGATAAACCTCGGTTAATTCAGTTACGAGGGGAAGCTTTGGATTAGCCGTTGTGCACTGATCTTCAAATGCCCGATCGGCTAAGTATTCAACCTTGCTTTCGAAATCAGCCAGATCGACACCATTCTGTTCAATACTCATCGGAATATTCATCTCTTTAGCTAACTTTATAATCGCCTGTATAAGACTTTCTACTCCTTCTTCTGTTGTGCGTGCAGGAAGCCCGAGCATCTTGGCTATTTCTGCATAGCGCTTGTCAGCAATGAAGTGGTTATATTTCGGGAACGCTGTGAATTTAGTTGGTTTTGTCGCATTATAGCGAATAACATGCGGTAATAAAATCGCATTTGCCCGTCCATGGGCGATATGAAATTCAGGTCCAAGCTTGTGGGCAAGACTATGATTAATACCTAAAAATGCATTCGCAAATGCCATCCCGGCAATTGTAGAAGCATTATGCACTTTTTCGCGTGCTAATTCATTACTTCCATCTTTATATGCTATTGGCAAGTATTCAAAGATTAGCTGTATAGCTTTTATGGCCAATCCGTCTGTATAGTCATTCGCCATACAAGATACATAGGCTTCTACAGCATGTGTTAGAACATCCATACCTGTATCTGCAGTAATGACCTTAGGTACAGTCATGACAAATTGGGGATCAATAATTGCCACATCAGGTGTTAGTTCATAATCCGCTAATGGATATTTAATATTGGCAACTTTATCTGTAATAACAGCAAAAGATGTAACTTCAGAACCAGTACCAGATGTGGTCGGAATCGCAACAAATTGAGCGTTAACCCCAAGTTTCGGATACTTAACAATTCGTTTACGAATATCAAGGAACTTTTGTTTTATGCCGAAGAACTCCATTTCAGGATATTCAAAGAATAACTGCATGCCTTTAGCTGCATCCATCACGGAACCGCCACCAAGAGCAATGATAACATCGGGTTGGAATTTATCCATCATTTCCGCGCCTTTTTCAACGGTCTCAAGAGATGGATCTGGTTCAACATCAGAGAAAATTTGGCAATGAATATAGTCTGGACGTTTTCTAAGGTAATAAAGAACCTTATCTACATAACCTAACTCAACCATTGCCGGGTCGGTTACAATTAATGCCTTGGTAATATTCGGCATTTTAGCAAGGTATTGAACGGAATTTTTTTCAAAATAAATTTTGGAAGGGACTTTAAACCATTGCATATTATTATTCCTTCTCGCTACCTTTTTTATATTGATTAAGTTAATTACTCCCACATTTGTTGATACGGAGTTGCCTCCGTAGGTACCGCAGCCAAGTGTAAGTGACGGCATATAAGCATTGTATAAATCTCCAATGGCACCTTGTGAAGATGGTGCATTTACGATGATCCGTCCCGCTTTCATTCGTAAACCAAATTCTCTAATAACCGTATCATCTGAAGTATGAATGACAGCTGAGTGACCAGTTCCACCAAACATTAGCATTTCTTCAGACCGTTCTAAGCCTTCTTCTAGGCTGTTCACTTTATAACAAGCAAGTACAGGACTTAGTTTTTCCCGGGATAAAGGAAATTGCGGCCCTACTCCTTCTAATTCAGCAATCAGAATTTTCGTATGCTCTGGTACTGTAACTCCAGCCATTTCAGCAATTTTGTAGGCAGGCATACCGACAATTGCTGCATTTACTGCGCAGGTTTGTTCATTAATGACTAATGTCTCTACTTTTTGTCTTTCTTCTGGAGTAAGAAAGTGGCAGTTATTTGATGCTAGTTCTTGTTTGACTTCAGAATAAATTTCTTTATCGATAATTACCGCTTGTTCTGAGGCACAAATCATCCCATTATCGAACGTCTTTGAGAGAATTAAATCATTTACTGCTTGAAGAACATTTGCCGTTTTTTCAATATAACAAGGAACATTACCAGGTCCAACTCCAAGAGCAGGTTTTCCTGAACTGTATGCAGATTTGACCATTCCTGAACCACCAGTAGCTAAGATTAATGAAATCTTCGGATGGTTCATAAGTCCTTGAGTAGCATCGATTGACGGTTTCTCAATCCATTGAATACAGTTCTTAGGGGCACCTGCTTTAACCGCAGCGTCCCGAAGAATTCTTGCAGCTTCACTACTGCTCTTCTGTGCAGAGGGATGGAAGGCAAAGATAATCGGGTTCCTGGTTTTGATTGAGATTAAAGCCTTAAACATCGTTGTTGAAGTGGGATTTGTCACAGGTGTAACACCAGCAATGACGCCAACTGGTTCGGCAATTTCGATTATTCCTTCATTCGTATTTTCGTTGATAATTCCGACCGTTTTATCGTATTTAATATTATGGTATACAAATTCAGTAGCGAACATATTCTTGATAATTTTATCTTCATAAACGCCTCTTTTAGTTTCCTCAAAAGCCATTTTGGCTAGTTGCATATGCTGATCCATACCTGCAAGAGCCATTTCTTTAACTACATCATCAATCATTTCCTGAGTAAAATGACTGAACTCTTTCAGAGCGGATAATCCGTTAGCGACTAATTCATCAATCATAGGGGTGACAGGTTGTTTTTCCTGAATGACATTTAATTTAGTTGACATGGTAACCCTCCATTCCAAGTTTGTGAATGTTTTCACAAACTATTTATAACTGAATCTTACCATGTAAAACACATTATAGATTTTTAAAGAGTGAATGTTGTATGAACGTTTAAATGTAGGTTTTCAAAGTAACTCCTCATATTTATGAATTACTATTGAATAAATGATTATAAAGAAAAATGAAATTATCAAACGATAATAAATGTGATGGTTCATATGAATAGTTTAAAAGAAAAAAGCAATACTTTTAAAGCGTAAATATTATATCTGATTAGAATTCAAATAAAAGATTCCCATATGGAAATTTTTGTTGCATAATGTTAATATTACTAATTGTGCGCAAAAGTTATAAAGATATAACTTGTTGTCATTCGAGTCACGAGGGAACAACCAGCATATTCATTAACTTATTGCTAGGCATTACGGTATAAGTTTACTGTTCTTTCTAAGCTTTATAAGGTTTTAGTACTTTAAAGTTGCATACATGTAGAAGTACATATAAAAGGAGTTATACTCAGATGACAAACAAGTCAAAAAAAGGGATTCATTATGCTTGGTTCGTTCTATTAGGTGTTGCTATCATGATGGGCTTTGCTCGTGGTGGTATTAACAACGCAACAGGTTTATTCTTAACGCCTGTTTCAGATGACTTAGGTATGAGTTTATCCAGCTTATCTTTATACGTATCGATTATGTCAATCGTAACAATGATTTTCTTACCGTTTGCTGGTAAGTTAATTGCAAAAGCGGATATCCGTATTATTTTAATCGCAGGGGTTATCTTCCACGCCGGCGCATTTGCTGCAATGGGCTTCATGAACAGCGTATGGGGCTGGTACATACTTGCAATTCCTTGTGCAATTGGTTACGTTATCGTTGCACAAATTGCTGGTCCAGTCATCATTAACAACTGGTTCAAAAAATCTAAAGGTTTAGCATTGGGTATCATGATGGCGACAGTTGGTGCATTCGGTGCGTTTATCGCTCCTTGGATCGGTAACTTAATCGCGAATGAAGGCTGGCGTTCAGCTTACACTACTTCTGGGCTACTATTAGGTGCAGGAGCAATTATCGTAATTGTATTATTCATCCGTTTCGCCCCAGGTAAAAAAGGTGCATATGGTGATGACGAAGGAAATACAGAAAATAAAGAAGTAAACGCAGCAAATGAAGAAGCAAACAAAGGGATCGCATCTAATATTGCGAAAAAATCACCTGCGTTCTTCGCATTAATGGCCTTCTTTTTCTTCTTAACATCTGTTGCTGCATTCGCACAACACGTACCGACTTTCGCAATTACCAAAGGATTCGATACTGCATTTGGCGGTACCTTAATGGGTCTATTCATGGTTGGTTTATTAATAGGTTCATTAACATTCGGTTTCTTAGCTGATAAAATAGGTGCAAAAGGCACTACTTTCGTAGCCTTAATTTCCGGTTTAGTAACATTCGTTTTATTCCTGTTATTCGGTGAGATTAAAGTAATGATTATGATTGGTGCTATTATTTTTGGTTTCTTATCATCATCAATCGGTACATTGGGTCCACTGCTTACGATTTCATTATTCGGTAACAAAAACTACGCAGATATTTATGCTACCGCTTCTGTAGGTTTAGCGGTTGCAGGAATTGTAGCGTTACCACTTTATTCATTAATAAAAGATTTAACCAATTCTTATACCATTGTACTAATCGCGATTATCGTGATGATTATGATCTCCATGTTATTAGTAACGGTTGCCTTCAAGCAAAAAGAAAAATTAGTGAAGGCAGGTCACTGGAACTAAAATAATTCATTAATAAGGATAATAAAAAAGTTGTGAGCAGACAGTTTCGTCTACTCACAACTTTTTTCGTTTATGGCCATGAAAAGGCCAACCATTTATAAGCTGTGGTACAAAAGATCAGCCTTAGGGTGATATGTGTTTGTAGTCAGCAAAGAAAGATGCCCTATGGGGTATTATCGGGCTGTAAATAGTGCCCAGACGGGAATACGCATGATCCGGACGGGATTAACTCCATCTCAGACGGGAATATGTTTACTCCAGACGGGATTAATGGCAGGAATAGCAGAAAAATAGATAAAATACCCCCCTAAAAATACGCGTTCAAAAGATCGCAAAGCAACTGATGTTTATTTTAATATAGAAATCAAATAGTTTCATTAAATGTAATCTATTTCCTTCACCTTGACATATCGAGAATTCCAGATATATAATTACGTCCATGAAACCTATTGATGTTTTCAAAGCGTTATCAAATGAAACAAGACTCCACATTTTGGAGTGGTTAAAGGAACCAGAGAAGCACTTCCCAAAACAAGGCGCTCACCTACCAAAGGAGGTAAGTTATAAGGGTGGAGTATGTGTGGGGGATATTCAAGAAAAAGCCAAAGTTTCTCAATCTACCGTTTCTAGCTACTTAAACATGATGCAAAAAGCTGGTCTACTTGAATCGATACGTCATGGACAATGGACTTACTATAGGCGAAATGAAGAATTTATTCAACAGTTAGCTCATTATTTTCGAACAGAGATCTAATCTATATTGATTTCTGTTTTTTTTACCTAGTCATATCTATTTTTCTAGATATGTAATTATACGAAAAAGGAGATACTATCTATGCGCTTTTTATCTTATCTACTAGCTCTATTGGCTGGTGCAGCACTTAGCTTTGAAGGAGCTATCTATGCTGAATTAGGAAAATCAATTGGACAAATAGAAACAAGTTTTTATAACTTCTTTATGGGCTCAATTATCATGGGGCTTTTGTGGCTGTTTTTTGGAAAAGGAAGGATTTCCTATACATTGGAAGCACCTAAATGGTCATTACTTGGAGGGGTCTTAGGTGTGGTTTATTTAACTTCCATTGTGGTTAGTGTCCCATACGTTGGTGTTGGTATAACAATGGTGGCTGTAATTATCGGACAATTAGTCATGAGTATGGTTATTGAACATTTTGGATGGCTAGGCAGTAAAAAAACTAAAATTAATAAAGAAAAGATATTTGCAGTGATTTCAATGATTATTGCACTTATATTAATCAACTAGGAGGTAGACAATTATGGGGACATTTATGATTTTATTTACATTGATTGGCGGTATTACATTAAGTGCACAATCATCTATAAATGGTACATTTAGTAAAAAAGCCGGAACAATTGAAACAACATTTTTAACCTTTCTCACTGGAACAATGTTTCTGACTATTTTCATTCTATTTTTTGGCAGTGGAAATGTGCTTGGAATTCTAGAAGCACCTAAATGGCAATTAAGTGCAGCATTTTTAGGCACTATGTATTTACTTCTGACCGTCATGGCAGTTCCTAGAATTGGGGTAATCGCAACTAATATTTCTGGTATAGCTGGTCAACTTATAATTGGTGTCATAATTGATCATTTTGGATGGTTCAATAGTTTAGTCATAGAATTAGATATGAAACGTGTTTTCGCAATACTATTTATGATTATTGCCCTTTATTTTATCTATAAAGGGAATTTACGCTCGAAAGAAGAATCAAAAATATAAGTTGAAACGCTGCCTAGTTGCAGCGTTTTTTTTATTAAATAAAAGAACATTATCAAACAGAATTTACCTTCGACTCAGGTTAAAACTTTAGGTAATTGCAACTCTCTTATTATGCTGAATTTCTTCCACTCGGTTATTCCACAATTGAACAGGACTAACGACTTCTGTCTATATCTGGCTGCGGCTGTACACATTCACTTAATATGAGTGTGATTTGGATCATAATAATTTGGTTGGTTTTCATTACAAAATATCGTTCCCCATTTGGTGTCCATTCGTTTAGACGATTAGCAGTTCTCATGACGATAAAGCATCCCTTAGTTGAATAATGATTTTTTGTTATGGAAAAGAGGATAAATTCTCTTCCTTTCAAATACCATCCTGTATTGCTTACAACAAAAGGGAGTCTCTTATACAAAATAAGACTCCCTTTTTTTTACTTTAATACTAAATTAAGCTAATACACGCTTAGGTGATACAGTAACGTACCACTTGTTCCAACAGGTATAGGAAGGCTGAAAGAAATTGGATTTCTCACTGCGCTAGCAAAAGTATTTCTTGGTGGAACTGATCCTACGCCAGTGGAAGGATCGACTGAAGTATTGACTGTACCTGTTACATTTGATGAGCTGGATGCAGAGTTGAAAATTTTGAAAAGGGAGGGTACTGAATTGCTTCCTATTACATAGATGACTCAAAGATTATTGTTTTATTATTGGGGATGGCAAGGCAAGTGCCAACCTTACTGAACTTCAATAATCGAAACAGAACCCTCAGACAAAGTGGTAGTTGCTGATCCATTATAAAGAAAATCTAATGTAATGGCACCTGCGGTAGCATTAGCTAAGAACGTTCCTGATACGCTAACATTAGCATCTAAAGTTCCAGTAACTGATTTACCTGAAAAACGACTCTGAAATACCGTATTAATTCTAGGTGTAACAGTAATATTTCCAATTAAAGAACTAGTTGCTCTGAAAGTATACGAAACCAAATAAATGTGCCCAGTTGCTAGTACAAAGGTTGTGTTTGAAGGGTGAGAAATGTCAGTGCCATTAATAAACGTGGTTGAATATGAAATGGCTGTGCCATTTACTACAGATGTTACATTAACAAAAAATAGTCCGTTTTGTATTGTAGCACCTGTCCCGGTAGCACCAGTAGCACCAGTAGCACCAGTAGGTCCAGTAGAGCCGGTAACACCAGTCACACCAGTAACACCAGTAGAGCCGGTAACACCAGTAATACCAGTAGGTCCAGTAGCGCCGGTAGCACCTGTTACACCAGTAGCGCCTGTTGCCCCAGTAAATCCAGTAGTACCAGTAGGCCCCGTGGCTCCTGGGTCACCTGTTACACCAGTAGCCCCGATAGTTCCCGTAGCTCCAGTGGGTCCAGTTGCTCCAGTGTCGCCGGTTACTCCAGTAGCCCCGGTAGTTCCCGTAGCTCCAGTGTCACCAGTTACTCCAGTAGCCCCGGTAGTTCCCATAGCTCCAGTGTCACCAGTTACTCCAGTAGCCCCGGTAGTTCCCGTAACTCCAGTATCACCTGTGGCCCCGTTAGTTCCCGTAACTCCAGTGGGTCCAGTTGCTCCAGTAACTCCGTTAGTTCCCGTAGCTCCAGTGTCACCGGTTGCTCCTGTGGCCCCGGTAGTTCCCGTAGCTCCAGTGTCGCCGGTTGCTCCAGTAGCTCCGGTAGTTCCCGTAGCTCCAGTGTCACCGGTTGCTCCAGTAGCCCCGATAGTTCCCGTAGCTCCAGTGTCACCGGTTACTCCAGTAGCCCCGGTAGTTCCCGTAGCTCCAGTGTCACCAGTAACCCCGGTAGTTCCCGTAACTCCAGTGTCGCCGGTTACTCCAGTAGCCCCGATAGTTCCCGTAGCTCCAGTTGCTCCAGTTGCTCCAGTGTCACCGGTAGCTCCAGTGTCACCGGTTGCTCCAGTAGCCCCGATAGTTCCCGTAGCTCCAGTGTCACCGGTTACTCCAGTAGCCCCGGTAGTTCCCGTAGCTCCAGTGTCACCGGTTACTCCAGTAGCCCCGGTAGTTCCCGTAGCTCCAGTGTCACCAGTAACCCCGGTAGTTCCCGTAACTCCAGTGTCACCGGTAGCTCCAGTAACCCCGGTAGTTCCCATAGCTCCAGTTGCTCCAGTGTCACCAGTAACCCCGGTAGATCCCGTAGCTCCAGTGTCACCGGTTACTCCAGTAGCCCCGATAGTTCCCGTAACTCCAGTGTCACCAGTAGCCCCGGTAGTTCCCGTAGCTCCAGTGTCGCCGGTTGCTCCAGTGTCGCCGGTTGCTCCAGTAGCTCCGGTAGTTCCCGTAGCTCCAGTGTCACCGGTTGCTCCAGTAGCCCCGATAGTTCCCATAGCTCCAGTTGCTCCAGTGTCACCAGTAACCCCGGTAGATCCCGTAGCTCCAGTGTCACCGGTTACTCCAGTAGCCCCGATAGTTCCCGTAACTCCAGTGTCACCAGTAGCCCCGGTAGTTCCCGTAGCTCCAGTGTCGCCGGTTGCTCCAGTGTCGCCGGTTGCTCCAGTAGCTCCGGTAGTTCCCGTAGCTCCAGTGTCACCGGTTGCTCCAGTAGCCCCGATAGTTCCCGTAGCTCCAGTGTCACCAGTGTCACCAGTAGCCCCGGTAGTTCCCGTAGCTCCAGTGTCACCAGTAACCCCGGTAGTTCCCGTAACTCCAGTTGCTCCAGTAGCCCCGATAGTTCCCGTAGCTCCAGTGTCACCGGTTGCTCCAGTAGCCCCGATAGTTCCCGTAGCTCCAGTGTCACCAGTTGCTCCAGTAGCCCCGATAGTTCCCGTAACTCCAGTGTCACCAGTAACCCCGGTAGATCCCGTAGCTCCAGTGTCACCGGTTACTCCAGTAGCCCCGATAGTTCCCGTAACTCCAGTGTCACCAGTAGCCCCGGTAGTTCCCGTAGCTCCAGTGTCGCCGGTTGCTCCAGTAGCTCCGGTAGTTCCCGTAGCTCCAGTGTCACCGGTTGCTCCAGTAGCCCCGATAGTTCCCGTAGCTCCAGTGTCACCGGTTGCTCCAGTAACCCCGGTAGTTCCCGTAACTCCAGTGGGTCCAGTTGCTCCAGTGTCACCAGTAACCCCGGTAGTTCCCGTAACTCCAGTGGGTCCAGTTGCTCCAGTGTCACCAGTAGCCCCGGTAGTTCCCGAAGCTCCAGTAGCTCCAGTAGCCCCGATAGCTCCAGTAGCTCCAGTGGGTCCAGTGTCTCCAGCAGCCCCGGTAGTTCCCGAAGCTCCAGTGTTGCCGGTTGCTCCAGTAACCCCGGTAGTTCCAGTAGCTCCAGTGGATCCAGTGGGTCCAGTGTTACCTGTAACCCCGGTAGCACCGGTTGGTCCAGTAGAGCTAGAGGAAGTGATTTGAGTCACTTGTTTTAATTTGCTATCCAGTAGTAGTTCTTTTTTAATCGCCAATTCGAGAGTATCTTGTACACTGTCATTTACTTGTAAGATATCTTCTAATGAAGCTGGTGTTATCAAGCCAGGTAATGTGCCAAGAGCATATTGAATTTTTTCCCCTTCTGCATTAATGATATGTGCTAGTCCTAATTCTTCCATTGCAATAGAAACTAAGAGTAGGTTAATAGCATCCTCTCTTGTAATTGAAACTGTAGGGGAAATATTAGGGATATTCGGCTGCGACATTTGACCTCTCCTTTAAAATCATTTGAAACAATCTTGTATATTGCACATAATAAAACAAGTGTTGCTCTGTTTATAATGTATTCAGGAGAAGAGAAAGGGAATAAGCTAAATGTCTATTTATTACCTTGACGCTGGTTCTTAAATCTACTTTCAAAAATATCTTGTAAAGTATGGCTTGCAAATGGAATGTTTCTTATTTGTAATTGCTTTATGAATATAGGTGGTATAGAAATAAATATGAATAGGTAATTGGTAAAAGATGAAATACCTAACGAGTGGAGTAAAAATAGAAGGGATTGATATTGAGAACGAAGAGTAAGTATATTTTAACTATTTGTCAATAATATCGAGGGTAAAATCCTATTTAATTTTCTGACTGAATGTCTCCCGGAAGAAATGAGATTACCTTTGAAGTAAGAGCAATTTTTGTGAGGGGCAGATAATAATGAAATTTGTTTATTATAACGATACCAATAGGGATTTTCAAATTCATCCGGCCACTAAAGAACATGGTACCGAATGTGATATGTTAGTAATAAAGCCGCAAGAAGAGAGAACGATACTTACCCTTGGATAAAAATGTGGGATTACAGTGAAGAAATTGGAATGATGTTACTTGTTTCTCCTCAGAAGAATTAGCCCAATTGATTAGTATGAACGTGCATAAATAACTTGGAAATACCTGAATCCTCCGTTCAATTGGAGGATTATTTAGTGTGCCAAGTATATTCAAAGTTTGTTATGAGCGCTGGATGGGCGGATCTTTGGATAAGTTAATAAATATATGTACGGACAAAACACTTCGGAGGTATACCACCGAAGTGTTTTGTTTACTTTGCTATCAATGAATAAGGAAGGTTGTACACCGAAATCATAATTCACCCATAGCTTTACTATTATGGTGGATGCGAAAGAATATAGAGATACCCTTTTACTTGAAAAAAACCATCCAAGGGTTTTAACCTATGCCCCGATACTGTTTTTTAGTGCAGCACACGCCAACAAATAATAGTTAAAAATAAGTTTATTTTCCTCGTATGAACAAGAGATCGAAAAGCACAAACAAAAGTTAATAATGAAAATCAAATGTGAATCTGTGTGAACTTTTGTGGACTTTGATGATTTTCGAGTAGAAAATGGAAGGGGACAAAAAGAAAAAAACCCTTGCTACGCAAAGGTTTTCGAAGTATGGAGACTAGGGGGATCGAACCCCTGACCTCTTGGCTGCCAGCCAAACGCTCTCCCAGCTGAGCTAAGCCCCCGTTTGATGTACAAGAATTATTTTATCGGAAAACAGAGAAAAGTCAATAGAATTTGATTAATAATTCCAGAAAAATAAAAAACCCTCCAAGTTTGATGCGTTGGAGGGTGTAAAATTTCATTATAAATTTTCAATTTCAACGGCTGAGATTTCTTTAAATGAAGAGACAGTGTAATAGATTTCGGTGGTTTTCTGTTTTTGGTGAATAAGAATTCTTAATTGAAGAAGGTGGTTATCTTCGCCTCTGTCTTTAATTCGAACATTTTTGACAGCAATGTTTTCAGCATCAATACGCTCCATAACAGCAGCAATGTCATTTTTGTTTTTAATGGTCAGTTTAAGCAATATTTCTTTTTGACGTAATTGCTTAGGTCCAATCATTGCGATAAAAGAAGGAACAAATTCTACGCTAATGATTAATAGGATGACACCAACAATAGCTTCAATATAAAAACCAGCACCAACAGCAATGCCAATTCCCGCCGCTCCCCAGATAATGGCAGCTGTTGTCAACCCTGATATACTATTGTTGTCACGGCGGAGTATAACACCTGCACCAAGGAACCCAATACCTGATACAATTTGTGCTGCGAGACGCAGGGGATCCATCGTGACATTCACTTGGTCGCTTCCAGGAAAACTATAAGCTGATTCAATAGATACAATTGTCAGAAGACAGCTGATAATGGAGATAACAAGGCTTGTTTTTAAGCCAACTGGTTTTCGTTTTATTTCTCTCTCTAAGCCAATTATAAGTCCTAATAAAGCAGAAATCCCTAATTTCATAAGGATTTGCCATTCTAAAAGGCTGATACTCCATTCCATGAGGCCGTCACTCTCCAATCGGGATTTACAGGAAAAGATTATATACTCAGATTTCTAGGAAATATCGTACAATAGATATAAACATTTTATCATTGATGATAGAAAGGAACCAACATGAAACAACCCAAAATAAATCCTTACTTTATTATTGCAATCGGTGTGGTTTCAGTCTCGTCATCGGCTATTTTTGTTAAGCTTGCAACTGCGGAGTCCGCCATCATTGCTTTTTATCGGCTTTTGTTTTCTGTTCTTTTAATGCTTCCTTTGTTTTTAATGAAATATCGCATGGAGCTTACGAAAGTGAAAAAAAAGGATTGGATGTTAGCTAGTACTGCTGGGATTTTCTTAGCCTTTCATTTTATCCTTTGGTTTGAATCGTTAACCTACACTTCTGTAGCAAGTTCAACTGTCCTTGTAACCCTGCAGCCGATATTTGCTTTTGCAGGTGCTTACTTCTTTTACAAGGAGCGATTTTCAGTAAAAGCCATTCTTAGTGGAGTCGTTGCTGTGTTGGGCAGTTTGTTAATCAGTTGGGGTGATTTTAGGGTGAGCGGACTGGCTTTACTTGGGGACATGCTGGCCTTAATTGCTTGCGGATTCATTACTGCTTATCTTCTGTTAGGGCAGACAGTTAGAAAGAGGCTTTCTTCTATTACATATACGTTTGTTGTGTACTCGGCGAGCACGATTACCTTATTTATTTATGCATGGGCAGCAGGAAGTTCTTTTGGTCCGTATCCGGCAAGTGATTGGATTTATTTTATTCTGCTTGCTATCTTCCCAAATTTACTTGGACATTCGCTATTTAACTGGTCACTAAGGTGGGTGAGCACGACAACCATATCAATGGCCATTCTTCTCGAGCCAATTGGAGCAGCACTCCTTGCTTATTGGATCTTAGGTGAAACAATTCAGTGGACACAAGCAGTTGGGGGAGCAATTATTCTGGCAAGCCTCATGATCTTCTTAAGAGATGAACAGAACAATTCCGATGCACTATAAAAGCAGTAAGCTTATGCTTACTGCTTTTATAGTAGATACAGGTATAGAATTATGAATAGAATAGATAGGTGAACCTGGTAAAGACCAAAGCAAGTGTAAAACTACCAATCATTGTTCCGCCATAGACTTTACCTTCAGCACTGCAAATTTTTATTGCTTCTATATAAGCAATGATAAATAAGTATAGTGTCATGCTGTATGAAATAATTAATCCAACGAGCAGCAAGTCCATTGTGTCACCTCGGATATACTTGATAGTTAAGCATATTCAACAGACTTAGTATTATGTCTGTTGAATACTAATCTAGTGAATAATAAATGAGAGAGTTTTAAAAATAGAAACGGTAGGAAGAGTTTTTATAAAAAGTTTTTAAAAATGTATTGCAAACATATTTTTATCGTGGTATATTATTTCTTGTCCTTAAGACAGCAACAACATCAACAAACAAAAAAACGAAATGAAGCACATGAAAATATTTCGAAAAAAGTTGTTGACATAAAAGCTGCTTACATGATATGATAATCAAGTCGCTTCGGAAGAAACGCTGAACGAAATTGCTCTTTGAAAACTGAACAAAACAAAGCGTCAACGTTTTAAAGAAGTGAGTACACACTATAAAAACAACCGAGCAAGTCAAACATTCTACGGAGAGTTTGATCCTGGCTCAGGATGAACGCTGGCGGCGTGCCTAATACATGCAAGTCGAGCGAATTGTTGAGTTTACTCAACGATTAGCGGCGGACGGGTGAGTAACACGTGGGCAACCTGCCTATAAGACTGGGATAACTTCGGGAAACCGGAGCTAATACCGGATATGTTCTTTTCTCGCATGAGAGAAGATGGAAAGACGGTTTCGGCTGTCACTTATAGATGGGCCCGCGGCGCATTAGCTAGTTGGTGAGGTAATGGCTCACCAAGGCAACGATGCGTAGCCGACCTGAGAGGGTGATCGGCCACACTGGGACTGAGACACGGCCCAGACTCCTACGGGAGGCAGCAGTA
Organism: Peribacillus sp. FSL H8-0477; assembly: GCF_038002765.1. NCBI lineage: Bacteria > Bacillati > Bacillota > Bacilli > Caryophanales > Bacillaceae > Peribacillus > Peribacillus sp. FSL H8-0477. The sequence continues at coordinate 1,654,100 of NZ_JBBODE010000001.1, read as the reverse complement.
GGGAATCTTCCGCAATGGACGAAAGTCTGACGGAGCAACGCCGCGTGAACGATGAAGGCTTTCGGGTCGTAAAGTTCTGTTGTTAGGGAAGAACAAGTACCAGAGTAACTGCTGGTACCTTGACGGTACCTAACCAGAAAGCCACGGCTAACTACGTGCCAGCAGCCGCGGTAATACGTAGGTGGCAAGCGTTATCCGGAATTATTGGGCGTAAAGCGCGCGCAGGTGGTTCCTTAAGTCTGATGTGAAAGCCCCCGGCTCAACCGGGGAGGGTCATTGGAAACTGGGGAACTTGAGTGTAGAAGAGGAAAGTGGAATTCCACGTGTAGCGGTGAAATGCGTAGAGATGTGGAGGAACACCAGTGGCGAAGGCGACTTTCTGGTCTATAACTGACACTGAGGCGCGAAAGCGTGGGGAGCAAACAGGATTAGATACCCTGGTAGTCCACGCCGTAAACGATGAGTGCTAAGTGTTAGAGGGTTTCCGCCCTTTAGTGCTGCAGCTAACGCATTAAGCACTCCGCCTGGGGAGTACGGCCGCAAGGCTGAAACTCAAAGGAATTGACGGGGGCCCGCACAAGCGGTGGAGCATGTGGTTTAATTCGAAGCAACGCGAAGAACCTTACCAGGTCTTGACATCCTCTGACACTCCTAGAGATAGGACGTTCCCCTTCGGGGGACAGAGTGACAGGTGGTGCATGGTTGTCGTCAGCTCGTGTCGTGAGATGTTGGGTTAAGTCCCGCAACGAGCGCAACCCTTGATCTTAGTTGCCAGCATTCAGTTGGGCACTCTAAGGTGACTGCCGGTGATAAACCGGAGGAAGGTGGGGATGACGTCAAATCATCATGCCCCTTATGACCTGGGCTACACACGTGCTACAATGGATGGTACAAAGAGCTGCAAACTCGCGAGGGTAAGCGAATCTCATAAAGCCATTCTCAGTTCGGATTGCAGGCTGCAACTCGCCTGCATGAAGCCGGAATCGCTAGTAATCGCGGATCAGCATGCCGCGGTGAATACGTTCCCGGGCCTTGTACACACCGCCCGTCACACCACGAGAGTTTGTAACACCCGAAGTCGGTGAGGTAACCGCAAGGAGCCAGCCGCCTAAGGTGGGACAGATGATTGGGGTGAAGTCGTAACAAGGTAGCCGTATCGGAAGGTGCGGCTGGATCACCTCCTTTCTAAGGAAAATTAACGTGACGCTTTTGTTTTGTTCAGTTTTGAATGAGTAATTCATTCAACCTTGTTCTTTGAAAACTAGATAATAGATAGAAGGCAAATTTTGCATCAATTTTTAAAACACCGAATGTTTTTTTTAGTAGGTTAAGTTAGAAAGGGCGCACGGTGGATGCCTTGGCACTAGGAGCCGATGAAGGACGGGACTAACACCGATATGCTTTGGGGAGCTGTAAGTAAGCGTTGATCCAGAGATTTCCGAATGGGGAAACCCACTGTTCGTAATGGAACAGTATCTTTACCTGAATACATAGGGTACTGAAGGCAGACCCGGGGAACTGAAACATCTAAGTACCCGGAGGAAGAGAAAGCAATAGCGATTTCCTGAGTAGCGGCGAGCGAAACGGAATCAGCCCAAACCAAGAGGCTTGCCTCTTGGGGTTGTAGGACACTCAATATGGAGTTACAAAGGAACGGGGTAAATGAAGAGGTCTGGAAAGGCCCGTCAAAGAAGGTAAAAACCCTGTAGTTGAAACTTCGTTCCCTCCTGAGTGGATCCTGAGTACGGCGGGACACGAGAAATCCCGTCGGAAACAGGGAGGACCATCTCCCAAGGCTAAATACTCCCTAGTGACCGATAGTGAACCAGTACCGTGAGGGAAAGGTGAAAAGCACCCCGGAAGGGGAGTGAAATAGATCCTGAAACCGTGTGCTTACAAGTAATCAGAGCCCGTTAATGGGTGATGGTGTGCCTTTTGTAGAATGAACCGGCGAGTTACGATCCCATGCGAGGTTAAGTTGAAAAGACGGAGCCGCAGCGAAAGCGAGTCTGAATAGGGCGAATTAGTATGTGGTCGTAGACCCGAAACCAGGTGATCTACCCATGTCCAGGGTGAAGTTCAGGTAACACTGAATGGAGGCCCGAACCCACGCACGTTGAAAAGTGCGGGGATGAGGTGTGGGTAGCGGAGAAATTCCAATCGAACCTGGAGATAGCTGGTTCTCTCCGAAATAGCTTTAGGGCTAGCCTCAAGATGAGAGTATTGGAGGTAGAGCACTGATTGGACTAGGGGCCCCCAACGGGTTACCGAATTCAGTCAAACTCCGAATGCCAAATACTTATTCTTGGGAGTCAGACTGCGAGTGATAAGATCCGTAGTCAAAAGGGAAACAGCCCAGACCACCAGCTAAGGTCCCAAAGTATACGTTAAGTGGAAAAGGATGTGGAGTTGCTTAGACAACCAGGATGTTGGCTCAGAAGCAGCCACCATTTAAAGAGTGCGTAATAGCTCACTGGTCGAGTGACTCCGCGCCGAAAATGTACCGGGGCTAAACGTATCACCGAAGCTGTGGATGGACACCGTAGGGTGTCCGTGGTAGGAGAGCGTTCTAAGGGCGTCGAAGCTAGACCGTAAGGACTGGTGGAGCGCTTAGAAGTGAGAATGCCGGTATGAGTAGCGAAAGAAGGGTGAGAATCCCTTCCACCGAATGCCCAAGGTTTCCTGAGGAAGGCTCGTCCGCTCAGGGTTAGTCGGGACCTAAGCCGAGGCCGAAAGGCGTAGGCGATGGATAACAGGTTGATATTCCTGTACCACCAATTTATCGTTTGAACGATGGGGGGACGCAGGAGGATAGGGTAAGCGCGCTGTTGGATATGCGCGTCTAAGCAGTTAGGCCGGAAACGAGGCAAATCCCGTTTCCATTAAGGCGGAGCTGTGATAGCGAGGGAAATTAAGTACCGAAGTTCCTGATTCCACACTGCCTAGAAAAGCCTCTAGTGAGATAAAGGGTGCCCGTACCGCAAACCGACACAGGTAGGCGAGGAGAGAATCCTAAGGTGTGCGAGAGAACTCTCGTTAAGGAACTCGGCAAAATGACCCCGTAACTTCGGGAGAAGGGGTGCTTTTTAGGGTGAATAGCCCGGAAAAGCCGCAGTGAATAGGCCCAGGCGACTGTTTAGCAAAAACACAGGTCTCTGCGAAGCCGCAAGGCGAAGTATAGGGGCTGACGCCTGCCCGGTGCTGGAAGGTTAAGGGGAGAGGTTAGCGTAAGCGAAGCTTTGAACCGAAGCCCCAGTAAACGGCGGCCGTAACTATAACGGTCCTAAGGTAGCGAAATTCCTTGTCGGGTAAGTTCCGACCCGCACGAAAGGCGTAACGATCTGGGCACTGTCTCAACGAGAGACTCGGTGAAATTATAGTACCTGTGAAGATGCAGGTTACCCGCGACAGGACGGAAAGACCCCGTGGAGCTTTACTGTAACCTGATATTGAATTTTGGTACAGCTTGTACAGGATAGGTAGGAGCCTTTGAAACCGGAGCGCTAGCTTCGGTGGAGGCATTGGTGGGATACTACCCTGGCTGTATTGAAATTCTAACCCGCGCCCCTTATCGGGGTGGGAGACAGTGTCAGGTGGACAGTTTGACTGGGGCGGTCGCCTCCTAAAGAGTAACGGAGGCGCCCAAAGGTTCCCTCAGAATGGTTGGAAATCATTCGTAGAGTGTAAAGGCACAAGGGAGCTTGACTGCGAGACCTACAAGTCGAGCAGGGACGAAAGTCGGGCTTAGTGATCCGGTGGTTCCGCATGGAAGGGCCATCGCTCAACGGATAAAAGCTACCCCGGGGATAACAGGCTTATCTCCCCCAAGAGTCCACATCGACGGGGAGGTTTGGCACCTCGATGTCGGCTCATCGCATCCTGGGGCTGTAGTCGGTCCCAAGGGTTGGGCTGTTCGCCCATTAAAGCGGTACGCGAGCTGGGTTCAGAACGTCGTGAGACAGTTCGGTCCCTATCCGTCGTGGGCGCAGGAAATTTGAGAGGAGCTGTCCTTAGTACGAGAGGACCGGGATGGACGCACCGCTGGTGTACCAGTTGTCTTGCCAAAGGCATAGCTGGGTAGCTACGTGCGGACGGGATAAGTGCTGAAAGCATCTAAGCATGAAGCCCCCCTCAAGATGAGATTTCCCATAGCGTAAGCTAGTAAGATCCCTGAAAGATGATCAGGTAGATAGGTTTGAGGTGGAAGCGTGGTGACACGTGGAGCTGACAAATACTAATCGATCGAGGACTTAACCATTCGTTTTAATTACATGCAAAAACCTTCTTATTATCTAGTTTTGAAAGAATAAGTAAAATTGTTCTTGCAAAATTTCAAAAAGACTATATAATAATATAAGTCAGATTGAAAATGTTTGGTGGCGACAGCGAAGAGGCCACACCCGTTCCCATTCCGAACACGGAAGTTAAGCTCTTCAGCGCCGATGGTAGTTGGGGGTCTCCCCCTGTGAGAGTAGGACGTCGCCAAGCATATATATGGAGGATTAGCTCAGCTGGGAGAGCATCTGCCTTACAAGCAGAGGGTCGGCGGTTCGATCCCGTCATCCTCCACCATTTTTATTATACACCTGCCGGTGTAGCTCAACTGGTAGAGCAACTGACTTGTAATCAGTAGGTTGGGGGTTCAAGTCCTCTTGCCGGCACCATTTTTATGGATGTACAAGCTTATCATATTGATTTTAAGCTGCAAGACATCTATGAGCCATTAGCTCAGTTGGTAGAGCATCTGACTTTTAATCAGAGGGTCGTAGGTTCGAATCCTACATGGCTCACCATTTTTTATCGCGGGTGTGGCGGAATGGCAGACGCACCAGATTTAGGATCTGGCGCCGCGAGGCGTGGGGGTTCAAGTCCCTTCACCCGCACTTAATATGCGGAAGTAGTTCAGTGGTAGAATACAACCTTGCCAAGGTTGGGGTCGCGGGTTCGAACCCCGTCTTCCGCTCCAATTCTTATTAGTTCCTTGCCGGGGTGGCGGAACTGGCAGACGCACAGGACTTAAAATCCTGCGGTAGGTGACTACCGTACCGGTTCGATTCCGGTCCTCGGCACCATCTTTTAATTAAATATGCGCCCGTAGCTCAATTGGATAGAGCATCTGACTACGAATCAGAAGGTTGTAGGTTCGACTCCCGCCGGGCGCACTTTTTATCGGGAAGTAGCTCAGCTTGGTAGAGCACTTGGTTTGGGACCAAGGGGTCGCAGGTTCGAATCCTGTCTTCCCGACCATGAAATTTTGGGGCCTTAGCTCAGCTGGGAGAGCGCCTGCCTTGCACGCAGGAGGTCAGCGGTTCGATCCCGCTAGGCTCCACCAATTTTTTATAACACATATATCTTCTATTTGGGCGGCGTAGCTCAGCTGGCTAGAGCGTACGGTTCATACCCGTGAGGTCGGGGGTTCGATCCCCTCTGCCGCTACCAAAATTAGAGGACCTTTAGCTCAGCTGGTTAGAGCAGACGGCTCATAACCGTCCGGTCGTAGGTTCGAGTCCTACAAGGTCCACCATCTTCAACTGTGGAGGAATACCCAAGTTCGGCTGAAGGGATCGGTCTTGAAAACCGACAGGGGTGTCAAAACCCGCGGGGGTTCGAATCCCCCTTCCTCCTCCATTATTATTTTTTAAAACAGTGACATTTAGATTAGTACAATTATTATTATCGCGGGGTGGAGCAGTTCGGTAGCTCGTCGGGCTCATAACCCGAAGGTCGCAGGTTCAAATCCTGTCCCCGCAATCATAATGGTCCGGTAGTTCAGTTGGTTAGAATGCCTGCCTGTCACGCAGGAGGTCGCGGGTTCGAGTCCCGTCCGGACCGCCATTATTATTTAAAAATTATTATTTACATATTGGCTCAGTAGCTCAGTCGGTAGAGCAAAGGACTGAAAATCCTTGTGTCGGCAGTTCGATTCTGTCCTGAGCCACCATATTTTATTTTGGCGGTTGTGGCGAAGTGGTTAACGCACCTGATTGTGGTTCAGGCATTCGTGGGTTCGATTCCCATCAGTCGCCCCATTTAATATTGCGGGTGTAGTTTAGTGGTAAAACCTCAGCCTTCCAAGCTGATGATGAGGGTTCGATTCCCTTCACCCGCTCCAATAATGGGCCTATAGCTCAGCTGGTTAGAGCGCACGCCTGATAAGCGTGAGGTCGATGGTTCGAGTCCATTTAGGCCCACCATTATTGTTCCGCAGTAGCTCAGTGGTAGAGCATTCGGCTGTTAACCGAACGGTCGTAGGTTCGAGTCCTACCTGCGGAGCCACGGGGAAGTACTCAAGAGGCTGAAGAGGCGCCCCTGCTAAGGGTGTAGGTCGCGTAAGCGGCGCGAGGGTTCAAATCCCTCCTTCTCCGCCAGTAGGCCCCTTGGTCAAGCGGTTAAGACACCGCCCTTTCACGGCGGTAACACGGGTTCGAATCCCGTAGGGGTCATATTAAAAGATGTATACACATTGTGTACATCTTTTTTTTATGTTTAATATGTAAGCGTTATTTTCAAAGAGTATTTAAAACCTAGATGTAACATGTATCTTGCTCCTCTTGAAAAACTTTCTCATTCATCTTAGAACTTCCTTCCATCCAAAGAGAAAAATCCCCTGTGCAGCCAGGGGATTTTAATTATTACTTTTTATCTAGATAACTGTCTTTTTCTCTGTAGGGAATGTCACCTAACTTAGATTCCTTATTTTCTTTATCTAATAGTTCTTCTTCGTGTTCTTGATGACTAGTCGGATAGGCTTTGCGGTTTTTTCCGTCAATATCATTTCCGAGATATCCTTCGTACTTTTCAGGAAAGCCATCGGTATCATCTTCTGTTTCATATAGGTCGTCATAATTAGCTGTATCTTTGGTGAAGTCTGAAGGCGTTTCAGATGTTCCGAATCGGGCGACTTCAGCAAAGCTATCTTCTTTATCGTTAATCTCGTTTGATCGTCTGTTTTCAAAGTGATCACCTTGAGACGGGATCAATATCTCTTCTTCCACAGGTCTGTCTCTTGTAGATTGTTGTTTTGGTGTATGTTCAACGCAGTAGAGAGTGGTTGGTACAGCTTCTAGTCGTTCGTATGGAATATCTCCTCCACAAGTCTTACATCTTCCATAGCTGCCGTCTTCTATAGCATTTAAGGCTTCACTTATTTTTTCACTTTGTGATTCAGCATGAGTAGTAAGCGCCATATCTCTTTCTTTTTCAAATAATTCTGTGCCTAAGTCACCTGGATGATTATCATAGGAGGATAACTCTTCTGAAGCTTCTCTTTCACTTTTTTCAATTACGGTTTCTTTATCTTGTTGTATTCTATTCGATGCCTGCTCTTGTTCAGTCAAAAGCATATCTTTTAAGTGTTCTATCTGTTTATTTGTAGCCATTGAAATCACTCCTCGTGTTTAATGTCTCGCTTACGATTAGTTATAACTACATATTACCCGCTTTATAGGCTGGGGAAACAAGATATACAATTGAAAAAAAATACCCCGTGTAAGGATACACGGGGTAAAGAGTTATATAAAGTAACTGATGAATAAGCCAATCGATAAAAGGAAACCAAAGAAGGTGTTGGTCTGCCCAGCAGATTTCATGGCAGGCATCATTTCAATAGGCATTGTTTTACCAACAAAACCTTTTGTTGTTTGTACGGCCTTAGGAATACTTAATAAAGCGAGTAGAATCCATGGAGATACCGTTCCAGTGACAACTAATCCAATTACCCAGAGATAGGCTATTGCGAACATAATCCCCATAAAGATAATTGCTTTCTTTTGTCCAAGTAAAATTGGAAGGGTTCTACGTCCGCTGCGTTTATCCCCATCATGATCTCGAATATTATTGGCCATATTAATTAGTCCTACTAATATACCGCTTGGAACAGCCACTAATACAGCTATGCTTGAAACATGCCCAGTTTGAATATAATAGGCAATGAGTATAATCAAGAATCCCATAAAGAATCCAGAAGCAAGTTCGCCGAATGGTGTCCAAGAGATTGGGAATGGTCCTCCAGTATATAAATAGCCGACCAGCATGCAGACAAGACCGACTGCTGCAAGCCACCAAGAAGATGCGGCACAGATATAAATGCCAAGCAGCAACGATATGGTATACATAACAAGTGCGAGCTGCATAATCAGTTTTGGTGTCATCCCGTGACGAACAATGCCGCCGCCGATTCCTACTGATTCTGCGGTATCTAGTCCTCGTTTGAAATCATAATACTCATTGAATAAATTGGTAGCAGCCTGAATGAGCAAGCTGGCAAAAAGCATAGCTAGAAATAACAGCGTATTTACTGAGTCTGTAAGGAGTGCAAGTGCGGTTCCCATTAATACAGGAATAAAACCGGCTGTTAATGTATGGGGCCTTATTAGTTCCCACCATATTTTCCAGTGTCGCTTACCTGGAAGCGAAGCTGAATTTGAATAATCTTGTGAATCCATTGTGTCTCTCCTCTATAAGTAGAAAATTGGCTGAAAATGACGTAAGCATACAGACTAAGTTTAGAAAAAGATTGAGGCAGTGTCAATGTCTTTTTCGAATGGCACTAATTGCTTAGTTCAAGTTTTATATAATAAGGAAGAAAATTGTTCTCACTAGTTGGAATAATTGACATTAACTCTGACAGAGGTGTATCTTTAAAGAGGTTTGAACTTATATTTACGGGGGGATTTTTTTGTCTATTTCATATAAAACTGAACGATTTGTAGGACTAAAGCAGGCGTTGGAACAAGCAAATTTGCTCCAAACAGTCGTCCTGTTCAGTGAAGTAAAAAAAATCGATCATATTGACCCCCTTTCATTTTATCGAGCTGGAAGAGAACGCTATGAAGGGGAACGCTTTTTTTGGCAGGACCCTGAGAAAGAAATTGTCATTGCGGGTTTAGGGAAAGCCCTGAAACTCCAAGTACCTGCTGATTCGAATCGTTTCAACAGTATGGAAGATAACTGGTCTACCATCCGGAATACTGCTGTTATTACAGGAGCAACCGATATAATAGCAACAGGGCCCTTGTTATTTGGAGGCTTTTCTTTTGATCCTAACAAAAGTGACTCTCGTTTATGGGAGCATTTTGGAGATAATCTTTTATACATTCCCTCCCTCATGCTATCCGTTGTGAAGGGGCAAGCATATGTTACGACCAACACACTCTGCACTCCCGGCGTTAAGGGAGAAATGCTGATTAAACAGATAAATGATTGGGACAAGTTAGTGAACGGGAAGATCAACAAATCTATGCCGGAGAACAAGGTCCAAAGCCAAACGGAAATTCATCCAGAAGCTTGGAAGAATACCGTAGCTCAGGCCGTTCAAGAATTAAAAGATACGGATATGGATAAGATTGTCCTTGCAAGAGAATTACGAGTCACGTGTACAGAACGTATTCAGTCTGAAACTGTATTAAATCAAATGCAAAAAGAACAGCCAAAAAGCTATATCTTCAGTTTAGAGTCTGAGAGTGATTGTTTCATTGGTGCCACGCCAGAAAGACTCGTTAAAAAACAGGACAGTGAAATGCTTTCTGCATGTTTAGCAGGTTCGATTGCCCGCGGTAAGACAGAGGAAGAGGATACGCTTCTTGGAAATGAATTATTACATGATGAAAAAAACCTAATGGAACATCAATATGTGGTTTCAATGATTACAGGTGCATTAGAAACTGTGTGTGAAAGATTAATGGTTCCACGTGAACCAGAATTGATGAAAAATAGACATATTCAGCATTTATTTACTCCTGTGAAAGGGACGTGTGCCCGTGATGTTTCTATGTTTCAGGTAGTAGATAAACTACATCCTACACCTGCTATGGGCGGACTGCCAAAAGAAAAGGCGGTCAGCCGAATTCGTGAGATAGAAGAGCTGGAACGCGGGTTTTATGCAGGACCAATTGGTTGGATCGATTCCTATGGAAATGGAGAATTTGCTGTTGGAATTCGTTCCGGTCTTCTACAAGGCAATGAAGCATCCTTATTTGCGGGCTGTGGAGTTGTGGCAGATTCAATCCCGGAGAGTGAGTATCGGGAAACATCCATTAAATTTAATCCAATGCTAAGTGCTTTAGGAGGAACGCTAAATGAATGAGCAAGATTCATTAACCGCATATGCAGCTTCATTTATTGATGAACTAGCTCGGAATCAGGTTAAACATGCCGTGATAAGTCCAGGTTCGAGATCAACTCCCCTGGCTCTTTTGTTTGCAGAGCACCCTGACATTACCATTCATATTAATGTTGATGAACGTTCAGCAGGTTTTTTTGCGCTTGGCTTAGCCAAAGCGTTACAAGAACCTGTTGCTATGTTATGTACATCTGGTACAGCTACAGCCAATTTTTATCCGGCTATAGTAGAAGCTTTTTATGCGAGAGTACCTCTCATCGTTCTCACGGCTGATCGGCCGCATGAGCTTCGTGATGTAGGTGCTCCGCAAACCATTGATCAGATGCAGATGTATGGTAAGCATGTTAAGTGGTTTGCTGAAATGGCTATTCCAGAAAATACAGATGTGATGATCCGCTATGCCCGCACCATATCTGCAAGAGCTGCGGCTACAGCCGTTAAACAACCAAGCGGACCAGTACACGTTAACTTCCCTCTTAGAGAGCCGCTCGTGCCTGCTATGAAGGATGTACAAACTTACAGAGGCCAAAGAGAAGCAACTGTACAAGTGGAAGCCGGTGAATTATCCCTTTCGCTTAAGCAAATGGATAATCTAGCAAACATACTTAGCCAGTCAAAGGCGGCTTTGATTGTCTGTGGAGAGCTGCAAACCACTGAAAGCAGAGAAGCCATTCTCCAATTAGCTGATAAATGGAATGTACCGATTCTTGCAGATCCGCTGTCACAACTTCGGAGCGGACAAAGCGCTGTGAATATTATTGATTGCTATGATACCATTTTGCGGGATGAACGAGCGTGTGCGGCCCTCAGTCCGGATCTTATTTTAAGATTCGGTGCGATGCCAGTTTCAAAGCCGCTTTTACTATATATGAAAAAGCAGCGTCAAGCTGTTCATATGGTCGTTGATGGCGGCGGAGGATGGAGAGAACCTGCAGGTCTTGCTACAAATATGATTCAGTCAGAAGAAGCTGTATTTTGTCATGGGATGACTGCAAGACTGCCAGAAGTCCAAGATTCAATCTGGCTGTCTCAATGGATAACTATTAATCATGCAGCTAAGCAGGCTTTAAGCAGTATTCGAGATGGAGCTGAGCTGGATGAGGGGAAACTATTTTCTCTTTTAAGTGATTTAATGCCTGAAGACTCTCATTTATTCGTCGGAAATAGTATGCCTATTAGAGATTTGGATACATTCTTCTTTACGAATAATAAGTCGATTCGTACGTATGCCAACCGCGGTGCCAATGGAATTGATGGAGTTGTCTCAACGGCTCTTGGTGTAAGCACTGTGAAGGAAAATACGGTACTAGTTATTGGAGATTTAAGCTTTTTCCATGACATGAATGGGCTGCTAGCAGCTAAATTGCAAAAGCAGAACCTAACCATACTGCTTGTTAATAATGATGGTGGTGGAATTTTCTCCTTTTTACCTCAATCGTCTGAAAAAGATTATTTCGAAGTCCTATTTGGTACTCCTCATGGTCTTGACTTTGAACTTGCCGTAAAGCTTTACGGAGGTAAGTACCATAAAGTACAGAATTGGGACGATTTCCAAGAGAATTTCACAAAATCCTTTACTGTTCCCGGTTTAAAGGTCATTGAAGTCCCGACAAATAGAGAAGAAAATGTCTTAAAACATCGAGATTTATGGAATTATGTTTCCCGGGAAATGAATGTTGTACTAGATAAGGAAAAATCATGAATTTTGTCGTAAATGGTGTAGAATATCATATAGAAACAGCAGGTGTATCTGGTGGAAAACAGCTTCTATTGCTGCACGGATTCACAGGAGATCTCCATACTTGGGACTTTCTTATCCCAATACTTAGCGAACATGTTCAATTAATCATGATTGATATCGTTGGTCATGGGAAAACAAGTGCTCCCAAAGACATTTCTCCTTATAAAATGGAATCAGCTGCTGCAGATATAAAAGCGATAGTCGATCACTTGGACATTAGTAAAATCCATGTATTAGGTTATTCTATGGGTGGAAGGCTGGCACTGAACTTTGCCGTTCTTTACCCTGAATGCATCCAGTCATTAATTCTTGAAAGTGCTTCGCCAGGACTTGAAGACGTCGAGGCTAGAAAGAAAAGAATGAATCAGGACCACCAACTTGCGTACAACATACTAGAAAGTGGGATCGAATCATTTGTGAATATGTGGGAGAACATTCCTTTGTTTGCTTCACAAAAAAGACTCCCTGCCGAAAAGCAGGCGGTAATCCGTAAACAAAGACTGGATAATCATGAAACGGGACTAGCCAACAGTTTAATCGGAATGGGTACGGGCGCTCAGCCTTCGCGTTGGGAGAGTCTTGACACGCTGTCTTTTCCAACGCTGTTGTTGACCGGGGAGCTTGATGTTAAGTTCTGTGAAATGGCAGAGAAGATGAGCAGGCTTATCAAAAATTGCGATTGGAAAATAATTAATGATGTTGGGCATGCTATTCACTCGGAGAATGAGAAAATGTTTGGTAAAATAGTATATGAGTTTTTAGCTAAACAATAAGGAGGAGCAAAAATGACAATCGAGTGGGTAACTAAACGAGAATATGAAGATATTCTATACACAGCTTATAATGGCATTGCAAAGATTTCTATTAATCGTCCTCACGTACATAATGCATTTCGTCCGAAAACGACAACTGAATTAATTGATGCATTTTCACGTGCACGTGATGATTCTGAAATTGGTGCGATTATACTAACTGGTGAAGGTGGAAAAGCGTTCTGTTCAGGCGGAGACCAAAAAGTTCGTGGTAATGGCGGGTATGTTGGCGAGGATAATATACCGCGCCTAAACGTCTTAGATCTACAACGCTTAATCCGTGTCATTCCTAAACCGGTAGTAGCTATGGTAGCCGGTTATGCCATTGGAGGAGGACATGTACTTCATATCGTTTGTGATTTAACGATTGCAGCTGATAATGCTGTATTCGGTCAAACGGGTCCTAAGGTAGGAAGCTTTGATGGTGGATATGGTGCAGGTTATTTAGCCCGTATCGTCGGCCATAAAAAAGCACGCGAAATTTGGTATTTATGTCGTCAATATAATGCACAAGAAGCATTAGATATGGGACTAGTTAACACGGTTGTACCATTAGAACAGCTTGAAGAAGAAACCGTTCAATGGTGTAAAGAAATGCTTCGAAATAGTCCAATGGCTTTACGTTTCTTAAAAGCATCTTTCAATGCTGATTCAGATGGACTTGCAGGTATTCAGCAATTAGCTGGAGATGCAACCCTTTTATATTACACAACAGAAGAAGCAAAAGAAGGACGCGATGCGTTTAAAGAAAAACGTGATCCAGACTTTGGTCAATTCCCGCGTTTCCCATAATAGAGACAATCATGAAACAGCTTGGCGGGGTAACTCGTCGAGCTGTTTTCGTATAAGGAGTTAGAAAAATGACTGCAAAAGTTGAAAAAATGCCGAATTGGCTGAAGAAACGTGCTCAGTTGACCCCAAATCGACCTGCTATAGAGTATAAAGAAAAAGTTTATACCTTTCTAGAACTAGACAGATTAGCAGAAAGCACAGCAAGGAAAGCGGCTGCGTTAGGTTTACAGCAGGGGGATACATGTGCCGTTTTGATACGAAATGATAGTAGAAGTGTGGCATTAATTCACGGGCTTTTTTATTTAGGTGTACGTATTGTTATGCTGAATCATCGTCTAACTGCAAACGAACTGACTTGGCAGGTGAAGGATAGTCAAGCAGACCAGCTTATTTTTGATGATGTCTTTAGTGAAAAGGGGAATCAAGTCCAAAGTCAGCTTCCATTACTTAAAATAGTGAGTATAGAGGTTGTTCAGCAAGTGACTGAAGATAACCAAGCCCGGATTGTCAGTGAGTTTGTTATGGATGAAACGGCAACCATTATGTATACCTCAGGGACTACAGGAAACCCAAAAGGCGTTATCCAGACTTTCGGCAATCATTGGTGGAGTGCCATTGGTTCTGTGTTGAATTTGGGACTAACTGAAAAAGATTGCTGGTATTGTGGAGTTCCCATTTTTCATATAAGCGGTCTTTCCATCTTGATGCGAAATATGATATACGGGATGAAGGTTGTTCTAGCCGAGAAATTCAGTGCCATTGAAGCAAATAAAATGATTCAAGAAAAGGGAATTACCATTATTTCTGTAGTTACTACGATGCTGAACCGGATGATACAGGATCTTGGCGATGAAGGTTATCCGGAGTCGTTCCGTTGTATGCTTCTTGGTGGAGGTCCTGCTCCAAAGTACTTATTGGAAGAATGTAAGGCTAAACAGATTCCTGTGTATCAAACCTACGGAATGACGGAAACAGCTTCGCAAATTGTGACGCTGTCTCCTGAAGATAGCTTGGAGAAGCTTGGTTCAGCTGGAAAGGCTTTATTCCCTTCCCAACTTCGAATTGAGATTGATGGGCACGAAGCAGGTCCAAATGAACATGGTGAAATTGTGGTTTCAGGTCCAAATGTGACATCTGGCTATTTGAATCAAAAGGTAGTGACAGAGAAAGCAATTAAGGATGGATGGTTATACACAGGTGATATTGGTTATCTCGATAGCGAAGGTTTTCTCTTTGTTATGGACCGACGTAGTGATTTGTTGATATCGGGCGGTGAGAATGTCTATCCAGCTGAGATAGAAGCAGTGATTAGTAAACATCCTGCTGTGTTTGAGTCTGGTGTAACCTCTATAGAGGATGAAAAATGGGGACAGGTTCCGATTGCGTTTGTTGTTACCAATAAGAATCAAGTGGTTACGGAAGAAGAATTACTTAGGTATGTAAAAGAGAATCTAGCTGCATATAAAGTGCCTAAACACATTTACTTTTGCGAAGAACTTCCTCGAAATGCTGCTAATAAGCTGCTGAGAAGAAAACTAAAAGAACTAGGATGCCGCTCATGAAAATACATTCGGTAACTCTATCTATTATTTCCGCTCCACTAAAATCACCGTTTACGACTCATTTAGAAACTGTCACTATAAGAGAAGTTATTGTTATTAAAGTCATGGATCAAGATGGAAACATTGGTTACGGGGAAGCGGTGCCTTTTTCAAGCCCTTGGTATACAGAGGAAACGGTTCAAACCTGTAAACACATGCTCGAAGATTTCTTGATTCCACGTTTATTAAATATACCGATTCATCATCCCTCCGAACTCGAGGTTCTGTGGAGTGGAATTAGGCGGAATACTATGGCTAAGGCTGGACTCGAACAAGCATTATGGGATTTATACGCGAAACAACAAGGAGTTTATCTCGGTAAACTATTTGGAGGAGTAAGGCAAGAAGTTGCAGCGGGTGTTGTCATTGCGGCACCAGATATTCAAACAGCTCTTCAGCAAATTGAGGACGTGAAGTCTGAAGGATATGAGAGATATAAAGTGAAGATTCATCGAAATACCGATATTGCCCTTTTATCGGAAATAAGAAATGTCTACCCGGATATCAGCTTAATGGCAGATGCTAATTCGGCATATACACTCGATGATGTTGAGCATTTGAAGAAGTTAGATACGTTTGATCTCATGATGATTGAACAGCCATTAGGAAATGACGATATTGTGGAACATTCACTATTGCAACAAAAGCTTACTACACCGATTTGTTTGGATGAGAGTATTTGTTCATTCCATGATGCGAAAAGTGCGTTACTGCTTGGAAGCTGTGGAATCATAAATATTAAAATGTCCCGCGTAGGTGGGTGGAATCAAGCGGTTAAAATTCATAATCTTTGTCTTCAAGAACAAATACCCGTATGGTGTGGTGGAATGATTGAGTTTGGTATTTCCCGAGCTCATAATCTGGCACTGGCATCACTACCTGGTTTTACCATACCAGGTGATTTAGCACCATCGTCGAGGTACTGGTCAGAAGATATTATTGAGCCGGAAGTCATGGTGAACAACGGGAAGATAACCATACCAACAACCCCAGGCATGGGTTTTGCAGTGGATGAGGAGCGTGTAACCAGCATGTCCATTTATAACCATGCGTTTACACGATAACGATTTACTCAATGATTGTGGAAAACAGGAACGAAAGAAAAGGACTAGGAATACGTTGTATATATATATGATCTGTTTAAGCTGCATTTTGGCTAAATGGATCATACATGTGTTGAATTGTTTAAAATTTCTGTTATTTGTAAAAATTATTGGTGAGATAAGAAACAGATTATGATATGATGAAATGGAAGGAATTACAAGTAGAATGCCTTTAAGATATAGCTTCCAAATAAATGAGGGAAAATAGGCATTTACTACTTTTTTCAGCATTTACTTTTTTATATTATAGTGACAGCGCTTACATCAAATGAAGAATAGCAGAGGAGATGAGTAAATGGAGAAGCAATATTTAATTGCAGAGATTTTATTGGAGCGCGGGCTGCCGGATTTAGTTGTAAAAGAGATTACGAAATTAGGAGAGCATGAGCTGTTTTTCTTAAAAAATAAATGGAATAACAATGAGGAATTCTTAACTGATTTCCAAATTTAACACAAACAAAAAGCGAGGCGCCAGGCCTCGCTTTTTTTATTTAAAGATCTTCACTTGGCCGGAATGTTTTGCAGGCCACTTCTTCGCTGGTACGGGCTCGTTCTTCTGTGTAACTCACTACATTAATATGGTCAGCGGAGCAGCGATTTCCGTTCCGCCAAAAATGACAGCTGTCAACCGAACACTTTACACCATGTGGCATGCAATCCACTCCTTTTTGTAGTGGTACCTTATTAGAATGTGCAAATGATCCTGTTACAACCTGCAGTATTTATAGAAGGATTACCAAAATTTAATATAAGGCTGTTTTTAAGGTTTCAAGGTTTTGTTCCATTAAGCTGAAATAATCTTCATTATTTTTTACATCATTTTCAGTAAGAACCGATAAGTTATGAAGCATCAGATCTTTTGCTCCAATCTCCTTCTGGATAATTTCGGTTAGTTTGGAGCTGACATTCTGTTCAAATATAATATAGGTTAGATGATTCTCTTTAGCCGTTTTAACAATTTTCTCAAGTTCTTTTTGAGAAGGATCAGCTGAAGCAGTCAGACCAGTTATACTAATTTGTTCTAGACCGTAGCGTTCCTCCCAATACCCATATGCAGCATGTGACACGATTAGTTTTTTGGTTGAGGCTGCGTCAATGGTTTGAGCAAAATCTTGATCTAACTGGTCAAACTGAGAAGCTAACTGTTTATATTGAGCTTCAAAAAATTCTTTTTGTTCCGGTTTTTCCGCAACGAGTTCCTCTTTAACTTTTTCAGCCATTGCTTTTGCATAGACTGGATTCAACCAAAGGTGTGGATTAACACTTCCGTGATTATGTCCATCATGTTCTTCGTGGCCTTCATCCTCTGCTTCGTGATTTTCTTCGAGGTCGATTGATTCTCCAATGGCAAGGACCTTAACACCCTCGTTTGTTAAGATTGGCTTTGCTTTGGTAACAAACCCCTCAAGGTCATAACCAATATAGAAAAATAAATCGGCATCAGCCATGCTCACAATATCTTTTTGCGAGGGCTCAAAAGAATGTTCATCAGTGCCAGGTGGATAAACCGTATCAACATCCACGTACTTACCACCAATTTTCTTCGTGAAATCAGCTAGTGGATAGACCGTTGTATATACATGAATGGTATCCGCAGTTTCGCTGCTTTTTTCTCCCTCTTTATTACAACCAGCTAAAATGACCGCAAAAGCAAGTAGAGCGATCATGAGAAATCTTTTGTGCATGATTCTTCACTCCTGATAATTCGGATTGATTACGATTTAAAAATTAAACGAAATGATTACGATTTGACTTCTGTATTTTACTTTATTTAAATGATGAAAGCAAGTGGTAATTTTGGGCCGTTATAAACGTTTTTCCTTTTTCTCTGGGACAGGGTCAAAACCACCAGGATGAAAAGGCTGACATTTAACAATACGCTTAATCGTCAGCCAACTTCCTTTAATTGGACCGAAACGATTGATTGCTTCCAGCCCATAATGTGAACAGGTTGGATAGAAACGACATGTTGGCGGTGTAAGCGGGGATATCACGATTTGGTAAAAACGAATAATACCCATAAATATTTTTTTTATCATGACAGCTCATCTCTCTCTAGAAAATAATCATAATTATTTCTCTCACTATACCATAAAGATTGTATATAATGGAGCGATAGTTTATTGGTAAATCAATCTAAATAGATGAAAAAAATCGGAATTAGATGTAGAATAAGAATATAGACTTTTAAGGAGTGATAAAATGCCTTCAGTTGAAAGCTTTGAATTAGATCACGATGCCGTTAAAGCCCCGTATGTTAGACACTGCGGAGTGCATAAAGTAGGGTCAGACGGATTGGTTAATAAATTTGATATCCGTTTCTGTCAGCCAAATAAACAAGCAATGAAGCCTGATACGATTCATACATTAGAGCATCTTCTTGCATTTAATATCCGTAAGCACTCGGAAAAATATGATCATTTTGATATTATTGATATCTCACCAATGGGTTGTCAAACTGGTTATTACTTAGTAGTAAGCGGTGAGCCGACTGTTACTGAAATTATCGATGTATTGGAAGATACATTTAAGGATGCTGTTCAAATCACAGAAATTCCAGCTGCTAATGAGAAACAATGCGGCCAGGCTAAACTGCATGATCTTGAAGGAGCAAAGAAGTTGATAAACTTCTGGCTTAAGCAAAGTAAAGAAGATCTTCATCAAGTATTCGCTTAATATCTTAGACTGTAGACAAATCGTCTACAGTCTTTTTTAATCTAGATAATTATTCAATACCTTGTTATACTATTGTGCTTGTTCTTCACTTAAGTCATAGGTAATTCTTAAAAGTACATTGTCATGTAAATATAAAAATTCGTCTAAGGCAAGGGGTCCTAATTCAGGATCGTTTAACCTTTTTAAATAATTATACCGTTTTTTAGCATCAACGCCATTTTCGAAAAGCTCAATTTTTCCACCGATTAAATCTTTTTCCTCAGTATACTCTTCATTAATTTGATCTAATCTATTATCGGCAAAATCAGCTTTAGCTGAATAATATCCAGGTTTGCCTAGCTGCTCGTTTGGATCAGTATCTTTACTGAATGATTCAACATCACCAATTGGTAATTTTGCATCCTTGAAGGCCTTAGTCATTCCATCGATAGTAACTTGTTCCTTTTCTGGCGCACACCCGGTTATAAGTGCTAAAGATAATACGAATGAGGTGAATATTCTTTTCGTTATCATGGTGTTTCCCACCTTTGTTTGGCATGATGGCTGCAAACTTAGTATGCAAGCAAATGGGAAAGTCATGCAAAAAGGGTGCAGAATAGTAAAATTCCGCACCCTTTTTGCTTTTTATTTTTTCGTGTGGTCTTCTAGATCTTCTTTATCCAGTGGATCAATCGTATGCTTAAAGTTATACCCTTTATTTATTGTCATAATAGCTAAAAATAAAACAACAAAAATAATTAGAATTGAAATAATTAAAACAGCTGTCAAGGGGAATCTCCTCTCGTATGGCTAATTATAATTATCTTACCATATATGAAATAAAGCTGGGTCAAGGATTATACCTAAAGTGTGTTAGGAGAACTTTTTGAATGGTTTAACTGTCCTAAAAAAGGGAAACATATAGTATAGACAGTAATACTATATGGAGGCGATATTATGAGTGGAAATTTAGTACAATATAAAAAAGGTGAAGATGGATCGGCAGACAAATTAGTTGAATTAGTCAATAAGGAAATTGCAAACTTTAATGTACTTTACACCAAATTGCATAACTATCATTGGAATGTTAATGGTCCGCATTTCTTTTCTCTGCATGTGAAGTTAGAAGAACTGTATAACGAAGTGACCTTAAATATGGATGAGCTGGCCGAAAGACTTCTCGCATTGGGTGCAAAACCTGTGGCAACCATTAAAGAATATATGGAATTAACCACAATAAAAGAAGCTACTGGCAGTGAAAAAACAGAGACAATGGTGAAAAATATCATTAGTGATTTCGAAACTTTATCAGATGAATTCGCTGAAATTATTTCCATTGCAGAAGAAAATAGCGATGAAGTAACAGGAGATATGTTAGTGGGTATGAAAAAATCCCTAAACAAACACACTTGGATGCTTCGTGCGTATCTAGGTAAATAATAAAGATGTCAGACTAACTGAAACCATTTTCAGTTAGTCTTTTTTTTGAAAAAAAAAACCAAAGAGATGGACTCAAAGGTTTTATATGATATAGCTTTATTAATGAATATTCCGCTGGTGAAAAGAAGACGGCTTAACTTCATCCATACTATCTTGTGTGAATTTTCCTTTTAGCGACTCAATGATATAGATACCTAATAAATTGTTTAATTCTTGATCATCCATTTCTTGTAGTAATTCAAGAATTTCCTCACGATTCAGCTGTTCTAAAACAGCAAATGCAAGCATATCGATATCTTCTTCATCACCGGTGAGTTTATTACGGTATAAATTATATAACTCCTCAATTAATTTCATTGCAGGTCACCTCATTTCTAGGCTAATTTGTGTTAATCATATGTAAAAAGCTTAGGCTTTAGGAACACTTCTTATATGGATATATTATATGTTTTACCCTTGGAAAGATACTTTAATCTGATTTTTACATTTACTTGCCAAATAGTAATGGATTTCGTTGGAAAGTCCTAGTGTAATTTATGTGTATGAACGTTTGTGTTGAGTGGCAAAATAAGTACACTAGCCATAAAAGGAGCTGATGTTGTGGGTGAAAATCGCAAGGAATATTATATAGATTTACCATCCCACCAGATATCACGGAACGGTGAGTTTTCACCATGGACATTTAAAATTGAAGCGTCTGAGGAGGACATGATTAGGCTGCGTGAATATTTTGATTTAGAACACGAAGCTGATGTGGATTCTTTTTATAGAGCGCATGTACCATATATTCAGTATCATTATGATCGCCCTAATGATCACTATGATCAAAATTTGCAAAAGGTGTATGAACTTATTTATGAACTTGGCGATAGTGAAACGAAGCAATTTATTGAAAGTACTGGTGTGCTGAAAGAAAATCCAATAAACGATGAGACTTAAACAGTCGCACTTGCTAAAACGTAGTAAACTAGAGGTACTACGTTTAAGGAGTAAATTCATGCAAAATTTTGTAGATGCAAACGGTTATCAAGTTGAGTTTTCCGAAAGTGAAGAGTTTGGCGAGGCTTGGCATGTTCTCGTGTTAAGCCATTTGAATAATCACTGGGTATTAACGCAGCATAAAAAAAGAGGACTGGAGTTCCCAGGGGGGAAAAGAGAAGCGGGAGAATCGATTGAGGATGCAGCTATCAGAGAAGTATATGAAGAAATTGGCGGTATTGTAAACGAATTACTGCTGCTTGGTCAGTACCGCGTTAACGATCCAACTAAACCCTTTGTGAAATCGATTTATTACGCCGAATTAGAGAAGCTGGAACCAAAGAGTGATTATTTAGAAACAGCAGGACCTGTTTTGATTGAGAAATTGCCTGCAGACATTAAAACTGATCCTCGTTACAGTTTTATTATGAAGGATGAAATTATCGCACTTAGTCTTACTCAACTTAAAAAAAAGGGAACCATCGTGGAGCTTTAAAAGCACGATGGTCTATTTTTTATCCATGTTTTATTAGTTTACGCTCAAGCCAAGCAACCAGCTGATACATTATGGTTGCACAAACAGCAATAATCATCAGTGCCAAAAGGACAAGCGTGAAGTTAAACACTTGAAACCCATAGATAATAAGATACCCAAGTCCTCTTGAGGATACGAGGAATTCACCAACAATTACACCAACCCAAGAAAGCCCTACATTAACTTTTAATGTAGAAATAATGGTTGGAAAGGAGGCTGGAAGGATCGCCTCCTTAAAGGATTGGAAACGAGTAGCACCGAATGTTTGAAGGACCTTTAAGTAGTTTGGATCCACTTCTCTAAATGACGTATACACAACAATGGTGGTAATAATGACTGAAATAATGGCTCCCATTGAGATAATAGAGGTGAAACCAGGGCCGAGAGCTACAATTAAAATAGGGCCAAGTGCCACTTTAGGCATGGCATTTAAAATGACTAAATAGGGGTCAAGCACCTTTGAGAGAAAAGGTGACCACCAAAGGATAGCGGCTAGTAAGGTACCAAGCAGGGTACCTAAAATGAACCCTAGGACTGTTTCAAATAAGGTGATACTCACATGATTGATTAGAGTGCCATCGAAAAATTTAACAGTAAACAGACTCCAGATTTTAGAAGGTGAGCTGAATATGAGCGGATCAACCCATTCTAATCGAGACGCAATCTCCCAACCGCCGAAAAAAATGATGAAGATCAACAGCTGGTATATTCGAACACGTCTTTTCTCACTCTTTAAATCAGCTTTATATTGATTATGCAGATCGTGTATATCAGATGTTGTCTTCAAGATTTTCGAGCTCCTTCCAAATAGTTTGGAATAAAGCATTATAAGCATGATGGTTTCGAACTTCAAAGGGTGTAAGCGATCGAAGTTCTTCAGGAACGTCAAATGTTGTATGGATTCTGCCTGGGTTAGAGGCAAATAAATAGATTTTATCGCTCATAGCAATGGATTCACCAATATCATGGGTAACGAGAACAGCTGTTTTACCAAATGACTTTAAGGTAATGGATACTAAATCTTCAAGACGGAGTTTCGTCTGGTAGTCGAGTGCAGAAAAAGGCTCATCAAGTAAAAGAATTTTTGGATCAACCGCAAGAGTCCGCGCTAGAGCTGCCCGCTGACGCATACCGCCTGAAAGTTGACGAGGGTATTGATTTTCTACCCCGGTTAATCCAACGCTTTCGAGTAACTCGAGTGCTTTTATCTTTGCGTCCTCACTCTCATGCTTTAATAGCTTTAAACCAAGAGTGATATTTTCGCTGATTGTTTTCCAAGGAAAAAGATAATCCTGCTGCAGCATATAGCCAATGGAACGATTGTGATTGGATTGTCCCTCAATTAGTACCTTCCCAATCGTAGGGGGAAATAGACCGGCAATAATAGAAAGCAGCGTTGTTTTACCACATCCGCTGGGACCGAGGAATGAGATAAACTCCCCTTCCTCCATCGTAAGATTTACGTCTGATAGTGCAGATGTTGCATGTTCTTTTGAAAAATAGCTATGACTTACATGATCAATCGTTAAAAAACTCATTGTTGCCTCTCCTTTCTATTGAGAGACCTTTTCGGCATATTTGACGTTCACAAGTTTCTTATAATCCATTCGGGATGGAAGTTCCCCCGCTTCATCCATGATGTCCTGAAGGTTATTCCACTCTTCTTCATCGAGAATAGGATCGGTAGCATATGACCCTTGCTCCTTATACCGTTGAATGGACATTTCCATTACTTCAGGATCTGCATCTTCGAAATAAGGCTGAATCGTTTCAGCAATCTTTGAAGCATCCTGTTTTTGAACCCAATCTTGAGCCTTTTTCAGCGCTCGAGTGAATTTTAAAACAGTCTCATCATTTTCTTTTAGATAACTCGATTTCGTCATATAAGTGGTATATGGGATATGACCGGATTCTGTTCCAAAAGAAGCCACGATATGACCTTTTCCTTCTTTTTCAAATACACTAGCTGTAGGTTCAAATAACTGAACGTAGTCTCCAGTTCCAGATGCGAAGGCAGTTGCGATATTAGCAAAGTCGATATTCTGAATGAGTGTTAAATCGTTTTGCGGGTCAATTCCATGTTTCTTTAAGACGAATTCGCCTGCCATCTGTGGCATTCCACCTTTACGCTGTCCGAGGAACGTAGAATCTTTCAACATATCCCATGAAAAATTATCAATTTTGTCTCGTGCGACTAAGAACGTTCCATCAGTTTGTGTCAACTGAGCGAAATTCACAATGGGATCATTGGTTCCTTGGGCCGTTACATATATAGAAGTTTCTGATCCGACAAGAGCAAAATCGGCACCGTCAGATAATAGTGCCGTCATGGTCTTATCACCACCAGCTGTTGTCTTTAAATCCACTTCCAATCCTTCTTCCTTAAAAAACCCTTTCTCTATCGCAACATATTGTGGTGCATAAAAAACGGAACGAGTAACTTCAGCAATCCGGACTTTTTGAAGTTCATCCTTGCCGCATGCTGCTAATGAGAATACTAAAACTACTGCGAATAGCAGTAGAATACTTGCTTTATACCACTTTTTCACCTATGTTCCTCCTCGTCTAAATGGTGTGTAATCATCTTGAATTAGAATATGAATAGGTAGAAAATGTGTGAATGCCCATAGCCCTTTTTTTATGACTAAGCTTTGAATCAGGATAAAAAAGTTAGGATGCATTAAAATAAGGTCATTAGGAAGTGTTGAAGGAGGGTACTGTTAATGGAAGATGGTACAATTGTTGAAAAAATCCGCTTTCCATCTCCGCATCCGGGGGTTCATCTTTATAGTGTTACGTATCTTGCACAGGGATTAAGGGTGAAAGGATTACTTGCGGAACCGGTAAATGGGGAAGTTTATGATGGTTTTCTCTATCTTCGCGGCGGAATCAAAAATGTTGGCAAAGTCAGACCATCACGAATTACCCAATTTGCCTCAGAGGGCTTTATTGTATTCGCCCCATTTTATCGTGGCAATCAGGGCGGTGAGGGAGACGAGGATTTCGGAGGGGAAGATCGATACGATGCGATTGCAGGATATAAACTGCTTGAAAATCATCGTCGTGTCAATCCAAAATCCATTCATATTTTTGGCTTCTCAAGAGGAGGGATCATGGCGTTATGGGCGGCTATCTATTGTCCGACGGCCGCATCGATTGTGACTTGGGGTGGTGTCTCAGATATGTTTTTAACCTATGTCGAGCGTGTAGATTTACGCAGAATGATGAAACGTGTCATTGGAGGAACGCCGAATAAAGTCCCCGATGCATTTGTTTATCGTACCCCCTTGTTCTCACTCGATTCTTTAGATGTCCCCGTGCTAATCATTCATGGTGAAAGAGATGGAAATGTCTCTATTGATCATGCCTATCGTCTGGAAAACCAACTGAACGAGAAGCATAAACAAGTGGAGACCTGGTACTTCCCACAGTTTACTCACTACTTTCCCCCTGCTGTAAACCGAAAAGTTGTCAGGGATTTAACTCAGTGGATGAAAACACAGGTGTAAAGATGATAAGATATAGGTAATACGAATGAGGAGGGCATAGTATGGGCATGCCTATGGAATTAAATACGATGATCGTTACTAAAGGACGGGAAGAACGCGAGGAAGAGAATATCTTCCGGTTGAAAAAAGAAGGGTATCGTTTATACCCAATCGATATTCCACTCGATATCCGTAAGACGATCGAAAGTGAATCAAGCGGAACTGCGGTCATCCAAAAAGTAGAATGGCAGAATGAAGCAACTACGATTACATACAAATTAATCTCTTTAAAATCAACAAACTAAAAACAGGCTGTCGAGAAATCGACAGCCTGTTTTTATATGATTATTTTTAATAGTACGGATACCTTTAAAGAGCCGAGAAATTATCGATAGCATTTAAAACTTAAAAAGCTGGCAGAGCAATCTCATCATACTCTTCTTCAAGGAATTTCTTCACTTCAGGGCCAGTCATTCGTTCAGCCAGCTTTTTAATTTCTTCAGCGTTAGCGTTATTACTACGCGCCACGAGTGAAATGGCAAATTCCGAATCTACGGATTCTGTAATTAATGCATCTTTTTTAGGGGTTAATCCAACTGGTTTTGCATAGGCTGGTGTCATCGCGACTAAATCGACATCATCTAGTGTACGGGCCAGCATTAATAAATCGACTTCTTTAAACTGATAGTTATGTTTGTTTTCAACGATATCTCTCTGTGTTGCTTCGATGCCTGCGCCTTCTTTTAGTTTAATCAAGCCGGCTTTTTCAATCATTACTAGTGAACGGCCAATGTTAGAGGCATCGTTAGCAATGGCAATGGTGGCTCCATCCGGCAAATCAGCAATATCTTTATAGCGTTTTGAATAGGCTCCATAAATGGCATGATAAATAGGTTGAACAAGAGTCAATTCAGTATCATTGCTGTCATTATACTGATTCATATAAGGGACATGCTGAAAGAAGTTTGCATCGACTTCGTTATTAGCAAGTGCAGTATTTGGTTGAACGTTATCTCCTAAAACAACAATATCTAGATTGATGCCGTCTTCTTTAAGTAAGGGTTTTACAATATCTAAGATATCAGTCATTGGAGGAATAAGTGTGGCCACCTTAAGGGTAACATCTTTTTTCTCCGGTTGGGATGCTGGTTGTTTTTCGTCTTGACCACAGCCTGTAATAATAAGGATAAGAGATAGAGATAGAAGAAGTGCGGTTATTTTTTTCATTGGTCGTGTACCTCCGTTTATATTTCTAGCGTTTATCTATGAGTCTTGCTGTTGTACTTCCAACAAATTGAATCGTTTGAACAAAGATGAGCATGATGATAATGGTAAATACCATGAGATCGGTTTCAAATCGCTGATAGCCATAGCGGATGGCGAAATCGCCGATCCCCCCGCCTCCGACAATTCCTACTACTGTAGAATAGGAAATAAAGCTGATCGTAGAGGTTGTTAATCCAAGAAGTAAACCTGATCGTGCATCTACATAAAGAAATTTATAAATAATTTCCAGGGTAGAAGCCCCCATAGCCCTTCCAGCTTCAATTACTCCTCTTGGCACTTCAAGTAGAGATTGTTCAACTAGACGTGAATAATAGGCGACAGCCATAATGGCGAGAGGGACAGAAGCAGCTAAGGTTCCGATGGCCGTTCCAACGATAAATCGGGTAAGCGGAATTAAAAATACCACCAGTAATAAGAATGGAAATGAGCGGACAACGTTAACGAATACATTAAGTATGGAAAACACTATACGATTTTCAAGCAGTTGGCCTTTCCTGCATAAAAATAACAAGGTTCCGAGTGGAAGACCGACCAAGACAGCGGCTGTAATAGAAATTCCTACCATAAGAAAGGTTTCACCGATTGCCTGCCAAATTTCAGCCTGGTATTGCATAATATGGTCAAACATCTCCATCACCCTCGCTTAAAAGTTGCCTACGCAGTGATTGAAAATCATTCTTTGTGGCAATAAATCCTTTGGGTTCGAACGAAATGGTTTCGACTATTTCCCCTGCTTCCATAAGAGAAACTTTGTTGCAAATGCTTTTAATGACGTCCATTTCGTGGGTAACGATTAAAATCGTAACACCGAAATTCCTATTAATTTCATGTAATACCTTTAATATCTCTTCAGTCGTCTGCGGATCAAGTGAAGATGTTGGTTCATCACATAAAAGTACAGTTGGATTGGTCGCAAGTGCCCTTGCGATGGCTACACGTTGCTTTTGTCCACCACTCAAGCTGGACGGATATTGCTCTGCCTGCCGCTCAAGACCTACAATGCGTAAACATTCTTCTGCCCGCTCTAGTCGTGCTTGTTTAGAAAAACCAGCAAGTTCTAAGGGGATCATGACATTTCCTTTTACACTGCGGTTACTCACTAGATTAAACGCTTGAAAAACCATCCCAATCGATCTTCGTGCTTTGCGGAGGTTTTTACTGGTTAATTGAGTTAATTCTAAGTCATTAATTCGGACATGGCCCATGGAAGGTGATTCAAGTAAATTAATCATGCGGAGCAATGTAGACTTCCCAGCACCGCTTGTTCCAATTATTCCGTGAATTTCACCTTGAGAAACCTGAAGAGAAACAGAATGTACTGCTTTATATGGACCATTTTTTAACATATAGCTCTTGCTGATACGATCTAAGACTATCAAAATATTCCCCCTTTTCTAATGAGGATAGGCAGACATTGATTGTAACAGAGAAAGAGGAAGGGAGAAAGTATTATAGATATAGTAAAAAAAAGAAATGATTATGGAGATTTTAGATAGATAGATTGGCGAGTATTTTTGTGAAAAAGAACCAAAATATACTGACTATTCAAAAAATGATCCGAAAGACATCCATCTTTTTACATTTAAAGAATCCAGAATACTGACGTGATAGTACTTACGCTTTATAGACGAATTTATCAACAATAAGATAGTCTAAAAGTAGTTATTATCCAATTTTTATTATTTTGGGGTAAATTTGTAAATAGTAAACCTAAAGGAGGGTCTATGAAAAAGAAACTGCTTATGATTTCGTCCGTATGCTCTGTATTTTGGACAAGCACAAGTGCAGCAGCCTATGCTGAGCCGCCAAAGGGGGTGCCTTCAATTGAAAAAGCCGAAAAGAAATTCACCGCTGATCACCAAATTCATCCGATTTTCACTTGGGATTCTCCGGTGATTCCTTCATTAGGCATTCTCCAGCCGAGTTCAGCACGTGAAGCAGGAATGGTTGATGCCCCCTTACAAGAAATGGATGGCCTGATTAACCAAGCAATTTCTGAAAAGGTCATGCCTGGTGCAGTTGCATTTGTAGCAAGAGGCGGCAAGATTGTTAAAAATGAAGCGTATGGGTATTCAGCTAAATATGCAGATGAATTTCATACGGAGATGGATACGCCGATTCAAATGCAAGAGAATACGATATTTGATGCAGCGTCCATTAGTAAAATTTTCACGTCTACAGCCATTATGGTTCTTTACGAAAAAGGGTTGGTAGGTCTTGATGATCCTGTCATGAAGTATATACCAGAATTTGCTCAGAACGGAAAGGAACAAGTGACGGTTAGGCAGCTGCTTACACACACGTCTGGCTTCGTTGCTTGGGTCCCCTTATATAGTCAGGGGAATTCTAGAGAGGATAGGCTTAATTTAGTCTTTAAACAGCCTCTTTCTATGCCGCCCGGTTCGACTTATACATACAGTGATTTAAATATGATCACACTTGGGGCGATTATAGAACGTATTTCTGGAATTCGACAAGATGAGTTCGTTGAAAAAAATATTACGAAACCATTAAAAATGCGGGATACGATGTATAATCCGCCTGAATCATTGAAAATGCGCATCGCAGCTACAGAAGTTCAAACTGTACCGAATAGAGGGTTAGTCTGGGGAGAGGTTCATGATGAAAATGCCTGGTCACTAGATGGTGTAGCAGGCCATGCGGGTGTATTTACAACGGCACAAGACCTTGCAGCATTAGCACAAACCTTCCTGAATAATGGGAGCTATGGCGGGAAGAGAATTCTTAAGGCGAGTACAGTGAAACTTCTTCTCGAGAATCAGAATCAGGCCTTTCCTGGAAATGACCACGGACTTGGCTGGGAATTAGGGCAAGGCTGGTACATGGATGCATTATCTGACAGTACCTCTTTTGGTCATACAGGCTATACGGGCACCTCAATTGTCATAAGTCCAAAGCATAAAACAATTGCCATTCTTTTAACCAACCGTGTTCATCCTTCTAGAACGACCATTTCGACGAATGGGATTAGAAGAATCTTTGCTCGTCAGACTGCTGATGCTATTCCGGTTTCGATACCAGGGAAAGGGTCAGCTTGGTTCTCGGGGTATGGCGACAAGCTTTCTAGAAAGTTGGAAGCAAAGCTTGATTTGAAAAATAAAACCGACTTAACCTTCACTCAATGGCATAGCCTCGAGCAAAATGCTGACTATGGAGTGGTTGAGGTGATGGTGAACGAGGAATGGGTAGAACTCGTAAAGTTTGAAGGAACTAGTAATGGCTGGGAAAAACAACGGGTTGAGGTCCCGAAAGAAGCTGTGAAAATACGGTTTACGTATCATACAGATGCCTCGGTAAATGGACGAGGCTGGTATATCAAAGACGCAAAAATTCAGTCTAAGAACAAGAAAACGGTTCTATCCTTTGAAGCCTCGGATTGGAAGCTTAGAAACTACTAAATCAAGAGGAGGAAAAATATGAAAAAGTATATGAAGCTATTTCTTATTTCAATGGCAGTAGTAGGCCTGGCCGTCACACAGGTTTTAGGCGTTTCAGGAAGCAATGTTGAAGCGGCTCCGGCCAAACATAGCTCAACGAAACTCATTATTGATTTAAATGTTCCGCAGATAAAGGGGCAATTTAAAGATAACAAAATTGAACTCCATGCACTCCGTATCTATAAGGATGGACATTTCGAGAAAGCAGAAAAAAAATTGGAATGGAGATCATCTAACCAGCGAGTCGCTTCTGTATCGAAAGCAGGAAAAGTGACTCTGTCTGGGCGCAGTGGTACAACCATTATTACGGTAAAGAATGGCGTTTTAACTGACAAAATTACGATCAGAAATTCAAAAAAAGGAGCAGTTATCACGCCAACAAAGGATAAAAAGGGGAAATACAACATCATTGATAATGCTGTAGCAAAAATGACAGTGAAGGAAAAAATCGGACAGATGCTTATGCCTGACTTCCGAACTTGGAACGGACAGAATGTGACACAAATGCTTCCAGAAATTAAACAGCTTGTTAAGGATTATCATCTTGGAGGAGTTATTTTATTCAGAGAAAATGTCGAGACAACTGAGCAGACGACTAAACTTGTACATGATTATCAAGCAACCGCTGAAAAGTATGGGCTGTTAATGACGATTGATCAAGAAGGCGGCATTGTTACTCGACTCCAATCAGGAACCGATATGCCAGGCAATATGGCGCTTGGAGCTGCAAGGTCTGAAGAACTGACAAGAAAGGTGTCTTCAGCGATAGGTGAAGAATTACATTCGCTGGGGATTAATATGAATTTAGCACCGTCATTAGATGTGAATAATAATCCCGATAACCCAGTCATTGGAGTACGATCATTTGGAGAAGATCCAGTGCTTGTTGCCAATATGGGAAAAGCCTATATTAAAGGGCTTCAAGATACGGGTGTCGCAGCCACAGCTAAGCATTTCCCCGGTCACGGAGATACGGCGGTAGATTCTCACTTAGGATTGCCTGAAGTACCCCATGATCTTGAACGCCTTAAGAAAGTCGAATTATATCCATTTCAGCAGGCTATGGATGCAGGCATTGATGCAATTATGACTGCTCATGTCACGTTCCCAAAAATTGACAATACCAAAGCGATTTCCAAACAAGATGGAACGGAGATTTCAATTCCTGCGACTCTTTCTGAAAAAGTTTTAACGGGCTTAATGAGAGAAGAAATGGGTTACCAAGGAGTCATTATTACAGATGCAATGAACATGCAAGCAATCAGCAGCCATTTCGGTCCAGTCGATGCTGCGATACGTACGGTAAAAGCAGGAACGGACATTGTGTTAATGCCTGTTGGATTAAAAGATGCTGCTGAGGGACTCTACAGTGCAGTGAAAACGGGTGAAGTCTCAGAAAAGCGCATTAATCAGTCAGTAAAAAGAATTCTAACACTTAAGGTTAACCGCGGAATTATTAAGGCTGAAGAAGAGAAGAATATCGCTGAAAAAGTGAAAAATGCCCAATTAGTCGTAGGCTCGGCAACACATAAACAAATAGAAAAAGAAGCAGCTGCAAAATCCATTACATTAGTGAAAAATGAAGCTGCACTCCCTTTAAAAGCAACTCAAAAAGAAAAGGTCGTTGTCATTGGCAGTACGTATCTTACTGAGCTAGAAACAGAGATTAAGAAATATCATCAAAATGTTCAAGTCATTTCCACTACAAAACCACTAACTGACGAGCAATTAGCTGGGATTCAAGATGCGAAAACGATTATTTTAGGAACAATGACCTCAACTGTGAGCGGCCGGGCGCCAAACAGCGACCAGATGAAGCTTGCTAATCAGCTTACATCAGGACAAATTCCTGTGATTGGTATTGGAATCAGAAATCCATATGATGTAATGGCTTATCCAAATGTTGACGCCTACTTAGTTCAATATGGATTTAGACGTGCTAGTTTTGAAGCATCAGCTGCAACTATTTTTGGCCAAAACAATCCAACAGGAAAACTACCAATTACTATCTATAACAGTGGTGGTGATGTTCTCTATGGGTTTGGACATGGTTTAAACTATTAGAGATGGAGGGGAAAAGGATGAAAAAATGGCTCGCTTGTATAATGACTTTACTGCTCATCATGACCGTTTATTCATCGGCAACCGCCGATAAGAATAAACACGATAAACAGCCCAAGTTCCGTTTAGGGGTTGATGTCCTATTGCAGGATAAAATAAAAACGTTGAAAAACAAACGTGTGGGGATTATTACAAATCCAACTGGTGTAAACCAGGATTTAACAAGTATTGTGGATCTGATGTCGAGTCATAAGGAGATCAATGTAACAGCCTTATACGGACCTGAACATGGGGTAAGAGGAAGTGCACAGGCTGGACAATACGTTGACTTTTATACAGATCCTAAAACCGGACTGCCAGTTTATAGCCTCTATGGAGTAACGAAAAAGCCGACACCAGAAATGCTGGAAAACGTAGATGTACTCGTATTTGATATTCAAGATGTAGGAAGTCGATTCTACACGTACATTTATACAATGGCATTAGCTATGGAAGCAGCCAAAGAGAATAATAAAGAAATTATTGTGCTGGACCGGCCTAATCCGCTTGGCGGTCAGGAAGTAGAAGGTCCCGTACTGGAAGATAAATACTCTTCATTTGTTGGAGAATTTCCTATTCCTGTACGCCACGGGATGACAGTAGGGGAGCTTGCTTTACTCTTTAATAAAGAGTTTAACATCGGTGCTGATTTAACAGTGGTAAAAATGGAAGGCTGGAAACGATATCAGCATTATGATGAAACGCCGCTTGAATGGGTCTTGCCATCTCCAAACATGCCGACACTCGAAACTGCATCTGTTTACCCAGGTGCAGCATTAATTGAAGGAACAAATTTATCAGAGGGCAGAGGAACAGCAAAGCCCTTTGAATTAATCGGCGCTCCATTTATTAATGGAGATGAACTAGCAGAGAACTTGAATAAGCTTGATCTTCCAGGTGTTCTGTTTAGATCAGCTTCCTTTACACCAAGCTTCTCTAAGCACGCAAATGTTCTTTCTCATGGAATTCAAATTCACGTAACGAATCGTAATGCGTACAAACC
The DNA here is from genome assembly GCF_038002765.1 of Peribacillus sp. FSL H8-0477. Lineage (NCBI taxonomy): Bacteria > Bacillati > Bacillota > Bacilli > Caryophanales > Bacillaceae > Peribacillus > Peribacillus sp. FSL H8-0477. The sequence continues at coordinate 1,620,987 of NZ_JBBODE010000001.1, read as the reverse complement.
ATTTGAAACAGGGCTCCATATTGTGAAAACGGTCCATGATATGTATCCAAATGACTTTGCCTTTAGGACCCCTGGTTCAAACGGAATATCATTTTTTGATAACTTGGTTGGAAATGGTTCAATCAGACAAGGCATTGAACAAGGAAAAACAGTAAAGCAAATGAAAGCAGAATGGAAAAATGGTTTAAAAGACTTTATGGATGTCCGAAAAAACTACCTTCTGTATAAATAGTTAAGAGGTGAGCGCTAGGCTTTAGCGCTCACTTTTTTTAAAATATTTTTTCAGGGAATTGATTACAAATTTAAAGTTGGAGATACTAAACTTTTTTGCAAGAATTAAAAGTAAAATAGTTGATAAATGAATGTTTGTGAAGGATTTCACGATATTGAAAATAATATATATAATCACTTTCAATCGAATAGTTTTATAGTTTAATATGGTTGAAATAGGAAAAAATACACCGTTTAAAAAAATCGACGAGCTACTTATGACAATTTTGTGATATATTTAATAGTATAATATGTATTATTTAAACCAAGCTTATTTTTTCGGGGAAGCTGCTAGTTACAGAACCCGTCATCTAAAAAAATGTCGTTCGGGCTCCTAACAGAAACTTTCTATCTATTAACTAAATTTAGGTTTGGGGATATGTTTGAATCCCAAATATGTAGTAATACATTTTAGGCTGTGGGAGTCATAATAATGCTCTTTTTTAAGCTCTTGCAGCTTTGAGAGTTTTTATGTGAAATAGGGAACACACTAATTCCCGAATTAAAGCATTATGCTTATTGCAAAGGAGAATGGATATGTCAGAATCAATCGCTCAAACAAATGAACAAGCAGCAGCATTGGCTTCAACTCAAGAAAAACTGGATATTTTAGATCAACTACTTAATCCAGAAGTTCAGGAGTCTTTGACGGCTCTAGTTGAACAACTTCCAAAATTAACGGAATTGGTAACTGTTATGACGAAGTCTTATGACTTTGTTCAAGCAATATCTACTGATGAAGTTCTTAAAAGCGATACTGTAGGAGCTATTACTGAAATTGCAGGACCGGTGGTAGGTTCATTGAAAAATGTTGCAGCAACTACACTTGAAGCAAAAGAACGCGCTGAAAATAGTACGGAATCAATCGGCCTTTTTGGTCTAATGAAAATGATGAAAGATCCACAAGCTCAAAAAATGTTCCGTTTCATGAATGCTTTTCTACAAGTTAATGCCGAAAATAATAACAAAAAATAAGTTCTATTACATTTCTACAGTTAGGACGGAGGATACACTATGTCAAAGAAAATAGTCATCTTAGGAGCAGGTTATGGCGGATTACTAGCAGCTTTAACTGTTCGCAAATATTTAACAGCTGATGAAGCAAAAGTTACAGTAGTAAACCAATACCCAACACACCAAATTATTACTGAATTACACCGTTTAGCAGCAGGAAGTATTGCTGAACAAGCAATCGCTATGCCGTTAGAAAAACTTCTTCGCGGGAAAGATGTTAAACTTAAGATTGCTAAAGTTGAAACATTCTCAGCGGATACTAAAGAAGTGAAACTTAATGACGGATCTACATTAACATATGATGCTCTTGTCGTTGCTCTTGGCAGCACAACAGCTTACTTCGGGATCCCTGGTCTTGAAGAAAATAGCTTAGTTCTAAAATCTGCTAAAGATGCAAACTTCATCAATCAACATATTGAAGAACGTATTGCAGCTTATGCAAAAACTAAAAATCCAGCTGATGCAGCTATCCTAATCGGCGGCGGCGGACTAACAGGAATCGAATTAGTTGGTGAAATCGCTGATAGAATGCCTGCACTTGCTAAACGTCATGGAATTAATCCAAGTGAAATTAAATTGATGCTTGTTGAAGCAGGTCCAAAGGTTATGCCAATGCTTCCTGATCATTTAATTGAACGTGCAACAACCAGCCTTGAAAAACGCGGCGTAACATTCCTAACAGGTCTTCCTGTAACAGGCGTTGAAGGAAATGTGATCGACCTTAAAGACGGTCAAAAAATCGTTGCGAATACATTCGTATGGACTGGCGGCGTACAAGGAAATCCACTTGTAGGACAATCAGGTCTTGAAGTGAACCGTGGACGTGCAACAGTTAATGAATTCCTTCAATCAACATCACACAACGATGTTTTCATTGCTGGAGACAGTGCTGTATTCTTTGGCCCAGACGGTCGCCCATATCCGCCGACTGCACAAATCGCTTGGCAAATGGGAGAAAACGTAGGGTACAACCTTTACGCATACCTTGAAGGCAAATCGTTCGAGACATTCAGCCCAATTAACTCAGGTACACTTGCGAGCCTAGGCCGTAAAGACGCTGTAGCATCAATTGGTGCAAGCGGAACATCACTTAAAGGACTTCCTGCAACATTGATGAAGGAAGCAAGTAATGTACGTTATTTAGCTCATATCAAAGCTCTTTACACATTAGTACATTAATCAATACATTGATTAAAACAGTCTATTCTCTTAGGAGGATAGACTGTTTTTTGTTGTGTTAGTTAATAAGATAGAATCTTTGGATGGGCGGGCCGAATAAACGAGGATTTAGCGGATCTGATGCCAATCGGGTTGCTTCAAATGAAGAGATTCACGAAAAATCCTGGTTATCTAGACAGAATAAGTGAAAGATACACTTTTTTTAGGGATAAGATGTTATTTTATGAAGGCGTTACTGGGAGGATCGGGGTTGTCCAGAATGTGTATCCAAAAGGACGTCGGGCTGAATGATTGAGAGTTAGGGACGAATAAACTTGGTTTTGGGCCGAATCAAAGCCAGAAAGGGCCGAATAATTTGGAGTTTGGGCCGAATCATGCAGAGTTCAGGCCAAATGAAAGAGGAATTAGCAGATCTGATGTCAATCGGGCTGCTTCAAAAGAAAGATTCACGAGAAATCCTGGCTATCTAGACAGAATAAGTGAAAGATACACTTTTTTTAAGGGCCAAGTTGTAATTTTTTGAAGGTGTTTCTGGGCGGATCGGGGTTGTCCAAAAGGTGTATCTAAAAGGACGTCGGGCCGAATGATTAAGAATTAGGGCCGAATAAACTTGGTTTTGGGCCGAATCAAAGCCAGAAAGGGCCGAATGATTTGGAGTTTGGGCCGAATCATACAGAGTTCAGGCCAAATGAACAAGGATTTAGCGGATCTGTTGCCAATCAGGCTGCTTCAAATGAAGAGATTCATGAGAAATTACGGTTATCTAGACAGAATAAGAGAAAGATACACTTTTTTAAGAGCCAAGTAGTAATTTTATCAAAGCGTTTCTGGAGAATCGGGGTTGTCCAGATTGTATCCAAAAGGGCGTCGAGCCAAATGATTGAGAGTTGGGCCGAATGTTCCCCCTTTAATTCTAATGCGAATCCGAATGTAATAACTAGCTGGCTTCCCAACATAAGCTCGTTATTCAAAGGATTATCAAAAATTCAGAGTAATAAAAAACGCTCTCCACACAAGATCAATGATCTTTTGGGAGAGCGTTTTTTTATTTGACTAATGGGCCGCCTAAATCTTTAATTGTACTGGCTACATTTGAAAATTGTTTGAAGTTTTCATTGAATTTTTGTGCTAGTTCGATGGCTTTAGCTTTATAGGCATCTTTGTCTTCCCATGTTCGTGTAGGCTGGAGCACTTCGTCTGGAACGCCGGGCACATGTAGTGGAATGTCAAAGCCAAATACTTCGTCCTTGATGGTTTCGACGTTGGTTAATTCCCCTTCTAGTGCTGCCTGTACCATGGCTCTTGTATAAGCAAGCTTCATTCGGCTGCCGACGCCGTACTCGCCGCCAGTCCAACCTGTATTGACGAGGAATACTTTTGCACTGTGCTCATCAATTTTTTCGCCTAGCATTTCTGCATAGCGGACTGCAGGAAGCGGCAGGAATGGGGAACCAAAGCAAGTGGAGAACGTAGCTTCAGGCGAAGTGATACCTCTCTCCGTTCCAGCTAATTTACTCGTATAGCCGCTTAAGAAATGGAACATGGCTTGTTCTTTCGTTAGTTTACTGATTGGAGGCAATACGCCTGATGCATCAGCAGTTAGGTAGATAATTGTTGTTGGGTGACCTGCCACACTTGGATCAACAATATTATCAATCGATTGTATTTGGTAGGCAGCGCGTGTATTTTCCGTCAAGGCACTGCTGTCATAATCCGCAATACGGGTATCCGGGTTAAGAACTACATTCTCTAGAACGGCACCAAAACGAATGGCATCGAAGATTTGAGGTTCTTTCTCACGAGACAGATTGATGCATTTTGCATAGCAGCCGCCTTCAATATTGAATACGCCGTTTGAAGACCAGCCATGCTCATCATCACCAATTAATTTTCGGTTAGAGTCTGCAGATAATGTGGTCTTTCCAGTTCCTGATAGACCAAAGAATAATGCGACATCGCCTTCTCGGCCGACATTGGCTGAACAATGCATTGGAAGAATCCCTTTTTCAGGAAGAAGAAAGTTCATAACTGAAAAAATGGACTTTTTCATTTCTCCTGCGTATTCAGTACCGCCGATTAATACCGTCCTGCGTTCAAAAGAAATAATAATAAACGTTTCAGACTGTGTACCATCTACGGCTGGATCGGCTTTAAAGTTTGGTGCTGATATGACCGTAAATTCTGATAAATGATCTTGAAGGTCTTCTTCATTTGGCCGAATAAATAATTGATGGGCAAACAGATTATGCCAAGCGTATTCGTTAATGATTTGAATGGGTAATTGATGTTGTTTATCGGCACCTGCAAAGCCTTTGAAAACAAATACTTCATCTTTTTGTTTTAAATATTGCAGGACTTTATCGTATAACTTTGCGAATACTTCACTAGAAATCGGTTGGTTTACAGTCCCCCAATCAATCTTTTCATGAACCGCTTTTTCATCTACTATATATTTATCCTTAGGAGAACGTCCTGTGTATTTTCCGGTTTCAGCTTTTACAGCTCCTGTTGACGTGAGCTGCCCTTCATTGCGGCTTAATACTTTTTCCACTAATTGAGGTACAGAAAGCTGCACATGTATGTTGTTACCGGATAATAATTGGTGTAACTCATTTGAGATATCAAGCGTATTCATATAGGAGATACCTTCCTTTTTTTGAATTTATAATCAATTTATAAATAGTATAACACATTGATTTTAATAGTCTATACTATTTGTTTCGTTTCGTGTATTTACTGAGAGGAATTGGTTTGAATTCGGCAAAATTTAGTGAAAGGATCTACAGGGTATATGAGCGTATTACTCCATTTTTTCTCTGTACTATGACATAATGTGAGGATAGTGGAAATAGAAGTTTTTTTCTACTGAATGTGAAATAAGTATTGACAGAATTTGTAGAATTACGTTATGATTTTAAATTGTACGGATTCTCTTATCCCGAGATGGTGGAGGGCCAGGCCCAATGAAACCCAGCAACCTGCTAGAATGTTTGATTTTGATAAAACAATAAATTGCTTTTATCAGCAATTGTTTATTTTCAAAATCATTTTAGTGTTGGTGCTAACCTGAGCAAGGTAAAAAAACCCTTGAACGATAAGAGTGAAAGGATCAATTCGAGACAACAAACCTTTCCTCAAAAACTAGGAAGGGTTTTTATGCGTTTAATCATTCTTTTTTTACTATGAATGATTCGCATCAACCTTTCTGCTTCTATTATATAATACCAACTGGGAATGAGTTTCGTCTAACAAAATGGGAAAAGATAATGTGAATGGCTGCCATTCATTTTCTTAGCCTGAGAACATTTGAGGAGGCAAAAGAATGTCAAAGAAACGTCGTTTATTTACTTCTGAGTCTGTGACAGAAGGACATCCGGATAAAATTTGTGATCAGATTTCAGATTCAATTCTGGATGCTATCCTAGCTAAGGATGCAAATGCACGTGTTGCATGTGAAACATCTGTTACAACTGGTTTAGTTTTAGTTGCTGGTGAAATTACTACTTCTACCTATGTAGATATTCCAAGAATCGTACGTGATACAATTGCTGGTATTGGATACACACGCGCAAAATATGGTTTTGATGCTGAAACATGTGCTGTATTAAGTTCAATTGATGAACAGTCAGCAGATATTGCTGCTGGAGTCGATGAAGCTCTTGAATCTCGTGAAGGCCAAATGACTGATGATCAAATTAATGCAATTGGTGCTGGAGATCAGGGATTGATGTTTGGGTTTGCTTGTAACGAAACAGAAGAACTTATGCCGCTGCCTATTTCATTGGCTCATAAGCTTTCTCGTCGTCTGTCAGAAGTCCGTAAAAATGGAACGTTAGATTACCTTCGTCCAGATGGAAAAACTCAGGTAACAATTGAGTATGATGAAAATAACAAGCCTGTCCGTGTAGATACCATTGTTATTTCGACTCAACATAGTCCTGATGTTACATTGGAACAAATTCAACGCGATTTAAAAGAACATGTCATTAATGTGGTAGTGCCTAGCGAGTTAATTGATGCTGAAACAAAATATTTCATTAATCCAACTGGCCGTTTCGTAATTGGAGGACCACAAGGTGATGCAGGTCTGACAGGTCGGAAAATTATTGTTGATACTTACGGTGGGTATGCTCGTCATGGCGGCGGTGCATTTTCTGGTAAAGATCCGACAAAAGTGGACCGTTCAGCTGCGTATGCTGCGCGCTATGTAGCGAAGAATTTAGTGGCAGCGGGTCTGGCTGATAAAGTAGAAGTACAGCTTGCTTACGCTATTGGTGTAGCTAAGCCGGTATCAATCGCTGTTGATACATTCGGTACAGGAAAAGTGGATGAAGATATTTTAGTGGACTTAGTCAGTGCGAACTTTGATCTTCGTCCTGCTGGAATTATTAAAATGCTCGATCTTCGTAAACCGATTTATAAACAAACTGCAGCGTATGGACATTTTGGCCGTACAGATGTAGATCTTCCTTGGGAACGTACAGACAAGGCAGCTTCTTTAAAAGAACAAGCAAAAGCATAAACAAAAAAAAGAAATCTTACCTTGGTAAGATTTCTTTTTTTGCATTATCTGCTTTTCTGAATCAATACTATAACAATCAAGCTCTTAGCAGGTAAGGAATTCATATCTTATTCTAGTGGAGCAGTGTGTTTATAATATTGGCCCTTTTCGGCATATTCGTTTACGATGCGCTCCATGTCACGTTTGTCCTCTTCCGTCAGCTCCCGGATGACTTTAGCCGGTCTTCCGAAGGCCAATGTGTTAGGTGGAATCACTTTTCCTTGAGGGACTAAACTGCCGGCTCCGATAAATGCACCCTCACCGATTTCAGCTTTATCAAGAATGATTGAGCCCATTCCAACAAGTGCACCTTTCCTAACTTTACAGCTATGAAGAATAACTTGATGTCCAATAGTCACTTCATCTTCAATAATCAGTGGATTATTAGGGCTTTGGTGTAAAATACTATTATCCTGAATGTTAACTTTTTTTCCGATAATAGTTGGAGCAACATCCCCTCGAATGACGGAATTGAACCAAATGGTTGATTCAGCATCAATGGTAACATCACCTGTTATTATCGTATTCTCAGCAAGATAAACGCTTTCAGCAATTTGAGGTATTTTGTTTTTATATGGGTACACTGGCATATTTAAAACAAATCCTTTCCGAAATCGACATTTTTTATGTATTATTTGTATTATAAAGGACGAAAATCTATTTGGAAAAAAATACACCTTGAAATGATAGGGGGGACATCATATGTGGAAATGGGAGGCTGAAGGAAGCCCGAAAGCTGTAATTGTTATGGTACATGGAGCAATGGAACATCACGGCCGATATAAATGGCTGTCACAAATGTGGCGCTCTGCTGGGTATCATGTTATTATGGGGGACCTTCCAGGCCAAGGAATGACAACAAGAGCCTATCGAGGACATATTAATTCATTTGACCAGTACTTAAATGAGGTCAGGACCTGGATTGAGGAGGCATATGAATATGCCCTTCCAGTCTTCCTGCTGGGACACAGCATGGGCGGCTTGATTGCTATTAGACTTTTACAAGAAGATGAACTAGAAATAGCCGGCGTCATCCTTTCTTCACCATGTTTAGGACTGGTAACACAGCCGCCTAAGCTACTTGGCGCGGCTTCACTAGGATTAAATATCGCGTTGCCTAAATTAAGAATTGATGCGGGTCTCAAACCTGAACTTGTTACGAGAAATTTAGAAATCCAAGAAGAAGATCTAAACGATTCCTTATATGTTACGAAGGTTTCGGTTCGCTGGTATCGTGAACTGCTGGGCGCAATTAAGGAGGCCTTTGAGGATATTCCTGAATTTCAGGATGTTCCAATGCTATTAATGCAGGGCGGCGATGATAAGGTAGTTGACAAGCGCCCTGTTAGAGAATGGTTTAATTATAATCAATGCAGCGAAAAGCAATTCAAAGAATGGCACGGACTATATCATGAAATCTTTAATGAACCAGAAAGAAACGATGTATTCACATATGCGCTCAGTTTTGTCGAAACCCGCCTGAAGACGCTAGGATATGTAGTTCAATGAAAAGAAGCTGCCGGTATTTCGGCAGCTTCTTTTTAATCTATATTTTTTCTATAGCAAGGATAAATGGGGGATCGTTTACTTGATTTATAAACTGGTATTGCAAGACGTGTGCCCGATGCTGAGATAATGCGGCAGCATATTCGAGTAAATGGTCGCGTTCCTCAGCTCCTCCAGGATGACCATGGTAAATAACGAGGACGATCATTCCGCCTGGTGCCATAATATCAAGGAGCTGTTCTACACTGGAAATAGTCGTTTCAAAATGTGTAATAATTGATTTATCGCCGCCAGGAAGATAACCAAGATTAAAAATGGCAGCTTTTATTTGACCATGGTGTTTCTCGGGAATACGATAGGTCACTTGTTCATGTCCAGCAGTAAATAATGTGCATCGTTCGGTTACCTTCTCGGATGCTAGCTTTTTCTCCGTTTGATCAATCGCAGCTTGCTGAATGTCAAACCCATAAACATGCCCTTCCTCACCAACCAAATCCGCAAGAAAAACGGTATCAAATCCATTTCCGACTGTTCCATCAACGGCGATATCTCCATGAGTTAAGGAGTCTTTTAATAAACGACTGGCAAATGGTAAGATCTTTTCTAGTTTCATTTAAGTGGAACCTCCGTTATGTATAATTTCCCCTGATAGCTGTCACGCTTCTTTAATTCTGCATCGATAGCATTCAATACTTCCCATTTGTTAACGCTCCACATAGGTCCAACCATTAATTCAATTGGACCGTCCCCTGTTATGCGGTGGATAATCATCTCAGGAGGAAGAATTTCCAGTTGATCACAAACTAGCGAGATATAGTCTTCAAAGGTAAGAAATTCAAGTAATCCTTTTTCGTATTGTTTGACCATCGGTGTTCCTTTTAGAAGATGCAGTAGATGAATCTTGATTCCTTGAACATCGAGTTTGGCAACTTCACGTGCTGTATCCATCATCATTTCATAAGATTCCTGTGGTAGGCCGTTAATAATATGAGAACATACACGTATGCCATGCTTTCGTAATTTTTCAACACCTTCTTTGTAGCAGGCAAAGTCGTGAGCACGATTGATCATCCGAGCCGTTTTCTCATGCACGGTTTGCAGTCCAAGCTCCACAATAAGATACGTCCGTTCGTTGAGCTCGGCCAAATACTCCACCACATCATCAGGTAAACAATCTGGCCGGGTACCAATAGATAAACCGACAACATTTTCTTCCTGGAGAACGCCTTCGTATTTTTCCCGAAGTACTTCTACGGGTGCGTGTGTATTCGTGAATGCTTGGAAATAGGCCATGTATTTACCATCTTTCCATTTATGATGCATTTTTTCACTAATTTCTTTAAATTGGACATCCAACGGTTCGACTCTGCTGCCAGCAAAGTCACCTGATCCAGCTGCACTACAGAATGTACATCCGCCGTGAGCGACGGTGCCGTCACGATTTGGACAGTCAAAGCCGCCATCGAGAGCAACCTTAAACACTTTGTGACCGAATTCTTGACGTAAATGATAGTTCCAGGTGTGGTAGCGTTTTTCGTCTGATGCATATTTGAACGGGTTTATCTGATGCAAATCAGTAACCTCCTTAAAAGGTGAATAATCGGTAATTATTATTATACAACTTTTTAAACAGAAGAAGGGGGGCTTTATGGGAGAAGAAAAAGTCAGCAATGTGAATGCTGACTAGATGAAGGGTCAATATTTTTTTGCTGTTTTACAGCTTGTACACCATATAATGCGCCCTCAGAGAAGACCATATATTCTGGTTTCAGTTTACCCATCTTTGTTTTATGTCCCTCTTTTCTCCGGCTGCTCTTTCAGCGAGTCTTTTTCACTGAACCCTTTCCGCAAGATGTCATCATTATGTCCAATTCATTTTACTTTTTGTATTTGCACGTCATTTGATTATTAGGCATATAACATTACGAGTGAGGAGTTACCTAAAAAAAGAGGAGGAATTACTCATGCAAAATAATAATTATTATCCTGAGAATCCTGAATTTTTAAATATTGATCGTCAGTTTGTTGCGCCTTATGGGTTTGGAGGGCAAGTGTTTAATCCAGGAATGGGAGGATACGGATATCCATACAATATGTATGGATATGGCCAGCCCCAATACGGAGGTTATGGTCAACAGCCATACGGCGGAGGCTATGGGTACGGACATCATGGTGGATATGGCCATGGTCATGGCGGATACGGGCATGGATACGGTCATGGTTACGGCCAGGGCGGGTATGGTCATGGCTATCATGGTGGATATGGCCAAGGTGGGTACGGTCAAGGCGGGTATGGTCAGCAAGGGTAATTAGGCATCCAACATAGAATGGTTTTTCTTGGAGTAGATAATCCAGCGTCATTCTGCCGAAAATATAAAAGATGGTCACCCCATCAAATGATCGGAAGAGGAGCGGATGCTACTATGGCTACAAGGCAATCAATCGGCATGTGCATACAGCAATGTGAAAATGCTCTTAGTTATGCTCAGGATCAGTATCAGGACGGATCTAGGCAGGAGCATTACGGAGACGAGACATATGTGCAATCACAAGCGACTCTGCAGGAAGCAATGAATGATCTAGAAAAACTTTTGGGCAGTGCGAACGACCAACAAAGAGAACAGCTGTATCGTATGAGAATGCAGCTTCAGCAAATGCAATACAATATGGTAAGACTAGATCATTAACTTTGCAGAAAGGTTGTCGAGAAACTTCTCGACAACCTTTTTTGATCCCTTGATTGGACCGATATGGGCTTCCATTGCACACAAAATTAACTTTTGGTTTGCACAGGAGAGACGAAAATACTCTTTCACCGTGCAAGTCTATCTGGGTATTAATGCTATAATGTTATATACAATGAAACTTTTTAGTCTTTTCTGCATATATAAAGGAAAACATGACCAAAATGATTCATAGCAGTACTTGCTTTTATCGAGATTATTTACTAAAATACCTATATAATTAAATATTCAAATTGGCTATGATAAGGAGTAGTACCGATTAGAACCTGTTTAGAGAGTTGGCGGAAGGTGCAAGCCAATCAGGAGTGATCGCGAACTCGCCTTGGAGTTACGGGTATGAAGTGTAGTAGTACTCGGCGTAGGGTCCACGTTACGGATGTTTGAGCGGGGTGACGAATATAGTCGCCAATCTGGGTGGTACCGCGGGAAGATATACATAATCCTCTCGTCCCTTTTACAGGGATGAGGGGTTTTTTTATTGTAATTCCATATTGGTATAGGAGGAAAACAAAATGAGTTTTGATCATATTTCGATTGAAAAGAAATGGCAGAAGTTTTGGGAAGAAAATAAAACGTTTAAAACGGGTGAAGAAAGCGGCAAGCGGAAATTTTATGCGCTTGATATGTTCCCTTTCCCATCAGGTGCCGGGCTTCATGTTGGTCATCCTGAAGGATACACAGCGAGTGATATTTTAGCACGGGTAAAAAGGATGCAAGGCTGTAATGTGCTCCACCCAATCGGCTGGGACGCATTTGGTCTTCCAGCTGAGCAGTATGCGCTGGATACTGGGAATGATCCAGCAGAATTTACAGAGCATAATATTAATACGTTCCGCCGTCAAATTAAGGCATTGGGCTTTTCATATGATTGGGATCGTGAAATTGATACAACTGATCCAAGTTATTTTAAATGGACCCAATGGATCTTTATTAAATTATATGAAAAAGGCTTAGCATATGTTGATGAAGTGGCAGTGAATTGGTGCCCAGCGTTAGGAACCGTTCTTGCTAATGAAGAAGTAATTGATGGAAAAAGTGAACGAGGAGGTCATCCGGTTGAACGACGTCCAATGAAGCAGTGGATGCTTCGAATTACGGCTTATGCGGATCGTTTGATTGATGATTTGGATGATGTAGATTGGCCTGAGAATATCAAAGATATGCAGCGGAATTGGATCGGCCGTTCAGAGGGTGCAGAAGTTACATTTGGTATTGAAGGACATGATGAGACATTTACTGTATTCACAACACGTCCAGATACACTATTTGGTGCAACATATGCGGTATTGGCACCAGAGCACCCATTTGTTGATAAAATCACAACAGCTGCTCAGAACGAGGCTGTTCAAGCTTATTTAGATCAAGTGAAACATAAGAGTGATTTAGAAAGAACCGATTTAGCTAAAGACAAATCAGGTGTATTCACTGGGGCTTATGCAATTAACCCAGTTAATGGTGAAAAAATGCCGATTTGGATAGCTGATTATGTGTTAATCAGTTATGGAACGGGTGCTATCATGGCAGTCCCTGCTCATGATGAGCGTGATTATGAATTTGCAGTCAAATTCAATTTGCCAATTAAGGAAGTTGTAGCTGGCGGAGATGTAACAACTGAAGCTTATACGGGCGATGGATTGCATGTAAACTCTGACTTCTTAGATGGATTGAACAAAGAAGATGGTATATCAGCCATGATTAAATGGTTAAAGGAAAAAGAAATTGGAACGAAGAAAGTTACCTTCCGTTTGCGTGATTGGTTGTTCAGTCGTCAACGCTATTGGGGTGAGCCAATTCCAATCATCCATTGGGAAGATGGCTCGATTGAAGCACTTAAAGAAGAAGAGCTTCCGTTGTTACTTCCTAAATCAAATGACATCAAACCATCGGGCACAGGGGAGTCACCACTTGCTAAGATAAGCGAATGGGTAAATGTTGTTGATGAAAATGGACGTAAAGGCCGTCGCGAAACCAATACAATGCCAAACTGGGCTGGCAGCAGCTGGTACTACTTACGTTACATTGATCCGAATAATGATCAAGTATTGGCCGATCCTGAGAAATTAAAAGAATGGCTTCCAGTCGATATATATATAGGCGGAGCAGAGCATGCAGTGCTTCATTTACTTTACGCACGCTTCTGGCATAAATTCTTATTTGATATCGGTGTGGTGTCAACTAAAGAGCCATTCCAAAATCTTTTCAATCAAGGAATGATTTTGGGCGAAAATAACGAAAAAATGAGTAAATCAAAAGGGAATGTTGTAAACCCTGATGATATTGTTGAGAGCCATGGAGCAGATACGCTTCGCATGTACGAAATGTTCATGGGGCCACTTGATGCATCAATTGCTTGGTCCAATAATGGACTTGACGGCTCACGCAGATTCCTTGACCGTATTTGGCGTTTGTTGACAGATGAGAATGGTAACATTGCTGGTAATATTGTTGAGACTGATGATTTGGCTCAGCTTGAAAAAATCTACCATCAAACAGTTAAGAAAGTGACCGAGAATTTTGAAGAGCTTAAATTTAATACGGCTATTTCACAATTAATGGTCTTCATAAACGAGGCATATAAAGCAGAAGTGATGCCGAAAGTATTTATTGAAGGCTTTGTTAAATTGCTTTCACCTGTTGCACCTCATATTGCTGAAGAGCTTTGGGAGAAACTAGGCCACACAGACACGATTACTTATGAAACATGGCCTGCTTACGACGAAGCGAAACTTATGGATGATGAAGTCGAAATCGTTATTCAAATTAACGGTAAAATGAAGGTCAAATTAATGGTTCCAACGGATACACCAAAGGAAAAGTTAGAAGAAATTGCAATGGGTGATCATATCATTAAAGAACAAATCGATGGGAAAACGATTCGTAAGGTAATTGCGGTCCCAGGGAAACTAGTCAATATCGTTGCTAATTAAGTAGTAGAAGCTCCCCCAGGGAGCTTCTTTCTAATAAAAGGGAAATATATGAATAGAGGTGCAGAAATGGAAGCAATTAAAGAAATAACCCCTAAAGATCTGGAAGCAAAAGTGGAAGCAGGAGAAGAGTTAGAAATAATTGATGTACGTGAAGATGATGAAGTGGAAAATGGAATGATTGAAGGTGCCAAGCATATCCGGATGAACGATATCCCTGGAAACCTAGACCAATTTGATAAAGAAAAAGAATATGTCTTTGTATGTCATTCAGGTGGACGGAGTCAGAATGTCTGCTATTACTTGCAGGAACGGGGATATAAAACGGTCAATATGGTTGGCGGTATGAGTCATTGGACTGGAGAAATTGTCTTTTAAATCTTGTATATAAAGATACGAATCTGGACACGCTGTTTAAAAAAGGCAGGGGAGAGCCATGATTCAAGTGAAGCTTTTTGATTATGAACATGAGAAAGATCTTGAGCATGAAATGAATATGTTTCTTAAACATATTCATAACCGTGAGATTGTGGATATCAAGTACAATATCGCAACCTCTGGCGAAGATGATGATAACCAAATTTATTGCTTCAGCGCAATGATTATTTATGAAAAATAAGAAGCAGTGCACCCATGGATGCACTGCTTCTTATTTTTTTCTTAAATCATAAACTTTTGCTGTAAATCGCTGCATTTTGTCCGGCTAGTTTTCCGGTAACAAGAGCAGAAGTAATATTGTATCCACCTGTATACCCATGAATGTCTAAAATCTCACCACAGAAATAGAGGCCGTCCATTACTTTTGAGGCCATTTCTTTTGGGTGGATTTCCTTAATAGAAACCCCGCCGCCAGTGACGAACGCTTTTTCTAGCGGTTGTGTGCCATACACGGTAAATTGAAAGTCTTTGCAAAGCTCAGCGAAGCGACGGATTTTATCGTGTGCAATCACGGTACCTTGCTCTTGTAGATCAATTCCGCTTTTCTCTAGTAAGAAGTGAAGATAGCGTTCTGGAAGAAGACCTTTAAGGGTGTTTTTAATTGCCTTTTTTGGGTCCGTTTTAATACTCTTCATGACTTCTTGAAAAATATCTTCTTGATTCCTCTCAGGCAGTACATCCAGCTTCATGGTGATCGTAGGTGTTTTGAATTTCTTCAGTGCTTTGACAACAAATTGACTGCATCTTAATACGGCAGGACCTGAAACACCAAAATGGGTGAAAATCATATCCATTTTATGTGAAATAAGTGCCTTGCCTTTTGGGTTCAACACACTTAATGATACGTCTCTAAGTGATAACCCTTGTAATTCCTTACTTTTAATAAAATGTTCGTGACTAAGTAAGGGAACCTCTGTAGGAAACAGCTCAGTAATGGTATGACCTGCTTTTTCAGCCCATGCATAACCATCTCCGGTTGATCCCGTTTGTGGGACGGATTTCCCGCCAACGGCTATAACGACAGCATCTGCAGTAAATGTTTGACCGTTTTTTAGTAAGACACCAGACGTTCTTCCATTTTCATATAACACGTCCTGTACAGGCGAGTTTTTATAAATAGTCACGTTTAATTCTTTCAGCCTGTCGAGTAAAGCATCCACGACACTTTGGGCTTTATTATTGACAGGGAACATTCGGCCGTGATCTTCTTCTTTCAATTCAACCCCGAGATTTTCAAAGAACGCAATAATGTCTTCGTTGTTAAATTCGGAAAAGGCACTGTATAGAAATCGTCCGTTCCCGGGAATGTGCTTAATAATTTCATCAATGGTCAGCCGATTCGTTACATTACAGCGGCCGCCGCCGGAAATGGCTAGTTTTCTTCCTAGCTTTTCCCCTTTATCAATGAGCAGTACCTTTACTCCTTGTTCACCTGCTGCGATCGCTGCCATCAAACCAGATGGACCGCCGCCAATTATAATTACATTTTCATTCATTCATATCACCAGTTTCTTTTTTCAGTTCCTCTATTATAAAGCATAGCTGGTTCACTTGTAAAAAAAGTACAAAAGCTTTGTCTTGTGAGGGATGTGGAATGTTTGTTAAAATGCTTAAGGTATATCAATCCATAAAAAAAATTATTGGTCATGGTTTAAGTGATGTTATCGGAATGAATTATGGTAAGATAAAGAGATTGTACGTAACTGACATAGGCAGGAAGGGATTAAGATGTCATCTAAGTTATTAAAGGGCGCGTTTATATTAACGCTCGGTTCGGTTTTATCAAAGGTTCTTGGATTATTATATGTTATTCCATTCGACGCACTACTAGGTGAAAAGGGCGCTGGCCTTTATTCCTATGCTTATATTCCCTATACGATTTTCATTAGTTTAGCGACGGCTGGTATGCCGCTTGCCGTCTCCAAAACGGTTTCAAAGTATAATGCTTTGGAAGAATATGCAGTTAGTCAAAAATTATTTAAATCCAGTCTGAAGCTGATGGCTGTTACAGGCTTTCTAGCTTTTTTGGTCATGTATTCAATGGCACCATTGTTTGCAGACTATATTGCGGAAGGAAATAAGGAAGGTTTTTCAGCAAGCGATATCAGCTCGGTTATTCGAGCGGTCAGTTTTGCATTAATTTTCATTCCGTTTATGAGTATTATCCGTGGTTATTTTCAAGGCCATCAATTCATGGAGCCGACAGCCTACTCACAGGTCGTTGAACAGCTGGTCCGGATTGTCTTTCTACTAACCGGTGCATTTGTCGTTATCAAAGTATTGGACGGCGATCTAGTTACAGCGGTTAGCGTGGCAACATTTGCTGCTGCAATTGGTGCGATAGGCGGTCTACTTGTATTACTTTGGTATTGGAAAAAGCAAAAACCATATTTACAAGACCTTTTGTCGAGAGATAAAGGAACGATGGATATTTCCTTGCCGCAAATTTATAAAGAAATTTTCGTATCATCGATTCCATTCATATTTGTAGGGATTGCCATGTCACTCTTCCAGCTGGCTGATATTCTAACCTTTAGCCGAGCGATGGTAGCAGCAGGACTTGGTGATATTGCGGACAAGGCTTTTGGGATACTTAACTTTAATGCACAAAAGCTTGTGGTCATTCCAATGACCTTGGCAACAGCTTTTTCTATGGCCTTGCTGCCATCGGTGACTAAAGCGTATGTGAGCAGAGATAATAAAGAGTTCCGTCATCATCTGGATCAAGCGTTCCAAATTCTTTTATTTGTGACCATTCCAGCGGTAGTCGGAATGTCCATTTTAGCTAGTCCTATTTATACGGCTTTTTATTCGTATAGTCCGCTCGGTTCAAGTATCCTGGCGACATATGCGCCTACATCGATTTTATTTGCCCTATTTTCAGTATCTGCAGCAGTATTACAGGGAATTAATCAACAAAAATTCACCGTGCTCAGCTTACTGACAGGATTCTTAATTAAACTATCAGTGAATATTCCCTTTATTGAAATGTTTGGTGCGGAAGGTGCCGTATATGCAACCACACTTGGTTATTTAGCAGCCTGTATTATGAATTTGTATTTCATTCGATACTTTACAGGATACAGCTATAGACTGGTGATTAAGAGGACTGTTTTAATGTTTGTCTTTGCTGGGGTTATGGCCTTAATCGTATGGGGTCTCGAAGGATTATTAGGTCTATTCCTAGATGAGAAAAAAACCTTTCAAGCCATTATCATTACAGTCATTAGTGCGGTCTTTGGCGGTTTAGTTTATGCACTGTTATCATTAAAGAGTAAATTAGCTCATCGCTTACTAGGCAGCCGCATTGATCGGTTGAAACAAAAGTTAGGCCTATAAGGCATCGAAGAGATGGATAACTGGAGGGAAAAATAGATGAGGATAGATAAGCTGCTTGCTAATATAGGCTATGGAACCCGTAAAGAAGTGAAGAAAATGTTAAAGACAGGTGCAGTATTGGTAAATGAGCATGCAGTTAAAGATGCAAAAGCGCATGTCAATCCGATTCAAGACCGCGTCACGGTACACGGTGAGTTAGTTGAGTATAAGGAATTCATCTATTTAATGATGAATAAGCCGCCTGGAGTAATTTCGGCGACAGAAGACAATTTTCAAGAAACGGTTATTGATCTTCTAAGTCCTGAGCATGCTGCCTATGAGCCCTTCCCCGTTGGAAGACTTGATAAGGATACAGAGGGCTTGCTCCTAATTACAAATGATGGGAAGCTGACGCATAAACTCCTTTCGCCAAAAAAACACGTACCAAAAATTTACTTCGCAGTCATTGAGGGAATGGTGACGGAAGAAGACATTGAGGCATTTCGTAACGGAGTCACGTTTGACGATGGTTATCTAACAAAGCCGGCTGTGCTGCAAATTCTAAAATCAGGAGAAACTTCTGAAATTGAAATCTCCATTATGGAAGGCAAGTTTCACCAAGTGAAGCGGATGTTCGAGGCAGTTGGGAAACGAGTAACCTATCTTAAACGAGTTTCAATGGGAAGTTTGGAACTCGATGAGAGTCTTGAACTTGGTACCTATCGGGAATTGACTTTGGATGAACTTGAGGGACTGCAAAACAGCCCTGCAGGGTTAAGTGAAGAAACAAATGAATAACGAAAAAAGAGGCGGACTTGATGTGACCCCTAAAAGTTAGAGTTTTATATTACGCAGCCAATTGGTTGGTTTGAAGACGGTATTGTACCGGACTCATTCCAGCCAATTTCTGTTTAATGCGTTGGTTATTATAATAATAAATGTAGGACTCGATAGTCCGTTTCAGTTCCTCGTACGTGCGAAGTGGTTCACCATAATACATTTCTTGCTTTAATAATCCGAAGAAGTTCTCCATAGGCGAGTTATCTAAGCAGTTTCCCTTTCGGGACATGCTTTGGAACACGTTATGTTTTTTCAATGTATGGACCCATTTTCTATGCTGATAATGCCAGCCTTGATCTGAATGGATGGTCGTTCGGTATCTTGCCTCTTTTACTACTCGAAGAGTTTCCTTCAAAGGCTCTAGTACAAAGTCCAGTGTCGGATGCATACTCATCCCATATGAAAGAATTTCACCATTATACATATCCAAAATCGGACTGAGGTAGAGTTTACCTCCATCCGCACACTTGAATTCTGTGATGTCGGTGGTGAGTTTTTGATAGGGAATAGGGGTCTTAAACCGGCGATGGATTCTGTTCTTCGCTACCGTGCCAATTGTTCCTTTGTACGAACTAAATCGACGTGATTTACGGGTGAACTTATCCCCTTTCAATCCAAGCTTTCTCATGATGCGTAGTACTTTCTTATGATTCACTAGGAGTCCCTGGTTCTTTAACGCTAAACGAATCCTGCGATACCCATAGTTGCCATTATGCTCTTCAAAAATAGCTTGAATGATTTCTTCTACTTCTTGATGAGGGTTTTCTTGCTTCATTTTTTTCACATGGTAATGATAAGAAGATTCGGGAATACCTATGAACTGAAGTACATCCTTCAGTCGGAATTCTTCTTTGAGTTCGTATGATAGCGCTGCTTGTGCTTTTCGAGATAACCGTCCGGATCCATCTGAAAAGCGCGCAACTTTTTTAGGTACTCGTTCTCCAAACGCAGAAGTTCATTTTCCCTTTTGAGTTTCTGTTCAACGGTCATCTCTTTTACAGGCTGTTTTCTTCTTTGATTGTTCTTCGCTTTGTCTGACATGGCTGGCCGTCCTTTCGGTTTAAGTAGGCCTTCCACACCACTCTCAAGGAGTTTTCCTTTCCACGAAGCAATCAAAGGTGGATTGGTTAACCCGAAGTGAAGAGCCGTTTCAGTGTAAGAAGCGCCTGTCCTTTTCATAAAGCTTAGTACATCAAGCTTGAATTGAACAGAGTAAAATTCATTGGTTTTCTTTCTAGAAAGTCCAACTGCGCCTTGGTTCTTGTATATATTTACCCAATTTCTTAATTGCGTAGGTGATTTTATCTCGTATTTACGAACAAGTAGTTTGAAGCCAAGTGGACCATTAAGATACTCTCTCACAATCATCAACTTAAACTCATCGCTATATTTAGCCATACTAAAACACCCCAAAAGTTAGATTATGACTCTAACTTTTGGGGTGCACTTCAACTGCGGTCCGCCTCTTTTTTCGTTATTTCATGCAATTAAGAAGATATTTTAACTCGCTTACTTGTTGTGGTCCAGACACCACGGCTTGGGCTTTTAACTAAATCATTATAAGCCAACACATTTAAATCGCGCTGTATGGTTCGAGGAGTGATACCAAATTCTTCTACAAGCTCTTGCGTAGAAACCGTACCGTTATTACTGATGAACATATAAACGGATTTAATACGGGTTAACATGCGATTTGTTGAAGGTTTCAAAAAATCACTCCCTTGGTCTTTTTCATTGTCCGAAACAAATGAAAACACAAACGGATATACTGGGCAGTATGACAGTGCCACTATGTAATTGCTATACCACCCTTAAAGCTCCTCATAAACATCCATGAAATAACAAGTTCATTTGCCTTCATTTTACCTCTTTTTACAGCACAATTCTAGAGAAAAACATTGAATTAACAAAATATTAAATTTTTTACTATTATAATACGCAAATTATATATTTTTTATACCTATTACAGTCAGAGAGGCAGCGAAAAGAAATGGTTCTAAGGACTCATGTAAAAAAATAGGTTCATTACTATATAATGAAATTTGTTGTCTTTTTTAGGGAAAATATTAGTTGATAAGTCAGCTTTTATTGCTCCTATAGACATAACGTAACCAGAAATACCTATTAATATGTATATTAGGAGGAAAAAAGTTGGATTCAACATTGCGTAACAGGCTCGTTCATTCGAAAGAAACGCTATACTTTGCTTTAACGATTATTGTCAGTATCACCGCTTATATTTTCTTGCTTTTTTCTTTTATTGGGATAGCTATTATAGCTGCGATCATCCTTTTTTCTTATTTTTTTCATGCTCTTTCTATGGCATCCATCCGCCGCAATGGCATTCGTATCAGTGAAAAACAATTTCCTGATCTTTATCAAAAAGCACAAGGATTAGCTTCTGATATGGAATTGGTGAAAATGCCATCCATCTATGTTTTGGAGTCATCTGGTTTTCTCAATGCGTTTGCTACCCGATTCTTTGGAAAAAATATGGTGGTAGTTTACTCTGAAATCTTTGATCTGAGTGAAGAGGGAAAAGAAGACCAACTATTATTTGTACTAGCCCATGAGTTTGCTCATCTTAAACGCCGTCATGTATTGGTGCACTTTCTGCTTCTTCCTGCCATGTTTATTCCGTTCCTTGGAGAAGCCTATTTACGAGGCTGCGAATATACATGTGATCGTTATGCTGCTTTTTATGTTAATCATTTTGAAGCATCGAAGCAGGCACTAACCATGCTTGCTATTGGAAAGAAACTTGCCCCGAAAGTAAATCAAGAAGCTTTTATTGATCAAATCAACGAAGAATCAGGTTTCTTCGCATGGTTAAGTGAAAAACTATCTTCACATCCAGACTTACCGAAACGATTAAATGCCCTGGATTATTGGGTTGATCCTGAGCATCATCACTTACGGAAAGAAAAAAGGTCAAGAGTTGTGATGGGTGTTTTTGGAATGCTCGTGATTGGAATTATGATTCCAGCAGGTATTGTATATGCCATTTATAAAACAGATGTAATTGAATCAATAGGGGAGCTTGTTAATGAGGAATATGTAGAAACTGAAAATACCTTTTTTGCAGCTGCTGAAGATAATGATGTAGCATTGCTACAAGACTTAATTGATAATGGTGAAGACATGTTGATTACGGATGATATGGGTTCAACCGCCCTTCATTATGCTGTGGATATGAGCAGCTATGATACGGCATCCTACTTAATAGAGAAGAATATTGATATAGACGCTCAAGATGATTATGGATCAACTGCCCTAATGTATGCAGTCTATAATGATGATATCGACATGGTTAAATTTTTGCTTGAAAAAGGTGCTGACCCGACGATAAAAGATGATAATAGTGAAACAGCAGCTGATTATGCTGCCTACAATGATAATCAAGAAATACAGGATTTACTGGAAAATTAAAATCGTGAATACCGCCATTTACTCGGCGGTTTTTTTATGAAGAAATTGTTCAATATTTATAGAATTCTATATTCTAATTATATTGAATATTTAAAATAAGTACTGTATATTAATGGTAAAAAGGTCGAGGAGGGAAAAAATGAACGTTCTTGATACGTCATTTAAACGAAGAAGCTTTGAGGTAGAATTCAAATCCTCCCCCTTATTTGAATGTGCGCTGGGGATTGCCATGATTACCTATCCAAAGCTTCACGAACAGTTGGAAAAAACGAAAGCTGAATTAGAGCAGGTACGAAAATCTGTTTCCAGGGAACTACAAGCTGAGCTCGCTTATTGTCAGCAGCATAATACATGGAAAATGATTTTGCAGCTTCTGCACCAGCAAGATTTTTTCTCTCTTCAAGATTTTTTAGATTATCTGGATGAAGTGAATCCCCAACAGTTTACCTATTTGGTTCTTCCTTATCTGGATGAATCCCAACAGGCTAATCGAATGCGTGCCTCTGAGGGAGATCAGCAGGCCATAAGGGAGATGGCTGCAGCTTGTATGGATCATGTATTTTTTCCTCAAATGATTACCTTTATCGCAGAAACAGAAACCAGTAAACTCATTTTACATATTAAACAACTAATGGAAGGCTGGACTCATGAAGTAATGAAGCAGGAAGATGTCGAACAAATTTTACAGCGGGATGTTTTGGAGAAACAGCACCGGCTTGCACAATCATCACCCGAAAAGGTTGTTCAATGGTCAACAGGGTCAGTCTATAAACCGGAAGTAAATGTTGAACGTGTTCTATTAATTCCTCATATCATTTATCGACCTTGGACAATTGAAGCGAATTTAGAGCGAACGAAAGTATTCTATTACCCAGTCAGTGATGCTAGTTTACACGGGATGCAAGATTCGACTCAGCCTCCCGCATATTTAGTTCAAGCTTATAAAGCGCTGGCAGATGAAAAAAGACTTCGTATTCTTAACCTGTTATCCGATTCGAATCGGTCATTAAAAGAGTTGACCGACATTCTTGATATTGGCAAAACAACGATTCACCATCATTTAGCGATATTAAGATCTGCACAAATGGTACATGTCACTGGTGCTATGTATTCCTTGAATAAATCAGCGCTTGTCGGATATGAAGCAAGTTTACTAGAGTATCTGAGTGTGGAGGTGACTCGTGAAAAATAGAGAACGGTTTAATCTTCAGTTAGTCGTTGCGAGCCAGATGTTTTCAACATTTGCTAGTGTTTCTGGAACGTTTGTAATTGGATGGATGGTTTTTGAACTTACCGGTTCGAAAGTGGCTATGGGTAGTTTATGGCTTGTCAGCATTAGTGCCCAGATGCTCATTCAGTTTATAATTGGCCCACTTATTGATAAGTATAAGCGGACGTCAGTGATGAAGCTGACCGAGCTTGTACGGATTCTTTCCTATGGGGCCATTCTCTTATTCCAGACGACTGGTCAGAGTTCGGTTGCTGTATTATATATCGCTTCATTTCTCAGTTCATTAGCTGTTTATGATGCTGCAGCCAATGCCTTGATTCCAAAGTGGGTTCATCGCCGTATTCTAGTGAAAATCAATGCGAAAATCTCAGGACTTGTTCAATTTGCCCGATTCGTAAGTTTGCCTATATCTGGGTTACTGGTTGGGATGTATGGCACGAAGATTACACTTGAAATCATTATTGTCTTGTTTGTCTTCTCATTAGCAGCCTTAGTTAGGACCCAAGAGAAACCGCCTAAGGTTCAACGTAATCAAACCTGGGGGAAGCAGTTTGAAATGGGATTAGCTATTTATAAGAATCAAAAAATACTCCTGATATTGGGCGTATTTGTCTCTATTACAAGTTTCGGAGTGTTTGCTACACAAGCGATGTATATTCCTTATGTAACGGAAATTCTTGGCGGCACTTCAGCAGCATACGGCTTTTTTGCGGCGTCCTTTCCATTAGGGTACATAGCAGGAACTGTTATCGTAGGCAGAGTGAGGGAGCCGAAAGCTTTGTATCCGATTATGCTCACAACACTATGCTTTGGTGGTCTTACCTACATCGCTTTAGGGAGTACAACCATGTTTTGGGCTGCGTGTTTGATTGAGTTAGCTGCAGGAATGGCCATGCCTTTTTGGAATGTATACAGTTCCACTCTCTATCATCGGCTTGTACCTGAAGAGATCATGGGGCAGGTGTTATCCGTCCGCTTTCTGCTCACCAAAGCGGCGGCACCGCTCGGAATCATATATGGTACATTTTGTGCGTCGGCATATGGTCTACCCGCGCTTTTTCTCTCCGTTGGTATTCTGATTTGTCTTGTTTCAGGTGCAGGAATTATTTTTCTAAAAGTCTTTACGCAACCCTCTTTAACAAGGGAGGAAAAAAACGTTACGACTTACTAATTCCATTTCATTGGAGATGAATCAGGTATACGAATGCCATTTGAGAAAGTTACTTAAGGTTCGGAACGGGCATTGCAAGTCCAACTGTTGGAAAGCATTATCGAAATGGATTATTATATAATCCCGATACAAAACAATAATGAGCATTCCTGTTGTCATAATTATTGGAGGAACCGAGACCTTTTCTGAACTAAGGGTTGTACCCTGGTCATATTATTACGCCTTAAAAATCTTTATCGAGTTATATTCTTGAAAGTTCGATTTAGGCATTTGAAAAATAAATTGACACAGATGTTTCTTTTTACTTTCCAGAACTAATTATTTTTACTAAAATAGGAAATGATGGTTGATGTAAACGTCATCATAATCGGACACTAAGGAGCCTGACATGAAAATCGAGACTGAGACTTATTCGCCTTATAGCACATTTTCAAAAGAAGAATGGGCTAGACTGCGCTTTAACACACCAATGACCTTAACTAAATCAGAGATAGAAGAGCTACAGGGTGTCAATGAACAGGTATCGATTGATGAAGTCTCTAATATATATATTCCATTAACAAGACTAATTAATTTGTACACGACAGCTTCGCAACAGCTGCACTCGGTAACAGATACGTTTTTTGGAAAAA
Source organism: Peribacillus sp. FSL H8-0477 (assembly GCF_038002765.1). Classification (NCBI taxonomy): domain Bacteria; kingdom Bacillati; phylum Bacillota; class Bacilli; order Caryophanales; family Bacillaceae; genus Peribacillus; species Peribacillus sp. FSL H8-0477. Next base: position 1,595,730 of record NZ_JBBODE010000001.1, on the reverse strand, counting down.
GCACGCGAAAGGTTCCCTACATTTTAGGAATGACGGGAAGTGTGGCTGTAGGGAAGAGTACATCAGCACGGATAATCAAGGCCTTGCTTTCACGATGGCCGAATCATCCGAAGGTGGAAATTGTCACAACAGATGGATTTCTTTATCCCAATGCAGAGCTTGAAAGAAGAGGGATTATGCATAGAAAGGGGTTTCCAGAAAGCTATAACATTAAGGAATTAATTAAGTTTTTAGCCTTGTTGAAGTCCGGGACACCGAGGATTAAAGCTCCAGTCTATTCGCATTTGTATTATGATATCATTCCAGAAGACTATCAGATTATTGATCAACCTGATATCGTGATTGTTGAAGGGGTAAATGTTTTACAGACACCGTCCTCGGATGACCAAACGCTCCCGAGCGTCTTTGTTTCTGACTTCTTTGATTTATCGATTTATGTGGATGCGGATGAAAATGATTTGATTGAGTGGTATATCGATCGTTTTAAAAAGTTAAGATTGACTGCTTTTAATAATCCCAATTCTTATTTTAAACGCTATGCATATCTTTCCGATGCTGAAGCGGAAGAAACAGCTGCAGGTATATGGAATAGTATTAATAAAGTTAATTTAAAAGAAAATATCGAACCAACCAAGAACCGAGGAGATATCATTTTGGTTAAAGATGCAAGCCATAATGTTACTTCAATTAAGCTAAGGAAGATATAGAATCGTTAGTTAAATTACTTTCTATTTTTTGAACAAAGAGATATAGTAAGTGACTATCTAATACTCTGGAGGTGTTTCAACTGAAGGTTGAAATTTGGTCCGATTATCAATGTCCGTTTTGCTATATCGGAAAACGCCGTTTTGAGAAGGCATTAGAACAGTTCGATCACAAATCGGACGTGGAGGTTGTCTTTCGGAGCTTTGAGTTAGATCCGAACGCAAAACGTGATAACAAGGTAAATATGTATGAAATGCTTGCGGGTAAATACGGTATGAGCCTAGAACAAGCTAAGGCTCAAACTGACAGTATTCTGCAGCAGGCAAAAGCAGAGGGGCTAGAGTATCGCTTTGATAAAATGATCCTAACCAATTCATTTGATGCCCATCGTTTACTGCATTTTGCAGCAGACTATGGTAAAGAAAAAGAGATGAACGAACTCCTATTTAAAGCGTACTTTACAAATACCTTGCATATTGGCAGACAAGAAGTACTAACGGCACTCGCAGCTGAAGCAGGTCTCGACCCTATAGAGACTAAAGTAATGCTCGAAAGCGATCGCTATACCTCAGAAGTAAGAGCAGATGAGCAAGAAGGAAGCAAACTCGGAATTACTGGGGTGCCATTTTTTGTGATTGACCGGAAATATGGTGTTTCAGGTGCACAGCCGACTGAATTATTTATCAACACGCTGAAAAAGGCATGGGAAGAAGATGAGTTGCAGCTGATTTCAGGAAATGAGTCAGAAGGCGGCAGCTGTACGGATGATTCTTGCACAAATGAATAGAAGTAAAAACGTAATTTTCTTATATGAAAATTACGTTTTTTAGTAATGGGATCAAAAATACTAAGGCTGGATACTTTCTGTCTCCAGTTCTATTGATCCAATCAATTTTCTCCCTCATGGAGGTTTTTCGGAAACAGTTTACTTACTACTTTTACAGCAGGGTTTATTATTTCAATGATGTCATTGCAGAAAAATAACGAGAGAATAGGTAAGCTATTACCTAACAATCCTCATATTTTGAGGTTTTTTTTGTCTAAACGAACGAAAATATTTCAAGCAAAAAAATTATATTACAAAAAAAACGTTTATAACCAATTTTTAATGAAAATTTAACGAAGTATAATAGGTGTTTTATGATACTATTTTACTAAAAGAGGAGATGAGAGATGAATATGAAAGTTGGGAATAAGATTATCCTGCGTTCTTTGGAGGACAAGGATGCTATACATATAGAAAGTCTTGCAGGGAATTACGACATATCAAAGACTACGTTATCCATTCCCCACCCTTATCCTGAAGGGGCAGCGGTAACATTTATAAAATGTATGAGAGAAGCTGAGAAAAAGGGAGAAGTGTTAATCTATGCCATTGCGGATCCTATGGAGAATGAATTGGTTGGAATAATAAACCTAAATTTATCTTTGCACCATAAACGTGGGGAGCTCGCCTATTGGGTCGGAAAAGAACATTGGGGAAATGGCTATGCAAGTGAGGCAGCACGGGAACTTTTGACGATTGGATTTGAAGAAAAAGGACTGAATCGGATCTTTGCTGCAGCCTTTGTCGATAATCCAGGCTCATGGATGGTGATGGAAAAAATCGGAATGAAAAAAGAGGGAACGCTCCGAGGGCACGTTTATAAGGGTGGAGAATCAGTCGATTTACATTATTATGGCATTCTGGCAGAAGACTATTTCCGTTTAAAAGCTTAGTAAAAGCAGACGTTATTATTTGTTAAACTCCTCCTCCTGCTAACACCAGAAGCAATATATGACCTTGATTCTATAATTTGAATTGTTAGATTATGGGTAAGTATTATATACTTGTAAAGTACTGGATACTGTTTGTGAGGAGGCAGTTGTATTGGCTGATCGTAAGAATGAGCATGTAAATTGGATGGATTCCATTTATAAAGAGTATGAGAAAGACGGCGGACTTAAAAATAATCCAGGGTACGGAAAACCGCTTCCGAAAACGACTTTACATGGTTCTATTTATGATAATTTTTTAAATACTGCAAAACAAGCAGGCTATTTACCGCCATGGATTAAGCTGCAACAGGACATTCGTAAGCTTGTGTTACAAACAGTTACCTTAAAATCCTCAAATGAATTTGAAGGAGACCTCGAACCTTACATAAATGAACTAAACGAAAAAGTGGCGAAATATAATTCGATTTGTCCTTCGCGCTTACAACGAGGCTTATTTACTGAGGAATTACTTGAGCAGCAATATGATCATTGGAGATAAATATCTTAAATAATGTGAATTCTATATATCCGTAGTTCTGCGGAATTATGATATAATCTCTGAATAAGGAAAGAGAGGGTTCGTTTTGGAAAAAAGAAAAGAACTATTTTCATGGATTAAGGCAATTGCCATTGCAGTTATCCTGGCTTTTGTCATTCGGACTTTCACCTTTGCACCAATTATCGTCGACGGTGAGTCCATGATGCCCACCCTACAGGACCATGAAAGACTGGTACTTAATAAGTTTGGAACCAACATTGACGATATTGAACGGTTTGATGTAGTGGTATTCCATGCAACTGAGAAAAAGGATTACATTAAACGAGTAATCGGTAAGCCAGGCGATCATATTGAATACAAGGATGATACGCTCTATATAAATGGCAAAGAATATAAAGAACCATACTTAGATGAATACAAGCAGGAAATGGGCGGCGAGCTGCTAACTTGGGATTTTAAGCTTGAAGATAAAACCGGCAGTATGACTGTGCCCGAAAATGAATTATTCGTTATGGGTGATAATCGTCAAAATAGCTTAGACAGCCGAGAAATTGGTACAATTTCTATTGATGAAGTTGTAGGAAAAGCAAATTTTGTCTATTGGCCGATTAATGATTTTAAAATTGTTAAATAAGAGTAGAAAAAAGCAAGACACTATACCACGGTGTCTTGCTTTTTCGTTCTCGGCACTCCATCTTCCATTGACTACAAAGAGACTGTTTGGTCATACTTATGAATAGCATCATCGATGCCACAGGATAATTTATCATTGATTTGCTCCCACTTTTCTATTATCTTTAGTCTATGTGGAAAAAAAAGTTAATCAATATTTACATAAAGTTATTGAATTCCACCCTTCGTTGTTCGTTCTATAGATTAAGCCACTGGATATACATGAAATGGAGACTTGTGGAATGGATATCGCTAAAGATTTAATCGCTCAGTATGGGTATTTCGCTATCTATGGAATGCTTGCATTAGGAATGATTGGACTGCCAGTACCTGATGAAATTTTAATGACATTTGTAGGATACTTAACATCTACTTCTGTGTTGAATTTTAAATTAGCTGTACTTGTTAGCTTTTTGGGGGCAATTACAGGGATGATGGGGAGCTTTTTTCTTGGTAGAAAATTGGGCAAGCCCCTGCTAACGAACCATGGGAAATGGATTAAATTGACACCGGCTAGATTAGCAATGGCCGAAAGATGGTTTGAACGTTATGGTCCGTGGACCATTGTCATTGGTTATTACATTCCAGGCATCCGACATTTGACTTGCTATTTTTCAGGCATCAGCGGCATGAGAAAAAGGCAGTACTTCTTGTATGCCGGAGTTGGTTCATTAAGCTGGTGTATCGTGTTTAATCTCATTGGTTATTATATCGGAGTCATTACCTAAGAGGGCGAACAAGGTGGAATATTATGAACTTAATGCTAGAATAGAAGCATCATAAATGAATAGGAGCTGTAAAATATGGATCAAATTAATTGGACAAATGAAATCGAGAGCAGGAAATTAGATTTATTGTTAGACACTCAGAACTTGCTGAAGATCAAGAGTGTAATGGATGAGGAGAATTCAACAGAGCAGGCTCCCTTTGGTGAAGGTGTAAAGAAAGCACTGGATTATATGCTGGAGTTAGGAAAGAAGGATAACTTTACTGTTAAATCTGTTGATCATGTGGCTGGTCATATCGAAATGGGTGAAGGGGAAGAATTAATCGGTATTCTTTGCCATGTCGATGTTGTACCTGAAGGTGACGGCTGGGCATCAGATCCGTTTGGTGCAGAAATCAGAGATGGTAAAATCTTTGCTCGTGGTGCAGTTGATGATAAAGGTCCAACGATGGCGGCTTATTATGCAATGAAAACGATTCGGGAGCTTGGTCTGCCGTTAAATAAACGAGTACGAATGATTATTGGAACGGACGAAGAATCAGATTGGCGTTGTGTAGATCGTTATTTTGAAACAGAGGAAATGCCGACAATCGGTTTTGCTCCTGATGCCGACTTCCCGATTATTAATGCAGAAAAGGGGATTTGGGACTTTTCTCTTGTACAAGAACCAAGCAGTGAAAGTGAAAAAGGCGAACTAGAGATTATAGACTTCTCGTCCGGAAGAAGAACAAATATGGTTCCTGATTATGCTAGTGCTAGAGTGAAACTTACCGACCCATCAACGTTAACGAGTCAATTTACTGATTACCTCAAAAAACACTCTTTAAAGGGTAATGCTGCTATTGAACGAGATGAAGCCTTACTTGAACTTGAGGGAGTATCCGCCCATGCAATGGAACCAAATAATGGGGTGAATGCAGGCTTATATTTGGCTGCTTTTCTTTCAGAACTGCAATTGCCTGCCCATGCAAAGACCTATTTTACATTTATTCAAAATCAGCTTTTTGGAGATACTCGCGGAAACCGATTGAACCTAGCATTTTCCGATGAAATCACTGGAGAATTAACATTGAATGCGGGCAAATTCAGTTATTCAAGTCATGGAGAAGGTATGATAGGTTTCAGTATGCGTTACCCTGTCACCTATGATTGGGAAGCGAACAAATTAAAGCTAGAACTAGAATTACCTGACTTTACGGTTGTGACGAATTCCCATTCAACACCACATTATGTCGATAGCGACAGTTTCTTAATTCAAACCCTTAAACGAGTATATGAAGAAGAAACAGGTGACCAAGCTGAACTTCTTTCTATCGGGGGCGGAACGTACGCAAGGTCATTGAAAGAAGGGGTTGCTTTTGGACCATTATTCCCAGGAAGTGAAGACATCGCCCACCAAAAGGATGAATATATAGATATAGACGATATGCTTAGAGCTGCGGCTATTTATGCCCATGCCATTTACGAATTAGCTAAATAATCGGGCGGGGAGGAAAAGATGTTGGAAAAACTGATTTTTAATGGAGAATTCATCAATCGTTCAGCTGGTAAAGTGGACGTAGAAGACCGAGGATATCAGTTCGGTGATGGGGTGTATGAAGTAATCCGTGTATATAATGGGGAATTGTTTACAAGTCAGATGCACCTTAATCGATTAATTGACAGTGCTAAAAAGATTTCCTTAGACGTAGGATACACAGCAGCAGAACTTGAAATCCTGATACAGCAGCTAGTCACTGAAAATCAGTTGACTTTTGGTACGGTTTATATGCAGTTCACCCGAGGAGCAGCACCTAGAAATCATGCTTTTCCAGTGGATAAAATACAATCGGTTTTTGTTGCCTACACGAAAGAAATTCCATACGGCGGTGAAGTGAAATCGGGTAAACAAGCGATTACAACGGAGGATATCCGCTGGCTGCGGTGTGATATTAAGAGCTTAAACTTACTTGGCAATATCTTAGCAAAACAACAGGCAGTGGAAAAGGGTTGTTTTGAAGCCATTCAACATCGAGGAGATACGATTACAGAGGGAAGTTCTTCTAATATCTCGATTGTGAAGGACAATGTACTATTTACCCATCCTCCTGCTAACCTGATATTAAATGGTATTACGCGAAGGGTAATGCTGCAGCTCTGTCAAACGAATGGAATAACCTATCGTGAAGAATCTTTCACTATTGCTGAAATGATGAATGCTGACGAGGTTATTATGACAAGTACGAGTGCTGAAATTACTCCCATTACATTAATTGATGGAAAAGCAATCGGAGCCGGGGAACCAGGACCAATAACCAAAAGACTTCAGCAGTTGTTTCACCAAGAAATTGAAACGCAGTGTGGTCGAATATAATCTACTATAATGAAATGCTCTTGCCTAGTTAAGGCAAGAGCTGTTTCGTTTTTTTTGAAATTAAGTACTTTGTGATACTATTAAAGGAAATGGTAAAGAAAGGATTTGTTTATTTATGAATTCAGCTGCGCATTTCTTCTTTGCTCTTACCTTGCCTGAACAAATGAAGGAAGAACTTCATTTACAATCTCAGAAATTACAAAAGGATTTTCCTTTTAAAAAGTGGCTTCATCGCGATGATTATCATATTACACTTGCTTTTCTTGGGAATGCTTCAGACACTCAAAGACAGGAGGCAGTCCGTCTTGTCGAAAGCAGCTTGAAGAATGAAACCAGCTTTGAACTCACACTGGATGGCGCAGGGATATTTGGAGACAAGAAAAGTCCACGAATTCTTTGGGCAGGTATAGAAGAATCTGAAAAGCTGAGGACGATTCAGCAAAAAGTCTATGATGCATGTATAACAGCTGGATTTAAACTGGATAAAAAACCCTTTACACCACATATAACACTAGCAAGAAAATATACAGGCGAACAGTTTTCTCTTGAGAGTTTGCAACATACAGCCGATAGTAAACAGACAGCAGATTTTACTGCAACTAAGGTTAGTTTATATCAAACACATTTAGGTGTCTCTCCTTCTTACGAATCAATAGAGACCATTTATTTACGACCTAATACATAAAATTTAGGGGGGATGAGTTGAATGGGACAGCTCATTAAACTGCAGGATTACATTTCAAGATATGAACAGGACATTTATCGTTATCCCCTGCAGTTTGTACGTTTAAAGCAACAGCAATGGGAGAAGTTAAAGACAGCTTTTTTAGCTGGGGAACTTGAGACCCTTTATGGCAATCAGCCCGAAGACATACAAGCAGAAGTTTGGCAGGAAGGGAAGAATAGGTTTGGTACTAAGCTGAAAAAAATGTTCAGCCGTCAGGCGAAATCTGAGGTGACTGAACTAGAAGCACTTCCTGTTATGGAAAGAAAAGAATTTTCATTACGTTTCTCTTCTACGCCAAATAGTTTAGAGGAACTTAAACAGACCTATTTAAATCAACTTATTCGTTTTCAATTAAAATGGGGAAGTTCAACGATTCAAGAAAAATCGTATATTAACCAGACCTTTTTTCTCGATGAAAAGCTGCGCTTCTTTTTACAGCGTTTTCCTGATACATGCTTGATTCTGTATAAACCCATTTTTTTATTAAAAAATGCCCCTGTCGAAGGAGAGGTGATTATTGTCACTCCTACAGAAGTCTGGTGTATCGCTTTCTTAGAAGATGGTGATGATGCGGCCTTTATGGGCTCAAGTGATCGGTTTTGGCTCCGTAAGCATCATTTACATTCCGATAAAAAAGTGTTAAATCCGATGCTTTCTGTAAACAGAATGGGTAAAATTGTTAAAAGGATAGGTTCAATCTATGAATCGCCGCTTCCCATACATAAAGTCATATTATCTCGAAATGGGTATATAGATTATCCACAATCACCTTATGATATAGAAATAGTTGATAAACGAAGCTTTCCAGCTTGGTTTAAAAAAATGAGAAATGCAGGATCCCCTTTAAAGCATCAGCAACTAAAGACCGCACAGGCACTGCTTGATTATTGCCAAACAACTTCTAGCAGCCGAGTAGAATGGGAAACTGAAATAGATGGAGAAGCAGAAGATGATTACAGAACATAATAGTTTGAATCAAGAAGGAGAAAGACTGGCGATCAATCGGATTTATTTTATTGTAAATCCAGCTGCCAAGAATGAACGCAGCCAAAAGCTCTGGGGGAAAATAGAAAGCAGTCTAAACATACCGCACACCGTTTTTTATACCGAACAGAAGGGACATGCAGAGTCTATCGTTAGAGATATTCTACAGAAAACAACATATCGGACGCTGCTCGTTTCTGTAGGAGGCGATGGAACCCTTCATGAGGTCATTAATGGTGCGCAAGGATTCCCTCATGCAGTTATTACTAGTATCCCGGCAGGATCAGGAAATGACTTTGTAAGAGGTATTCAAAAGACGAAAAATGTTAAAGAAGCACTAGACCTTATAGCCCAAGCTGAATCTTCCCAAGCAGCTGTGGATATAGGTGAGTTTATGATTGACGGTGAACAGAGACATTTTGTAAATAGTATTGGGATAGGCATTGATGCCGAAGTCATCTATGCCATGAATCAATCAAAGATTAAAAAATGGTTTAATATTTTCAAGGCAGGGAAACTTGCATATATCTATACATTTATTAAAAAAGTGATTACCTATAAGAGAAGCGATATGGAAATCAGTATCGATGGAAAGGACTTCTATTTTAAAAATGTATGGTTTATTGTGGTGGCGAATCAATCATTTTTTGGCGGCGGCATGAACATCTCGCCAGCGTCAAAGACCAATGATGGCAAGTTTGAGGTGCTGGCTGTACATACGATTTCCCCTCTTAAATTGCTCCTCGTATTTATCTCCGTTTATTGGGGAGGACATCTTCGGATTAAACACGTGGATATGTTCACTGGGAAGACAATACGGATTCACTCCATTGATTCAGTGAAAATACAGGCTGATGGAGAATTCGTTGGTAGCACAAGTGTAACTATTCAAGTGGCAGAGCGTGATTTACACGTATGTCAAAAAAGATAGATAACGATTAAAAGAATATTATAACCAATAAAACGCTTCCGTTACCAAATAAAAGGGTTTTGTTATCATTTTTGCCTATATTAGGTAGTATTTCGTAGAAGATTGTCGGATACTACTTGACGTAAGAAAGGCTTTTAACTAAAATTTAATAAGATAGCTATTGTTAAATGCTCAATAGCTGTCTTTTTTATTCTTAAGGAAATTTATCAAGTTCATTATAATAGATTGTTTGGAGTACGACTGTTTATATTCTGTGCTGATTCAAAAGTGCTTGATCGTATTAAGTGAGGAAATTGAAGGTGAACCATTTGGAAGATATATTAGGTGAGGGGTGGGATGTTTATCCCGCTGGAGGGGCAACAGGAGAAGCCTTCATTGCTGTAAATGACCAACAGAAACTTTTCCTGAAACGTAACTCTTCGCCATTTTTGGCTGTTCTGTCTGCGGAGGGAATTGTTCCTAAGTTAATGTGGACAAGACGCCTGGAGAATGGGGATGTCATTACGGCTCAGCACTGGTTGAATGGCAGAGAGCTTAAGCAAGCTGAAATGGATAAAGAACCAGTTGCAAAACTTCTGCGGAAAATCCATCAGTCTCAACCGCTGTTAAGCATGTTGAAAAGACTTGGGAAATCCCCTCTAAGGCCTGAAGGTATACTTACAGAAATTGAAACGAACATAGAACAGGACATATTAAATATTCCAAAGGTTTCTCAGGCGTTCTCCTTTTTGCGAGAAAACCTTTTGTTAATTGAATCCAATGAAACGGCTGTATGTCATTGTGATATTAATCATAATAATTGGCTGCTGACTGATGCTGGAAAGCTTTATTTGATTGACTGGGACGGGGCAATGATTGCGGATCCGGCTATTGATCTAGGCAGTCTTTTGTATACCTATGTTCCAAGGGAAAATTGGAGTGATTGGTTGGAACGCTACGGTCTAAGCTTGGATGCCGGCTTAGAAATGAGAATGAAGTGGCACGCCATTTCCCAATTACTATCCTTTATTCAATGGCATAAATCAAAGAATCGTTTAGAAGAAATGGCGGCTCTTTTAGAACGACTAGGCTACGTGCTTGAATCGTAATTAGGAATACTGGTCAATTTCGTCTACCCATTCAGATAGCTGACCTTGGTGTTCGGAAATATGGCTGTCTAAATCAGCAGTTCCGGCTCCTGTTTGGCCATAACGGTAAATCTCTTCTAGTATTGTTAGTGCGCTTTGATCAATATCCATATTGATCATGAGTGATTTAACCAGTCGTTCGACTTGCTCGCATTCCGCAACGGATCCACAACAATCAGTTTGTTGATTAGTTAAAATATCCTTTAATAAAGAGAATTGATCTTGTTGAGATAAGGGCATCTTTTATCCTCCTTGGGGTATTGTTTCTTCTTTAAATAGGATGTGTGTTTCGAATGGTTTTATACCTAAACTAAACCCGCGGCGTGCAGCAGCGGTTTCTTTTGGTGTTGCAGGATGCCATGCTCTCATGGTATGGTTTGAACGAAATCTTATAATTAGGGGTGTCAGTATGCGTTTAAGAAATAAGCCCTGGGCTGACGAACGTTTGGGAGAGTTCCCAAACTATGCAATAGCTCAGCCGGAAAGTCATAAGGGAAAATGGCGGGAATTGTTTGGAAACGATCATCCGCTTTATATTGAAGTAGGAACAGGAAAAGGCCGCTTTATTACGGAAATGGCCAAAGCTCATCCGACTATTAACTTTATTGGAATTGAAGTATATAAAAGCGTCATTGTATCGGCACTTGATTTACTAATTGAAGCGGCCGTGCCAAACCTAAAGCTTTTAAGTGTGGATGCAGTAAACCTTGCTGATTATTTTGAAAAAGGTGAAGTGGACCGGGTGTATTTAAACTTCTCAGATCCTTGGCCAAAAACTCGTCATGCCAAAAGACGCCTCACGCATATTTCATTCTTGGGTATCTATGAATCCATCCTACCGGAAAAAGGTGAAGTTCATTTTAAAACGGATAACCAAGGCTTGTTTGAATCCTCTTTATTGAGTATTTCCGATTATGGAATGAAGTTGAACTTTATCAGCTTAGATTTGCATAACAGTTCATTTGAGGGAAATATCATGACCGAGTATGAAGAAAAGTTTTCTAAAAAAGGCAATCGAATTTATCGATTAGAAGCACAATATCGTTAAGAAACGCCTGGGCAATTACCCAGGCTTTTTTTTATGGGACAGTATTCTAAAAATTTTAAATAGTTGGTCAGTAATGATACAATTTAAGAAAAGGAGGGGGAATATGGAAACCTTACAATTGGGTAATATTAAGTTAACCTGGCTAAACGGTGGAGTAACCTTTTTAGACGGCGGTGCAATGTTTGGTGTTGTGCCAAAGCCATTATGGGCAAAAAAGTATGCACCAAATGAACATAATCAGATTGAATTAAGAACCGATCCTTTGTTAATCCAAACAAATGGCTTAAATATTTTACTTGAGTCGGGATTGGGAAATGGGAAGTTTGATGAGAAGAAGAAACGGAACTTTGGGGTTTTGGAAGAATCATCTGTATTAACAGATTTAAAGGCATTAGGACTAACGGCGGATGATATACATATCGTGTTGATGACACATCTTCATTTCGACCATGCATGCGGATTAACGGAGCTGAAGGATAATCAATGGGTGTCGGTTTTTAAACAGGCAGTGATTATTACTTCGCAGATTGAATGGGATGAAATGAGGGACCCGAATATCCGTTCAAAAAATACGTACTGGAGAGAAAATTGGGAAGCTGTATCTAGTCAAATAAAACCTTACGAAAAGGAAATTGAAATTACGAAAGGGATTAGAATGGTTCATACAGGAGGACATAGCAACGGGCATTCCATTGTTATTATCGAAGATGGTGATGAAACCTTACTCCATATGGGCGATATCATGCCGACTCATGCTCATTCAAATGTACTTTGGGTTCTTGCTTATGATGATTATCCAATGGATTCCGTCTACCAAAAACAAAAGTGGATGAAGACGGGATTAGAGAAACGAGTCTGGTACAGTTTTTATCACGATGCCTATTACCGGGCAATAAAATGGGATCAGACAGGTAAACAAGTGATTGATGAAGTGAAAAGAATCCGCTGATTGATTTAAAGGCAGCGACAATCTTCTCCGGACAGGGGTACCAGTTTTGCGCTGAATTACTTAATTATAAACTATAAGGGGCAGACTACGAGTAGTCTGCCCCCCATTATATTGATTATTTTTGTGTTAAATCAATGATAGTGCCTGTTGAGGCATCAGCAGCAAAATCAAACTGTTCAAGGAGTCCGTCGGTATAACGAGTAATTCCGCCTTTAAAGACTTGATAGTCTAAATCATTTTTTTGATAATTTTCTGGCTTCATAACAATCCATGAACCATATATTTTACCATCTTTTTTAACAGATTCTTTTACTGAGGCTAATACTTTTTCTGGTGATGGCCCACAGTTTTGTTCAAGAGCTTGCTTAGCTGCATATCCTGCTGCAAATCCAGCGGCAGCACCTAATAATAAATTTTTATAATTCATAAATGTTCCCCTCCTGCTTGATATCTTTTTGGTCTCTTGTTCTAGTATACAAAAAAAACGGACAAAGCCCAATAATTGGACGGTACATGTTTGAACAAACCAAAAACATAACAATATTTAACAAGCAAATGGTATAATAACATCATTCAAAATATAAGAATCTAACTAAAATAGGTATGTACATAAAAAAGTAAAGATTAGGGGTTATAAAATGGATCAAGAGACTTTATCGCTGTTTAAGACATTAACAGAGCTGCCGGGTATTGCGGGAAATGAACACGATGTCCGTAAATTCATGCGAACTGAGCTTGAAAAGTATTCTGATGAATTGATTCAGGATGGATTAGGCAGCTTGTTTGGCGTGAAAAAAGGGGACGAAGATGGCCCTAAAATTATGGTAGCCGGGCATATGGACGAAGTAGGGTTTATGGTAACATCCATTACGGATAATGGAATGCTCCGTTTCCAAACGATTGGCGGCTGGTGGAGTCAGGTCTTATTAGCCCAAAGGGTTGAGATTATCACTGATAAAGGCCCTGTTATTGGGGTTATTGGCTCCGTACCACCACATTTACTTGAAGAATCACAGCGTTCTAAGCCAATGGATCAAAAAAATATGTTAATTGATATTGGTGCAGACAGCGCCGAAGATGCAAAAAAAATTGGAATTAGACCGGGGCAAGCCATCGTTCCTATCTGTCCATTTACTCCAATGGCTAATCCAAAAAAAATTATGGCTAAAGCTTGGGATAATCGCTATGGGTGCGGATTAGCAATCGAATTACTCAAAGACCTAAAAAATGAGAAACTCCCTAATACACTTTTCTCAGGTGCTACAGTGCAAGAAGAAGTGGGCTTAAGAGGCGCACAAACAGCTGCATTTATGATTAAGCCCGATTTATTCTTTGCGTTAGATGCAAGTCCAGCAAATGATGCTTCAGGGAATAAGAATGAATTTGGCCAGCTTGGTAACGGTGCTTTGCTTCGCATTCTTGACCGCTCAATGGTAACACATAAGGGGATGAGAGAGTTCATCCTTGATACAGCTGAAACAAATGACATTCCTTATCAGTATTTTGTTTCTCAAGGCGGGACAGATGCCGGAAAGGTTCATATTGCTAATGATGGAATCCCAAGTGGGGTAATTGGAATTTGTTCGAGGTACATTCATACGCATGCCTCCATTATTCACATTGATGATTATGCCGCCGCTCGTGAGTTAATAGGAAAATTAGTTAGGGCTTGTGATCGTTCAACAGTAGAAAGTATTAGAAATAACGGATGATACAAACCGGCAATGATTAGGTAAACAGGCGAGTCCTGTTTGCTTAGATCAGTGCTGGTTTTTTGAATGGAGTGAACGAAAATGAAAATAGCAGTGGGAAGTTCTAACCCTGCAAAGGTAGAAGCTGTACGGACTATTTTTAACAAAGATGAATTAGTGACCCTGAACGTTGATTCTGGGGTATCTGAACAGCCTTTCTCAGATGAAGAGACAATAGAGGGTGCTGTTAACCGAGCTAAAAATTGTTTGAATGAAAGTGATGCTGAACTTTCCATCGGCCTTGAAGGAGGCGTCGTGGATACAAAGCATGGCATGTTTGTCTGTAACTGGGGTGCATTAGTGACAAGGAAGAATGAAGTGTTCATTGCTGGCGGGGCACGAGTCCTGCTTCCTGAAAGTATCGCAAAGCGACTGCGAGCTGGAGAAGAGTTGGGACCTGTAATGGATGATTTTACCCAAAGTCATAATATTCGAATAAAAGAAGGGGCAATAGGGATATTTACGAATAACCGGGTCACGCGGGCAGAGATGTTCTTGCATATTGTTCGGATGCTTGCTGGGCAGTATGAATATAAGGAACGAAACGTATAAGAAGGTGAAGATTAGGGCATTTTTAAAATACTGGATATGCCAGTAAATTATTAAGAATGTGGGATGATGTATGATTATTCCGAAATCAATACGTATCTTATGTGTTGCCGCCTGCGTAACAACTGGCTGTTCTTATGAAGATCATTCAAATAAAGCAAAAGAAGCGGCTGAAACTGTCTTTTTTGATGCTTCATTAAAGCCTGACTATCAAACAGAAACTATAAAATTGTATTTGCCAGAAGACTTTATTGTAGCGGAAGAGAGTGAAAATAATTTTATATTAGAAAAAAGCGGGAATCCATATATCTTATTTGTGAATCCCCATGAAAATCGAAAGAGTCGAACGTTATATGAGACCGTAAAGCAGTTGAACAATAAGGATATTGACCTTGCAAACTTTGAAGATCGAGAAAGCTTCGGCTTTATAGCGATTAGAGATTTAGATGAGAAAAAATACGAGGTATCAGTTGGAATTGGGGGAGTTAAATTAACGACAGAAACGAGTGAAAAAAATCTGTCTGATGAGGCTGCCCAAATGATGGCGATTGTGGACTCTATTGCACAAAAGTAAACAACCTGAAATTCCAAATTGGAACTTCAGGTTGTTTTATTTAGATACAGCTGGTTGTTCAAACGTTATCTCTGTCTTTTCAAGCTCGAATTGAGAAACAACATTTTGTAGGTCCCCTGCAATATAACTTAACTCAGATGCAGCTTCGCTGACCTGGTTAATGGCAAGGAGCTGACTCTCACTTGATGCACTTACTTCTTGTGATGAACCTGCGGATTGTTCAGAAATGGAATAGATTTCACCAAGCTTATGCGCAAGGACATTATTGTAATCTTGAACTTCTTTGACAGAAAGCTGCACATTTGAAATTTTGGAACTGATTCGGTTGACATGATTAACAATGTTTTCAAAAGCATTTTTTGTCACGATTACGGAAGTACTCTGTACATTTTTATATTCATTGAATTTCTTTGCTTCAATCATTAATTTTTCCATTTGATCATTCATAGATTGGACTAGATTTTGTATGGTCTGTGCTTCAAATTTTGACCGCTCAGCCAGCTTTCGAACTTCCTTTGCAACGACACTAAACCCTCGACCTGCGTCACCCGCTCTAGCTGATTCAATCGCTGCATTTAACGCGAGTAAATCTGTATTCTCAGCAATTTCTTGAATCGTTCCAACAATACTTGCAATTGCATGTGACTTTTCAGATGCGCTTTGAACTTGTCGGGTCAAATGCGTCGCTAATTCGAGAAATTGTTCTGATGTATTATGAAGACTTTCTACGGTTTTTAATCCTTCTTGCCCCTCAATTACGGTTTGTTGTGCTTCAGCTTGTATTTCTTTGCTAAGTATTTCCGTACCGAGGATAGAATTAGATACATTCTTCATAATACCGTTGCTTTCTTCAAGTTCAGATGTCTGTTGACTAGCCCCCACTGCCACTTGTTTGACAGCTATATTAACTTGGATAGATTGAGCAGATGTTTCTTCAGAAATGGCTGCAAGATGTTGAGAGGATGAGCTTAACTTTTCAGCCGAATTACGGACCTCAAGTAATGATTCTTTTACTCGATCAGCCATGATATTAAAGGTGTCAGCTACAGCGACCATCTCATCTTTGTGCTTCATAGAAACACGGTGCGTCAAGTCACCGCTGCCGATTTTTTCAGCACCTGATTTTAAGGCGGTAATCGATGAATTAATCGTTTTTAAGAGAAACGTTCCTACTAAAAATAAAATAATAATAATCAATAGACTAATCCCAATTAATGAATAGGTTAGTTGTTGAATTTTCTTTTGCTGTGTTTGATTTAAGACTTCCTGTTCTTGGCTGGCCATTTTTTCTAGATCGACAGCGGCTGCCTCGACAGATTTACCAAGCTTATCGAAAGAGAGATTCATACTGGTTGTCTTTAAGTACGCTGAAACAATTGAACTTAGGACTTTTTGATAGGTATCCATTTCTTTAACTATTTTTTCTTTTTGTGATCCGGTTAGAGACGAATCTTCCAAAAGTGTAAGGAAAGTAGATAAACGATTGCTGTAGTCACTATACGGTTCTTGTTCTTTCGTAAGTAGATACTGATTCTCTAGGAGCCTCAGTATGAAGAATTCGTCAATCAGAGATTGATTACCTGCTTGATTTAATAATTGTGACACGTTACTGCCTGATTGGTTTATTTCATTATTTAGACCTTCATTAAGGGAGTAACCCATTTCAACATACAAAGCAGCAAGCTTCTTGAAATTCGTTGTATAATCGATTACACTCTTTTCAATTTTTTCAAAGTTAGCAGCTATTTCAGGATAGTCACTGTATTCTTTCTTTAATTCAGCTGTTTGTTTTTGTACATCGCTAATATTATTTTCTACCAACTTTGCACCGGTTTTTTGTGGATTTCTTAAATATTGACGCTCAAATTTACGAGTTGTGGCCATGTCGTATTTAACGTCTTTTATCTGAGAGACAGCAGTATTTAAAATTACCTCTTCATTGCGTACATTCTTTTGCATAGTGGATGAATATAGATTAAAAGCAATTAATGCTATGACCCCTGCTAAGGTCATATAAAGAATAATACTAATCTTTGCTCGTATTGTTTTCATTTCGTCCTCTCTTTCTAATGGGTTACGTACGGAAGGACCAAAATACAGATATGGTTGAAAATTGTTAAAATACTAAATAATTACTATATTATAAATATAATTTACCAGTATAACAATAGTTTTTTGTCAATTTTGACCAGTACACCTAATTTATATAGACTAATGGTCATGTTTTTACTTTTCTTTTTCACGCGACAGGTTGCGTATTATTGGTTGTCCTAACGTTTGTTTGGTATTATCAAGGTACATAACTGTCGTTGAAATGAAATAGCAGGAGGAATTATAAATGAAGCATTTAGAATCAGTTGAACAATTTGAGGAAATGAAAAAGGAAGGGAAATATATATTCTTATTTTCCGCTGGCTGGTGTCCTGATTGTCGAATCATTGAGCCGCTTCTTCCAGAGGTTGAAGAGAAATATCCAGAGTTCACGTTTATCTATGTAGACCGTGACGAGTTTATTGATATTTGTGCACAGAATGATATATATGGAATCCCAAGTTTTCTGGCTTATAATCAAGGCAAAGAAACTGGGCGATTTGTCAGTAAGGACCGGAAAACAAAAGAGGAAATCGAAACATTTATTGAATCATTATAAGACTTCACTTTCGGTATATTGGAAAGGATTATCTTATAGAGAGAATAGCAGGAGGCAATCGAAATTATGAAAATGGATAGCAAGAAAATGGTCAAGGCGTTACAAGAGCGGTTAGACCAGAGCAAACGCAGTTTTCAATATGATAGTAAGCAGGATACCTTGCGGATTGTAAATACAGATACAAAAAAAGGAATTACAGTAGAAATTTCAAAAATTGTGGCTAATTGGGAAAACGTTCAAGATAAAGCCATTGACGAAGTGGTTTATTATGTAGAAGAAGCCTTAAAAGTAATGGGAGAACAACATTCACTTCAGGGAAAAGAGAAACAAATCTTCCCCGTTGTCCGTTCAACATCATTTCCTGATGAATCGGAAAGTGGGAACAAGTTTTTATTTGATGACCATACAGCAGAAACGCGGATTTACTATGCTCTAGACTTAGGAAAGACGTATCGTTTAATCGATCATACCATGCTTGAACAGGAAGATTGGGATGCGGATCGAATCCGAGAAATAGCTCGTTTTAATGTCCGTTCCTTACCAACCCCTGTGAAGGCAGATACTGTGGCAGGGAATACATTCTATTTTCTCAATACGAATGATGGTTACGATGCAAGTAGGATTGTTAATGAAGCGTGGTTAAAAGAAATGAAGGCCTCTATGAAAGGAACGATGGCAGTAGCCATTCCTCATCAGGACGTTATTATCATTTGTGACATCGAAAATGAAACGGGGTACGATATTCTCGCGCAAATGGCTATGAGTTTTTTCACTAGTGGTCATGTACCAATAACCGCCTTATCGTTTCTTTATGAAGACGGGGAGCTTGAACCTGTTTTTATTCTTGGGAAAAACAAAAAGCGTTAACAGTAAAGGGCTGCCAATCTATATTGGCAGTCTTTTCTGTTTCATTATTCTTGTATCCCTGTGACTATTCCGATTATCTCACCTATGTTTGCTTTTTGATGGACACTTCTAAACCAATCGTCCCCAATTAAGAAATATTCATTGTTATTTAAGGTCATGCTCTCCATTTCTAAATCAAATATTTCCTCCAAATTAGTTTGTTTCATATACTTTTTATTTTTATCTACAAAAGAAAAGTAATCATTTTTATTCATTCCTAATCGATGTGCCTTTCCATAAAAGGCACTAAGTTTTTTATCATTAATATATATTTGACCTTTTTCAATTTTTACACGTTCTCCAGGAAGACCAATCACACGAGTGACAAGTAAATCTACTTCTTGATTTCTTGTTACTACAACGTTGCCTCGTTCAATTGTTACATCCTCAGTTTTAAAATCGATAATTAAATCCTTATCAAATAATTCGTGATTTCCTCTTTCCATAGTATCTAATAAATAATGATAGGTTTCTAATCCATCTTCCAGTTCTTCGACGAGTGGTAAAACTTTCGGGGTAGCTGCATCATGAATTTCATTTTCTGAAGTTGTTACCTTAGCGCATCCTGCTAAAAAGAAAATTAAGAAAAAAATCGTACAATTCTTTCCCAAAATGCTTCCCCCAATCAAAATAGAGTAGTCACTAACTGTTATATTATGTATTCAAATAAAAATACCTTTGAACTTAGTCATAAAAATATGAATATCCAGGGACGTCAAATAGTGCTTCTATGATTAAAACTCATGATTAAACTATTTTAGAAAATGATTTAACGAATGTATGAAAAGAAAGTGTAAGTAAAAACACTCACATATATCGAGCTTCATTTTTTGTTTTTATGACTGAGTGTAATAGCTGAAACTACTTGTAATGCAAATAAAATATTTTATTAATATAGATTTCCCGTAGAAAGGATTATGATGATAGGGTGATGAAACTTTAATGTTTATTGTCTTTAACCGATAAAAACTATGTTGATATAAAATTTAATGTTTAAAAGGTATATAAAGAGGGTTGTATAGAAGAGGACTTATGTAAAATAAGTTCTTCTTTATTTTTCCTAATCACGGATATTTACTCCAAATTTTCTTGAATCCTGTTAGAATGAACATTGACTACATGTAAGCAGAAAGAGTGATTGTAATGAAATGGTTAAATACGTTTAAAAAATGGTTTCAAACGGAAGAGGAAATTATTGAAATTGAAGAGATTATTATAGATGAGCCACTTGAACCAAAAGAATTAGTAGATTTAGATTTTTCAAAGCATAAATCAGCACAGAATTGGCGTTTAGAGCAAGAGAAGGAAAAGAAAAAGAAGGAACAGCATTTATTACAAGCACATAACACGTCTAGAGATCCAGACACCAAAATCTTATTTCAATATCCTAAGGGACAATTTAAATTCCCTGTTATTCCTGATCATGCAGAGAAAGAATCGAGACCAAGACGTGTACGAACGAAAGAACCTGTAAAACCAGGTAAAACAGAACGGCGTGCTACTGGTAAGAAGAGTCATACCGAAAAGCCAGCCGCCAAAATTAATACAAAAAAAGAAGAAGTAACAAATAAAATAATGCCATCGAAAAAACCTTTTCGTCCAACGGAAATTCCTTCGGCTGTTTATGGTTTTCAACGGCCGAGTAAGATTGTCAGTCACACAGAAGAAATCATTGAATATGAATTAAAAACTGTTAAATCGGCTATTCCATTAACGGAGTCACTGCCGCTGGATATACCAGCGGTCTATCGTAAGGAAGATAGTTTAATAGACCTTGAATCCAGCACCGACCCTAACGAGCAGGAAAAGAAAGAACTGATTGAACGCTTAGAATTAAGTGAAAGTGCCGGTGCAGAAGTAGCGGCAGGTATTTTAGAGCCCGCTTATTATCAAGAAACGGGTAACAAACCTGAACCAATTGAGGTTGTACTAAAAGAAGAAGCCGTCGAAGAAATGGAGCCGGAATCTTTTGGAATAGAAGAACGTGTGATACAAACAGAAGAATCAGCTGAAATTGAGACACCTCAAGTTGAGGAGGATTTGACTAAAACAGTAAAAAAACATATCCCATTTAATGTGATGATGTTAAAAAAGGATAAAGAAAAAATCACATCTTTTGTACCAAAGGCTCAAAAAAAAAGTCTTCTAACGGAAGAAACGGTTAAACCACAGGAAAAAGTAGAGACTAACCAGACTACTTATATTGTATCTGAGGAAGAAGTGGCAAGCGGCGTTGAGGAAGTATCGTCTATAGATGCAATTAATACGACAAGTACGGATATAGATGTAGAAGCTGAACATGAAGTTACGGAAACAGCTGGAATTGCAGAGAATGTTCAAGAAGAAATAACAGCGATTCCTACGATGGTGAGTCTCAATGATGTAAACCAAAGTGATCAACAGCCTGAATCGTCTACGATCATTCAAACAGAGGTACAGCTGGAAACGGAAAATCCCTACTATGTTTTCCCAAGTGGTGATTTATTAACACCCGCAGCTCCTCCAGAAAATGATCAAATATGGGTCGAGGAGCAGAAAGCTATTCTAGATGGTACGCTAAAGAATTTTAATGTGCGTGCCCGAGTGGTAAATGTTACACAGGGACCAGCTGTTACACGCTTTGAGGTACAGCCAGAGCCTGGGGTTAAAGTCAATAAGGTCACTAATTTAATGGACGATATCAAGCTTAGTCTTGCAGCAGAAGATTTGAGAATGGAAGCTCCTATTCCCGGGAAACATACGATTGGTATAGAAATCCCAAATCGAAAGAGTAAACCAGTGTTTTTACGTGAAGTGCTGGAAAGTGATCCATTTACATCCAATGACTCACCGTTAACAGTTGCTTTAGGCCTAGATATTTCTGGTCAGCCGGTGGTTACCGACTTGAAAAAGATGCCTCATGGTCTTATTGCGGGTGCAACGGGATCAGGGAAGAGTGTTTGTATCAATTCAATGCTCGTGAGCCTATTATATAAAGCAACTCCACAGGAACTTAAATTATTGCTGATTGACCCTAAAATGGTGGAACTGGCGCCATATAACCGGATTCCTCATCTGGTCAGTCCTGTTATTACAGATGTAAAGGCTGCAACAGCTGCGCTTAAATGGGCTGTTGATGAAATGGAACGCCGGTATGAATTATTTGTTCACGCTGGTGCTCGTGATATTGGCCGCTATAACCAGAATGCTGAAGCTGCCGGCCAATATGCAAATAAACTACCTTATATCTTAATCATAATTGATGAATTAGCTGATTTAATGATGGTTTCACCAGCTGATGTAGAGGAAGCCATTTGCCGGATAGCCCAAAAGGCCAGGGCATGCGGAATTCATTTGATTGTGGCCACACAGCGTCCTTCTGTGGATGTCATCACCGGTTTGATAAAGGCTAATATACCAACTAGAATTGCTTTTTCGGTCTCATCTCAGGTGGATTCTCGGACAATTATTGACAGTGGTGGAGCTGAGAAACTCTTAGGCAAAGGGGATATGCTTTTTGCTGAGAATGGTTCATCAAAAACGGTACGCCTTCAAGGAACATTTGTGAATGATGATGAAATTGATGCGGTTGTACAGCATGTTAGAAATGAGCAGCAGCCAAATTATTTATTTGAACAAGAAGATTTACTCAACAAA
This sequence comes from Peribacillus sp. FSL H8-0477, assembly GCF_038002765.1. Lineage (NCBI taxonomy): Bacteria > Bacillati > Bacillota > Bacilli > Caryophanales > Bacillaceae > Peribacillus > Peribacillus sp. FSL H8-0477. The sequence goes on along the minus strand of NZ_JBBODE010000001.1, from coordinate 1,573,184 downwards.
GTTCAGGCTACAGAGGATAGTGATGATTTATTCTTTGAAGCATGCGAATTTGCCATTGCTCAAAGTGCAGCCTCTGCTTCAAGTCTGCAAAGACGATTCCATGTCGGCTATAATCGGGCAGCCCGGTTAATTGAGATGATGGAGCGTCAAGGAATCGTTTCGGAATCTAGAGGAAGCAAGCCCAGAGATGTATTAATTACAGAAGAAGAATTAGAATTCCTTCAGGACAAGAGTCTTGTGAAATAATTCTAAATAACTAATTTTTATTCGTGAAAATAGTTGGGTCTAGGTACAAAGATAGAGTAAGCAAATGAAATCTTTCTAAGATGGTTGATTTGAAGAAAAAGTGCTATAATTATTTTCGTTGACTGAATTTAAGTAACACCCATTTATATTAAAAAAGTGTGTTTAATCAGGAGATATGGTTGTCCAAATTGAAATCTGACAGTATCGTCAGACGCAGGTCAGGACTTTTACTTTTCCTCGTTAAAGGCAAATAAAAGATAACGTCATATACTGTCATACAGATAGACGATTGTTGGAGGTTCTATATATGACCGTTTACCATTTTGTTGGTATCAAAGGTTCAGGCATGAGTGCGCTTGCCCAAGTGCTGCATGATCTTGGTTATCAGGTTCAAGGATCCGACTATGAAAAGAGATTCTTTACGCAGCTAGCATTAGAAAAATCAGGTATCCCAATTCTTTCTTTCACAGAAGAAAATATTCAGCCGGACATGACTGTCATCGCTGGAAATGCATTTCCAGATACACATCCCGAAATAGTCCGAGCAATGGAACTAGGGTTGCCAGTTATTAGGTATCACCGTTTCCTTGGTGATTTCATGAAGCGTTATACAAGTGTGGCTGTAACAGGTGCACACGGTAAGACGTCAACCACTGGATTACTCGCCCATGTAATGGGAGGAGCAGAACCAACATCTTATTTAATTGGAGATGGCACTGGAAAAGGAATCGTTGATTCGGCATACTTTGTTTTCGAAGCATGTGAATACCGCAGACATTTCCTTTCATACTCTCCGGATTATGCAATCATGACCAATATTGATTTTGATCATCCAGATTACTTTGCGAATATTGAGGATGTCGTAGATGCATTCCAGCAGATGGCTCTTCAAGTTAACAAAGGAATCATTGCTTGTGGTGATGATGAACATTTACAAGGAATTCAAGCGAAGGTTCCCGTTATTTTTTATGGCTTTGCTGAAGAAAATGATTTCCAAGCAAGAAATATTTCTATTTCCGAACAAGGAACAACGTTTGATGTAAATGTTCGTAATACGTATTATGAAACGTTTACGATTCCGACATTTGGAAAGCATAGTGTTCTTAATGCTCTTGCTGTCATTGCGCTTTGTCAATATGAAAATTTAGATACTGAAGCAGTGAAGGAGCATTTAGCAACATTTGGTGGAGTAAAACGTCGTTTCTCAGAAAAGATAGCAGGATCTCAAGTTATCATTGATGATTACGCGCATCATCCAACTGAAATTAAGGCAACTGTTGATTCAGTAAGACAAAAGTACCCGGAACGTGAAGTGGTAGCTGTCTTCCAACCTCATACTTATTCAAGAACACAAGCGTTCCTTGACGACTTTGCAGAAGCATTAAATCTTACAGACAAGGTTTATCTATGTGAAATCTTTGGTTCAGCACGTGAGAACCAAGGGAAACTTTCGATTCAAGATTTATTAAAGAAAATTCCAGGGTCTGAACTTATAACAGAAGACAATATGTCCGTACTTAAGCAGTACGAAACAGGCATTATTTTGTTTATGGGAGCTGGAGATATTCAGAAATTCCAAGTTGCTTACGAGCAGCAAATTGAACTTAATTAAGAAAAGCAGCCGAGCCGGAGAAACCCGTGCTCGGTTTTTTTGTTAGAAAAAAGCGAGTGCTAACCCCAGACGGGAATAAGTGCTGGCGAAGCGCAAATATAGAGGAAATACCCCCATAGGGTATCCGCGGCGTAGGAAGATTAAAAGATAGCGACCCATTTATATAAGAACCTAAAACTAATATACCCAGGTGGGTATTTTGTGTTCAAATTTAGTGCCTAGACGGGATTATGCTAGTCTCAGACGGGAATACAGCTGTTCCAGACGGGAATACCCTTGATCGAGACGGGAATACACCCCCCTCAGACGGGATTAAGTGCTGGAGAAGCACAAATATAGAGGAAATACCCCCATAGGGTATGCGCGGCGTAGGAAGATTAAAAGATAGCGTCCCATTTATATAAGAACCTAAAACTAATATACCCAGGTGGGTATTTTGTGTTCAAATTTAGTGCCTAGACGGGATTATGCTAGTCTCAGACGGGAATACAGCTGTTCCAGACGGGAATACCCTTGATCGAGACGGGAATACGCCCCCCTCAGACGGGATTAAATGCTTTATTATAGGAAATACCCCCCAGGGTCAGCGTCCCTCCATCAGAAGTGCAGGATCATTTGCATAAAATTAAGTGTACAAAAAAATGATCCAATAATTTGGTAACGGGTTCGGTATTGAAGTAGAAAAAGTACAATAACGAATCAATTTGAAGTCCAATTCTCATATGAATTGGGCTTCATTTATTTGGTGCTATATAAGGGTTTCAATGATTTTAACGAGTCAATTAGCAATTAGATTAGCATTCCAATTCCCAAGAATCTGCTGCTCAGCAGACACCTTGCGAAAAGTGTGCTAAAATGCTTGAAAAATAAGTATGCTAATGATATGACCAATTTAGATATGGGAGGACGATAACATACAGAAGAGGTGGTAAATTGATAAAGATTTTAATAGGAATAACGTCTCTCATATTTATACTTATTGGTATCTTACACGTTTTTTGGGCATTTGGTGGAAGTTGGGGAGTAAATACGGCTCTTCCAACTAAAGATGACAGTAAATTACCAGTTTTACGACCAAGAATGTTAGGTACACTTTTTATCGGATTACTATGCTTTTTTGCATCTGTACTTCTATTAGTTCAAATAGATTTGTTCGCAGTCATAAAATCCTCCCATCTTTCAAAATGGCTTTGTATAGCTGGAGGAATTGTTTTCTTGTTACGTGCTATTGGTGAAGGAAAATATGTAGGTTTTTTCAAGAAAATCAAACATACTAGATTTGCAAAACAAGATACCGCCTTCTATTCACCTCTTTGTGTATGGCTTAGTTTCATTTTTTTGCTAGCATCATTTATATGAGATTTCGACAATCTACATATTGCTGAGCGAACTGCTCAAGTGGTGAAATAGGTTTTCAACGTATCACGAACAAATGGCGAAATTCAACAATAAAAGCAATGGAAAATGAATTCCATTGCTTTTTCTATTGCTATTTTTATGTTAAAAACAATACTAATTATGATTCTAAGCGGGTTGTGAATTAAAGTTTTCTACTTCAAAACAGAACCCGTTAATTATTTGGGTCACTTTTTTTGTTTACTTTAAATTTTCTGGATTCAGTTTTTCTAATTCTGGAATGACAAAAATTCCGTCTTTGCGGATGAGTACATCATCAAAATAGATTTCGCCGCCGCCGTATTCAGGTCGTTGTATATTGACTAGATCCCAGTGAATATCGGAATGGTTGCCATTTGAAGCTTCTTCATAGCATTGTCCCGGTGTAAAGTGGAAGCTTCCATCAATCTTTTCGTCAAATAAGATATCCTGCATAGGAGTTTGGATGAAGGGGTTGACTCCAATTGCAAATTCTCCAACATAACGTGCGCCTTCATCAGTATCAAATATTTTTGTGATGCGTTCTGTATCGTTTGCTTTTGCATCAATGATTTTTCCTTCTTTGAATGTGAGTTTTACATTTTCAAATGTGAAACCTTGATAAGGGGATGGGGTGTTATATGAAATAACGCCATTAATGGAATCCCTTACTGGTGCTGTATAGACTTCACCGTCTGGAATGTTCATTTCTCCAGCACATTTGATTGCTTTGATACCTTTGATAGAGAAGGATAAATCAGTTCCAGGTCCTGTGATTCTGACTTTATCTGTTTTATCCATTAGCTCAACCAAGCTGTCCATGGCTCCACTCATTTTCCCATAATCTAGATTGCATACATCAAAGTAGAAGTCTTCAAAGGCCTCAGTACTCATTTTGGCAAGTTGAGCCATTGATTGAGTTGGGTAGCGGAGAACAACCCATTTGGTTTTCGGGACACGAATATCGCGATGTACCTTTTTTCCGATTGTGCGGCCGTGAATAGCCATTTTATCGGATGGGACATCGGCTTGTTCACTGATATTGTTTCCTGCACGAAGGCCAATATAAGCATCCATTTCTTTCATGACTTTAGCTTCATAGTTAGCCATCATTTCATATTGTTCTTCTTTAGCACCCATAAGGAGGGCACGGTCTACTTGATGGTCTTTTAAAGATACGAAAGGGAATCCGCCGGCAGCATACGCTTCTTGAACGAGGGCTGTAACTAATTCGGTTTGTATTCCAAAATTCTCAATTAAAACTTTTTCACCTTTTTGAAGATTAACTGAATAATTTATTAAATTTTTGGCTAATAATGTAATTCTAGGGTCTTTCATCAGGTATTCCTCCATATATGTAATATTTTTACCTTTCTATTGTAACCGATTTCCTTGAATTCTTCCTGAATTTATTTCGGGATTTGAAATAATAGGTTTGCAGGTGAAAATTATTTTCTGAAAAATAAAGGTATTTAACTTTCTTTCTTGAAAAAATAAATAGTTTATATTATTCCCTTTAGGGTATTTAAACTAGTAACATAAGGGATATATTGTTGTTGGATTATTCGTGGAGGTGGTCAAATGGAAATTGTATTATATTTAAGTGCTGCAGTTGCAGCGATTGCGTTTTTAGTTTTAGTATTTTTCTTAGGCAATACATTGAAATCTTTACAGGTTACTTTAGACAGTGTATCCAAAACACTTGTCGGTCTTGAAAGTCAAATGCAGGGTATCTCATTAGAGACTACACAGCTCCTGCACAAAACAAACGTTTTGGCAGAAGACTTGAAGGAGAAATCTGAAAACCTGAATACAGTTGTTCATGCTGTAAGAGATGTAGGAACCTCTATCCAGAGTTTTAATACATCTATTCAAAAGGTTTCAAATAAAGTACAACAGGAAATAGATGATAATCAGGAAAGAATTTCACAAGTTGTCCAATGGAGTAATATTGCAATGGAAATTCGTGAAAAGTGGAAAACAAGAAAAAGACAACCTGAAGACTCATCTGTCCCAGCAGCCATGGTAACAAAACCTGAAGTTGAAACAGAAAGTATACCGAAAAAACGCTTTTTACGATCTACTAACTAATTTCAAATTTGAGAGGAGAATGTAACATGGTACAAAAAGATTACCCAGTAAAGGATTATACAAGAGATAATCAAAGATCGATTGAAGAAGAAAGAGGCAGCAAGAGCTCGAAGGATTTCGTAGTAGGAGCAATCATTGGCAGTATTGTTGGTGCAGCTACAGCACTTTTCATGGCACCAAAGCCTGGTAAAGAGCTTCGTAATGATTTAAACGTCCAAGCCAAATCACTTACTGAGAAAACCGAAAAACTTCGTCAAACTGCAATGGAAAAGGGTTCTGATTTAATGGAAAAAGGATCTGGACTTGCTGAAACTGCAATGGAAAAAACAAAACCAGTTGCAGATATTGTAACTACCAAATCAACGGATATACTTAACAAAGTAAAAGGGTTAAAACAATCACAAGAAGACCCAAATGTTAAGAATACTGGAAATGACACAAGTGATCTTGGTGATTCTGATGGTTCAACAGGCTATAATAAAGCTCCAGTTGCAGCCGTAGAAGTGAAAACTGATACCAATACAGGAAACACGACTACCACTGGCAATGCTAATGCAGCTAAACTGAAGCTGGATGAAACAAAAAAAGCATTCGATGAGACAGAAAATAAATACAAAAAATAATTTGTAAGAAAAGACGCTGAAGTGTTACGATACTTTCAGCGTCTTTTTAATTTGTAAAGGGGGTAAAATTCTTGGCGGGTAAAAAAATTGAAACAGAAGAGCAATTTAATAAACTTCTTACCAATGAATTCTTTCTTTTGTTTAAACATAGTTTAACTTGTCCGGTAAGTGGAGCGGCTTTTGATGAGTACCAATCGTTTATTTCTGATAAAAATGACTTAGAAACAGCCTTCTTAGCTGTTCAGGAAGCTAGACCGTTGTCCAATTATGTAGCAGAAACGTTTGGAATCAAGCATGCATCTCCACAAGCTATTTTGTTTAAAAATGGACAACCAATCTGGAATGATTCACATTGGAGAATTACGCAGGAATCGTTACAAACAGCTTTAGAGCAATAAATAGGAAGAGCCAGATGCTAACCTCTGCATCTGGCTTTTTTTATTTATGATTATGGATGGTGGTAGGCCAGAGAATCTTAAGTTCATCACCGGATGCCAGCGTTTCATGAAAACTGGTTTCTTGATTATTTTTTATTAAAACAAAGCGCCCTGCTGAATGCTTAGGCATATCAATTTCGACATGTCGGAATAAGTCTTGGAATATAAAAGGCTCCATTTTGTGTTGAATGAAAGAGATGGAGTCTCCATCGGTAACCTGATCCGTATCTTTTAACAACTGTCCTTCTTTGTAAAATTCGGTTAGCTTTTTTGACAAAATGATGCGTTTGCCATTAAAAGAAACAGGGACTGTATAGGCTAACTGTGCCTGAATAGCTTTTGCTAAATCTGTTACCCTTGGCTGTAGAGGAGCATGGATACTAAACTTATCTCCATCCGCAAAGGATGATTCTGGTTTTACAGCTAAACCATTTTTTAAAAGTCTCCCGGCAAAGGCTGGGAGCTGCAGCGGTTTTTGATTTAGTTCAATTATAAATGGGCGTACGTTAGCTAATAAACTTTTTAATTGAAGGGAAGTTACTAATGCGCTGATCGTTGGCGGCATTATACAAGTAATGGAATCGTGATCCGCAATAAGCTCGTCTCCAGATACAGGGAATCCATTCCGTCTTACTTCAGCCTCAACAGGATATTCCTGATTATTTATATAAACGGTACAATGCGGAATATGATCAAGTAAGTCCTTGATTGGAAGCATAATTGGCTCGGCGTCCAGTCCTTTTTGAATGGAGATGTCATCATTGCTTTTTACAGGATCATCAAGGGAAGCGGAGATACCATTCAGAGTGAGTACAGGCTTACCGCCTAGTTTCCCTGGTATGGTTACAGGCTGACCGTTCACCTGAACCATCTGCGCCATTCCAGGCCTGCCAAAAAGCTTAGTCAAACGAATCCCCGCCGTGAGCAGACAATCAGCAACCGTGAGTCGTTTCATATCAAACAAGCGAATCGTTTTTCCATTAACAATGACGCTTAAATAGCGTATTGGATTACGATGTGCTGCAATAGCAATTCCGATAGGAGTAACAAGCTCTGGTCCTTTTTTTACATGAGCGGCAATTTTAATATCTTGTATCGCTTCAATCCCTCTGATAGCCACTCGATTCGAGGGCAAGCTTAATTTTTCAGCTATCATTGACGGTAATTCTGGTGTTAGACTTCCACCGCCAATGAGCATAATGGCCTTTGGTGCTTTATTATTATTGAGAGCAAGAATTTCATGACTGATTGAGTGAGCTAACTTTTCAATGGCGGGATTTAACTCTGTAATCACTTCTTGTTTGCTAAGTTCAGTTGTAAATCCAAGAATATCAGTTACGGATATACTGTCCCGCTCAGGATCGCTTAACTCTATTTTTGCTTTTTCAGCGAGTGGAAAATCAAGAAGGAGCTGATCGCTGATTGCTTCAGTAATTTCGTCGCCTGCTATTGGAACCATTCCATAAGCAATGACCGTTCCTGAATCAGTCAGCGCGATATCGGAAGTCCCAGCGCCAATATCAACGAGAGCGACGTTTAAACGCCTCATAGAAGGAGGTATTAGAACATTAATAGCAGCAATCGGTTCAAGTGTTAAAGCCTGCATATGGAGCTCAGCTCTCTTTAAAGCGGCAGCTAACGATTCAACGACGACTTTAGGCAGGAAGGTTGCAATAATCTCTACCGAGGCTTCATAGCCGCTCTGATCGATTAAACTGCCGATTTCTTGGCCGTCAAGCCGATAGAAAAGTACAGAATACCCTACACAAAAATATTGTGTACTTTCTTGTAAGGCCATTTTTTCGGCGACGATTGCTTGAGCTTGTTGAACAGCACACAATTCAAGATGCAGAATATCCTCCTGCTGGATCATGGGTTTGTCCTTAATGTTAATTACTTCTACAGCTCTTTCCGTTTTAAGTGCACGTCCGGCAGCTGCTACGGACACATTCTTAAGGGGACCGTGTTTTTCCTCAAGTTGATTCTTTATAGCCGTGATGACTTTAGAAACAGCCAATACATCATGAATTTGTCCATCCAGCATGGCCCGCTCTGTATGCTCTTGGGATAGGATATCCTTTACCTCATATGTAGTATCCTGTTTTTCAAGGATAATACCGACCACTGATCGCGTACCAATATCGAGGGCAAAGAGTTTTTCCGGCAATACAAACACCTCTTTAAGTAGTTATAATACGCTTTAATGCTTAAAAGCGTTTCTTTAATAAAGAAATAAATAGTGACAATCTTCAGATTTTCATTTATACTAATCTAAATTATATAAGAAATGTACCATATTTTTTAAATTCTTGACAGTTGTCGGATATAAAAGGAAGAATATCCGCAGATTTGAGCAATCTGCAAAAGATAAGTGTTGAGTATGTAGTAAAATAGACAGTCAAAGGGGACGGTTTGAAATGAGCAACAAGGATCTTGAAACTCTGAGAGAAAAGCTTGATGACATCAACCTTGATTTATTACATCTTATTAACCAACGTGCGGGAGTTGTACAAGAAATTGGCCGTGTAAAAGAAAAGCAGGGCGTTAATCGTTATGATCCAGTTCGTGAAAGAGAAATGCTGGATCTTATCGAAGCGAATAATGAAGGACCATTAGAGCCTGCTTCCCTTAAACATATCTTCAAGGAAATTTTTAAGGTTGGACTGGATCTTCAAGAAGAAGATCAAAAGAAAGCCTTACTTGTATCAAGAAAAAGAAAAGCAGAGGATACCGTTATTGACATTAAGGGTGAGTTAATAGGGAACGGAATTCCGAGCTTTGTATTCGGACCATGTTCAGTTGAATCCTATGAGCAAGTAGCTGCTGTAGCAGCAGTTGTAAAAGCGAAGGGTCTTAAGTTATTACGCGGAGGCGCTTATAAGCCGCGTACCTCACCGTATGACTTCCAAGGACTTGGGCTAGAGGGATTAAAAATACTAAAACAAGTTGCCGATGAATACGATTTAGCTGTCATTAGTGAAATTGTAAACCCAAATGATATTGAAATGGCTTGTGAGTATATCGATGTTATACAAATTGGTGCAAGAAACATGCAGAACTTCGAGTTGTTAAAGGCTGCAGGAGCTGTGAATAAACCTGTGCTGTTAAAACGAGGCCTTGCAGCAACAATTGACGAATTTATTCATGCTGCTGAATATATCATGTCCCGAGGAAATGGCAACATCATTCTTTGTGAACGTGGAATTCGGACATACGAACGTGCAACAAGAAATACACTTGATATTTCAGCTGTACCGATTCTAAAACAAGAAACGCATCTGCCTGTTATGGTTGACGTAACTCATTCTACTGGACGTCGTGATCTGCTGCTTCCAGCGGCAAAAGCGGCATTAGCAATCGGCGCTGACGGAGTTATGGCTGAAGTACATCCAGATCCATCGGTTGCATTATCCGATTCTGCTCAACAAATGGACTTCAAACAATTTGATACTTTCTATAATGAAATTAACAAGTTGAACTGGGTATCATTGTAATTTTCTTTAGTGAAAACAGCTCCCTTCCAATTCGGCTGGGGAGCTGTTTTTTATTTGTGCTGAACTTTATTGATAAATTTGTTATATAATTAGGAACAGATACATTGCGGACAAGGGTTCTCCTGTCGTATGATAGAGTAATACAGTACGTTTATACAGTAATGGATAAGTGTATGAAACGACTTGAATGCTCATATCTGAACAATTAAAATGTTAGATTGATTTCCTGAAGTTGACCAAGTGAATCGAGATTAACATCAGCTCTGAAGAAATATATGAAAAATCCTATATGCTCCTCTTTAGATGAGCTGGTTATAAAAAAGCTAAGATTGAGAAAAGCTGTAAATGGGAAAATTGATGGTAAGAAGGAGTGGTTTTATGAATAATATAACGATTTATGATGTAGCTCGTGAAGCTAGCGTATCAATGGCTACCGTTTCACGCGTAGTTAATGGGAATCCGAATGTTAAACCTGCTACACGTAAAAAGGTATCTGATGTGATTGACCGTTTAGGATACCGTCCGAATGCAGTAGCAAGAGGATTAGCAAGCAAAAAGACAACAACAGTGGGGGTAGTAATCCCAGACATTTCTAGTATATTTTATGCAGAGCTGGCTAGAGGAATTGAAGACATTGCCACTATGTACAAATATAATATCATTCTCAGTAATTCTGATGAAAATGAAGAAAAAGAACTTCGCTTATTAAATACAATGCTTGGTAAACAAGTAGATGGAATTGTGTTTATGGGTGCAAATATCACGGAAGAACTAGTAAAGGAATTCCAGAAGTCCCCGGTTCCGATTGTCCTTGCTGCTTCTCTTGAGGATACGAAACAAATTCCATCCGTTAATATTGATTATGAGGCTGCTGCTTTTGATGCCGTTAAGGACTTTGCTGCAAGAGGATTAAAGAATATCGCATTTGTCAGCGGTAACATTAATGATCCGATTAATCAAAAAAAATTAGCAGGATATAAGCGCGGTCTAGCTCATCAAAAGATTGAACTTAATGAGCAGTTTGTTATCGATGGCGATTATACATATGATTCAGGCATTGAATCATTCCAAAAGTTAAATGACCTAAAAGAAAAACCAAATGCTATTATTGTTGGTTCGGATGAAATGGCATTGGGAGTTGTGCATGCAGCTCAGGATCGCGGGTTTAATGTTCCAGATGATTTTGAGGTAATTAGTTTTGATAATACACGACTTACTTTAATGGTTCGCCCGCAAATCACGACAATTGTGCAGCCGCTTTATGATATTGGTGCAGTTTCCATGCGTCTTCTAACTAAGCTGATGAATAAAGAAAGTGTAGAGGATCAAGAGTCTGTTATTCTTCCACATAGAATTGAAAAACGTCAATCAACGAAATAAACGTCCAATATGGACGTTTATTTTTTTTGCTTTATGTAGGTTTCACAGAAGATGATTGATTGGAACGAATAGGGTAGAGTAATTTTTCAACCGTTAGCGCGTTTTTTTCCGTTATTTCAGGTCTTCGGGGAATTGGTTCGTAGATTCCCTCAGGATCATCCCACGATTGCGGCAGTGTGACAGGTGAGTCAGGCTGCCAAGTATCCAGCCATTCTGGCGATAATGGCCCCGTAGGGTTAGGCTGTTCAGACATCTCCATCCATAGCATTGACCAAGCGCGCGGTACCACACGCCATATGTCATAGCCGCCGCCGCCAACTGCAACCCAGCGTCCCTCACAATATTGATGGGCCAGTTTGTGAGCTAAGCGTGGAATTTCGCGATAAATTCGCATGGTTGCCGATAAATGGGTCAATGGATCAAAGTAGTGTGAGTCGGCACCATTTTGGGTGAGTATGACATCAGGTTTAAAGAACTCCATGATTTCTGTAAAGGCCGTTGTATAGGAGTCTAACCACGAGTCGTCTTCGGTAAAGGCATCGACTGGAATATTAAAGGAATAGCCGTATCCTTTTCCTTGGCCTCGTTCATTGATATTTCCTGTCCCTGGAAACAGGTACCTTCCTGTTTCATGAATGGAAAGAGTACATACCTCTGGATCATCATAAAAAGACCACTGAACACCGTCCCCATGATGGGCGTCCGTATCAACGTACAAAACACGGGCGTGATACTTCTCCTGTAAATATTTTATAGCCACTGAACTATCATTATAAATACAAAACCCAGAAGCCTTCCCGCGAAAGCCATGATGAAGACCGCCGCCTAAGTTCAATGCATGTTGAGACTTTCCTGTCATAACATAGTCTACAGCCTGTAAGGTCCCGCCAACGAGAAGAGCACTTGCTTCATGCATATCTGGAAAGATAGGCGTATCCTCAGTCCCTATTCCAAAATTCCCTGCTTTTTCTTTAGGAAGTTTTCCTTTTCCAGCTAATCTGATAGCGTTTACATAGGCAGGATCATGAATTAATTCTAATTCCTGGTCGGTAGCCATCCTTGGTTTGATGATATCCTCATCAGTAATAGCACCCGTTTTTTTTAATAAATCCAGCGTCAAGAGAAGGCGCTTTTGGTTAAACGGATGATCGTTGCTGAATTTGTATGTTAATAGTTCTTCAGAAAAGACAAACACGGCATCCTTCATAGGGAGATACCGGGAAGGCTTGGCCATATGACTTTATAGCCTTCTTTCTTTAAGTCTTCAACCACTAAAAATGGATTCATCGTTTGAACCCGCAGTACGAGAACCTTCTCACTTTCCGATTCTTTTGCAGGGTAGACGAGGATACTATGGATGTTGGTATTTCTTTTTTTAAAGATACAAGACAGGTCATAGAGAACGCCTGGTTGGTCAGGGACCTGGACTTCAATTTGAGAACCTGGTTTATTCACACCTGTTAGTTCAACATAAGATTGAAGCAAGTCAGTACCAGTAATGATGCCGACAAGTTTTTTTTCGTGAATAATTGGGAGACAGCTAATATTATACTCGCAAAAAATAGCACCTATTTCTTCAACGAAATCGAGGGGGTGTCCGGTTATGATATTGGTTTTCATAATTGTGTGGAGAGGTTTTTGCATATCCTCTTTAAAATCCTCGGTTCTAAATATTGAGGGGGAAGCGTCACGGATGTCACGATCACTGATAAGACCAACGAGATGATGCTCATGATTAACGATTGGGATATGCCGAATTCGTTTCTCTTGAATTAGTAATAAGGCGGTTTGAATGGTATCCGTTTCAGTTAGTGTGATAATCTCTTTCTTCATGATTTTTTCAACAATCATTTCTACTCCTCCTCGTAGTTTATAACCGTTTAATACATGAATCGGTTCATAAATCTTAGCTGGTCGAATTTTTGAATGGATTCGGGTTCAACTCGTTTACCGATTCTTGCCATTAAACAATTAGCGGGATGAGAACTGATTTCTGGATCATCAGTAGCATAATATTCCAGTCCTCCGGCACTCATCATTTTCTCCATAATTTTGCGATAGTCCCATACATTTAATCCGGTTCCTTTTAAATCCCAATGCCAATAATATTCTGTTGTAATGATGATGAAATCTTCCATCGCATCGTCTGTCATGGATAGGCGGATCATGTTCTTACCAACAGAGGCTCCTCGGTAATCTTTTATGACTTCTATTGCACCAAGTTCAATTAAGTCATCCATTTTGATCTCTGACCAGCGCTCTAGCGGATCTGGATATAAATAAGTGACATAACCAATAATCATTTCTTGCTGGCGGGCAATAATAATTCTTCCTTCTGGAAGATCAGCAATTTCAATTAATGCCTTATGCTGTTGTGCTGGCGGTCGGAAAGCAACTAATCCTTCGTGGAAATCATATGATTTTAATTTTTCAGCAGTAACTGGTCCTTCAATGACTAGAGTACCTCTACCTGTTTCTAATTCCATGGAATTATACGCCTTTACATGTTCCATTCTTTCACCGCCTAATGAGTATTACCTTCTATTATACATAAAAAGTAAAATCGGAATTTTAGATAACTAGTATTCTTCTGAAGTTTTTCTAATCCATTCTAAATTTGGACATATTTGTTACATGGATGTTTATGAGTATAGTAAGGGCAGAGGGATAGTGGGTTCTTAAAGTAAAAAATTGAGATAAATAGAATTATATACTATAATTATACTGTATAAGTCGAGAAAAGGGGGAACATTGTCTATGAAATTGGAAGCGCTGCCAGTAATTAAAGGTGAGTATAACTTACAAAATTATGATGAAAAGTACAAGCAGTTTGATTGGGCTGAGACAGAAAAAGAGTTTTCTTGGTCAAAAACTGGGAAAATGAACTTAGCTTATGAAGCGATTGACCGTCACGCTGAATCTGATAGAAAAGACAAGGCGGCCCTGCTTTATAAAGACGATAATCGAGACGAAACATATACATTCGACGAGATGAAGAATTTAAGTAATCAAGCCGCTAATGTGTTAAAAAACTATGGTGAGGTAGAAAAAGGGGACCGTGTATTTATTTTCATGCCTCGTTCACCAGAACTTTATATGGCCTTGCTCGGTACGATTAAGACGGGAGCGATAGTTGGACCGCTCTTTGAAGCATTCATGGAAGGTGCGGTTCGGGACCGATTGGAGGACAGCGGTGCAAAGGTTTTAATTACTACACCAGAATTACTGCCACGCGTACCGGTAAGCGATCTGCCTGAACTGAAACATATTTTTCTTGTCGGGGATAATATTGAGGAAAAGGAAAACCTGCATGATTTCTCTGCTAAATTAAAACAAGCAGATACGAAGTTTTCAATAGAATGGGTAAATCGTGACGATGGGTTAATTCTTCACTATACATCTGGTTCTACAGGAAAGCCTAAAGGCGTTCTACATGTTCATAATGCCATGATCCAGCATTATCAGAGTGCGAAGTGGGTGCTTGATTTAAAAGAAAATGATATTTATTGGTGCACAGCTGATCCTGGATGGGTAACTGGGACATCTTATGGAATTTTTGGACCATGGCTGACTGGAACGACAAATGTTATCGTAGGAGGCCGTTTTAAACCAGAATCATGGTATAAAACGATTCAGGAGTATGGGGTAACTGTTTGGTATAGTGCACCTACGGCTTTCCGTATGTTGATGGGCGCAGGTGATGAAATCGTCCAGAAATATAATTTGAGTTCCCTTCGTCATGTATTAAGTGTAGGAGAACCGCTTAATCCTGAAGTCGTTCGTTGGGGGATGAAAGTCTTTAATAAACGAATTCATGATAATTGGTGGATGACCGAGACAGGAGCTCAGATTATCAGCAATTATGCCTGCTTGGAAATTAAACCGGGCTCGATGGGAAAACCACTTCCAGGAATCGTGGCAGCAATTGTAGATGATCAAGGAAATGAACTTCCTCCCCACCGGATGGGGAATCTGGCTATTAAAAAAGGCTGGCCGTCAATGATGCATACCATTTGGAATAACCAAGCTAAATATGAATCTTATTTTATGCCGGGTGGTTGGTACGTATCTGGAGATTCCGCTTATATGGATGAAGAGGGATACTTCTGGTTCCAAGGGCGGGTTGATGATGTCATTATGACCTCAGGAGAGCGTGTAGGTCCTTTTGAAGTAGAAAGCAAGCTGGTGGAGCACCCGGCTGTTGCTGAAGCCGGTGTCATTGGGAAACCTGATCCGGTACGCGGTGAGATTATTAAAGCATTCATTGCACTCCGGGATGGTTATGAACCAACGGAAGAGCTGATTGAAGAAATCCGCCAATTCGTAAAACAAGGCTTGGCTGCACACGCAGCACCAAGAGAAATTGAATTCCGTGACAAGCTTCCTAAAACAAGAAGTGGTAAGATCATGCGCCGCGTCTTAAAAGCTTGGGAACTAGATCTGCCAACTGGAGATCTATCAACGATGGAAGACTAAAAAGAACAAACCAAGAAAGAGGCTTCCCATTAGGGAAGCCTCTTTCTTGTTACTCATCTGTATCATCATCAACTTCTTCAGGTTCGTCTGCAGGCTCAGATTCCTCTTCTTCTGCGTTTTCTTGGGAATCTTCCTCATCAGAATCAACAACTGGTTCTGCAGGTGTGGTCTCAGGTGCTTTTTTTGTGCTGCCTGTTTGAATCATAATCTGAGTGGACATTGGGGATTCGTTGCCCGCTATATCTACTGCAGTGACGTAATAGCTCCCTGCACCGCTGCTGTAGCTAAGCTTTTCTCCAGCTCGAATGCTTGCAACCTTTTGCCCGCCGTTATAAACGCGATACCCGACTACATCCCCTTCAGAATGAGAATTCCAGGCTATGGATTGCCCTGTCTGATATACCTCTGGAGGAGCAGGAACTTTTCCGTTGTCGTTTAGAACAGCGTTTGGCACAACCACGTTTTTCCAGCTGCTATTCATGGAAGCCAAAATATTTGGATCGACAAGATATTTTCCGCCAATCTTATTAAAAAAGTCTGAATTAAGTACATAACCATTGGTTGTAAATTCCTCTGGGGTAGCAGGAAGCGCGGTATATTGCTTGGTACCCACTTGTACGTACCTTCCAGTTATAAAGCTATCATCTGTCTCATTTGGGACAAACTTTGCATTAAATAGGTCTGTAGAAGCCATACCTGCTGCAGAGCAAGAATTTGAGGCAAGGAGTCCTGATACTGCACAGACAGATCGACGGACTATTCCTCCTGGCATTTCAAACCGTTCAGCTGGGTCAACAAGCTTGGGATTGACTTGATAGGCAGCATTCATTAAATCTGCCCAGAGATAAATATTCCGCTTACTATAGGAGAGTCCTTTATACGTTTGCTCCAGCGGTTTTGGTGTGTCATAGCCCATCCATGTTCCGAATGTTACGTTAGGATTCGTTGCCACGAACCAGGCATCGTTATAATCTTGACCTGTCCCCGTTTTTCCTGCCCAGTCAGAAGAAAAGGCGAGTCGGTTTCTTAAGGATGCCGCTGTACCGCTGGTTATGACATCACGCATCATATCTACTGTAAGATAAGCGGTTTGCGGAGAAAATACGTCGACTGGCTTTGTTTTGTGTTTATAAACAACTTTGCCATCCTTAGTCTCGATTTTATCAATCATGTAGGCATCAACAAAGTCGCCATTATTAGCAAAGGTCGAATAGGCATTCACATTTTCTTCTACTGTCACGCCATCGCTTAGTGCTCCGAGTGACATCGATGGGTTAACGTAATCTCCTTCAACAAGTGAAGTAAAGCCCATCTTTTTCAAGTAATTAGCTGGCCGTTGATTAATAATGTCCATGTAAAAGATGGCTGCAGGAA
This sequence comes from Peribacillus sp. FSL H8-0477, assembly GCF_038002765.1. Lineage (NCBI taxonomy): Bacteria > Bacillati > Bacillota > Bacilli > Caryophanales > Bacillaceae > Peribacillus > Peribacillus sp. FSL H8-0477. The sequence goes on along the minus strand of NZ_JBBODE010000001.1, from coordinate 1,556,077 downwards.
CATTATGCGATTTTTTTAGTGCTTCACGTGCGGTGGTTAAACCTGAATAACTGCCTCCGTAGTTCTTAGGCTCCCATTTACCAACTTTAATGGGCACATTAACGGATATGGAAGCAGGAGAAATCTTGCCTAACTCTATGGCCGGTGCATAGACGAGCAGTGGTTTCATGGTGGATCCATTTGGACGCTTAGCTGCAGTAGCATGATTCAATTGTTCCCGTGAATAATCCCGGCCGCCTACAAAGCTAAGAATCTTACCCGTTTTATTTTCAATAAGGATGGCTCCGGTTTCTACTGGTTGATCAATAACCTTTGATTCTTTTGTTTCTGAATCTGTTATTCTCTGTTTTTTTGTATTCCCATAATACTGGTAATCTTTCGCTACTTTTTTCATTTTATTATATATTTTTTTATCGATTGTCGAATAAATTTTATAGCCGTTCTGATGAAGCTTACGATCAGCTATGGTCGTATACTGTTCTTTTAAATCTTTATCTTTTTCAAGGTCTTTTTCATTATAGCCAGCTTCTTTTGCAAAGATGGTTGTGAGAATTTCTACGGAACGTTTTTCAATTTCATAAGTAACCCAAGGGTATTCATCATAGGGTTGTGGTTGAGGTCCTATGAAATCCTTTACAAGGTCATAAGCTAGTGCATCTTTATATTCTGCTTCAGTGATATAGCCGCCATCAAACATTCTCTTTAGAACCGTTTTCATTCGATTCAGACCTGGTTCGAGATTTGTTTTTAATTCTCCTTTTTGGGTATATGGAGTATACCCGAATGGACTTTGAGGCAGCCCGGCAATAAAGGCAGACTGTGGGAGATTAAGCTTTTTAGCTTTAATCCCAAAAAGCCCTTCTGAGGCAGCTTGAACGCCTGCAATGTTTTTACCTGATGAGTTTCTGCCAAATGTTGAAATATTAAGATAGGTTTGAAGTATTTCTTCTTTCTCAAAGAACTTTTCGACGCGAAGCGCAAGTAGTATTTCTTTTGCTTTCCGCTCGAAAGATACTTCATTTGTTAGTATTTGATTCTTAATTAATTGCTGAGTCAACGTACTTCCGCCTGATTGAACAGAGGCATTTGTCATTTCTTGAAAAATTGCACGCATAATGGCTTTTGGTACGACACCCTCATGCTCATAGAAATATTCATCCTCTGTGGCTATAATGGCGTCAGTAAGATGTGTTGACATTTGGTTTAATAAAATTTCTTCACGTTCCAAATCAGATGTAAGTTTGCCGAGATAAACCTTATTGGCAAAGTAGATTTCTGAGGTTTCTTCATAATTGTATAAATCCTTTTTTAGGTCTGTTTTTGATCTGATTGGTTCCTCTTTTACAAGTGCAGCAAAGTAACCAGCTCCAACGCCTCCTGCAAATGAAAAACCGAGTATTAGTGTAAGTATGAATAAAAGCGTTAAGTTCCAGACAACCTGATATGTAATTCTTGAGTATTTTTTTGTTCGCTTGTCCTTAAAAAAATCAATTACCGGACGCAGCTGTGTCTGTTTATTTCTTTCATTATTTTTCATCGTATCAAACCCCCTGAAATCACATACATTATAGCATATAAGCCGTTTTGAGAATGACTACTTTTTATTATTTTCCATAAAAATGTCAAATAAAGTTGACAGTTGTCACTATGTATGATAAAAATTTATTATCTTAAAATTTAATAATGTAAAGCGATGATAGGATTAAGTAGCAAAGCTATCCCTGTTTTAGAGAGCCGGTGGGAGGTGAAAACCGGTACATATAGCGTGGTGAATTACGTCCTGGAGCATTTGCTGTGAACCATATACATTTAGCAGCAAACGGCTGATGGCCGTTATTCAGTTTAAGCGGAGGACAGGCAAGCTATGTTCTCAAGTTGGGTGGTACCGCGAATTTATTCGTCCCTTCATTTTATGAAGGGGCTTTTTTGTGTTTGTTTGCGGCATATAAAGGAGGAAAAATCGTATGGAACTTATTAAAGACCTCGAATGGAGAGGGATTATTTATCAACAAACAGATGAGACCGGTCTAACGGATCTGTTAGAAAAAGAGAAAATATCATTATATTGCGGAGTAGATCCTACTGCGGATAGTATGCATATAGGACATTTATTGCCATTCCTAACTTTGCGTCGATTCCAAAAACATGGTCACCGTCCACTTGTATTAGTTGGAGGAGCTACAGGACTTATCGGTGATCCGTCTGGTAAAAAAGAAGAAAGACAACTTCAAACACTAGATCGCGTGCTTCATAATGCGGATTGTATTAAAAATCAATTAACACAAATTTTTGAGTTTGACGGAGATAACGGTGCAGTCATGGTAAATAATTATGACTGGATTGGCAAAATTGATATGGTTACGTTCCTCCGCGACTATGGAAAATATATAGGGATCAACTACATGCTTGCCAAGGATACGGTTGCTTCACGTTTGGAAACGGGCTTATCCTTTACGGAATTTGCGTATACCATTCTACAGGGAATAGATTTCAATCATCTGTATGATCATCACAGCTGTAAGCTCCAAATTGGCGGAAGTGATCAATGGGGCAATATCACAACAGGACTAGAAATGATTCGTAAATCACACGATGGAGATACGAAGGCGTTCGGAATGACTATTCCTCTTGTAACTAAATCAGATGGTACGAAGTTTGGGAAGACAGAGGGCGGCGCAATATGGCTGGATCCAGAAAAAACATCACCATATGAGTTCTACCAGTTTTGGATTAATACAGCGGATACTGATGTAATCAAATACTTGAAATTCTTTACGTTCTTAGAGCGCGAGGAAATTGAAGCTCTTGAGGAATCAGTAGCTTCAGAGCCGCATTTACGAAAAGCACAAAAGAAATTAGCAGAAGAAATGACGAGACTAATTCACGGTTCAGAGTCGCTTGAACAAGCGGTTAGAATTTCTGCAGCATTATTTAGCGGCGCTGTTAATACGTTAAGCGCAGCAGAAATCAAGCTTGGATTCAAGGATGTTCCGACGTATGAACGTGAAAGTTCCGATGAGATTGGCTTAGTGGATCTATTAATTGAAGCCAAGATTTCTCCTTCAAAAAGACAAGCGCGTGAAGATATCCAAAATGGTGCCATTTCAATTAATGGTGAAAAAGTAACCGACGTTGCATATACGGTAAGTGACAATGATAAAATTGAAGGCGAATTCCTGTTAATTCGTCGAGGTAAAAAGAAATACACTCTCATTAAGTAATGAATAGCTGAAAACACACGCGCACTGATTAATAATCAGTGCGCGTGTGTTTTTTTAAAAAATGGGGCTGTTGATTTCTTTTCCAGGCGCTCGCTTTCTGCGGGTCTCACCTGTTCCCACCTTCCAATCCAATCAGGCTTTCTACAATTAATTTGGATATTAAGCCGATGTCTAAATTGAAACCTGAGCAAATAAATTCAGGAGGAAGTCAATCAAGATAAGGGAAAGGACGAAAACGAAGAATTAAAGAGTATGGATGGAGAGGACTAGTAACCCTGTGAAGATGAACGAACAATGCAGCCCTTCTACAAGAGGCTAAACTGTCTTGATTGAATTGTGTTTGATATCCAAAGAGGTGCGCATTAAAACCATTTCGCAAGGCTAAATAAGTACTTTTTATCAAAATGCAGTTTCTTATGCTGAGTAAAAAGCAGTAAAACAAACATGAGCTAGGAGATGCATGTTGGCTTAATTATTGGTTTCAAAAATCCATAAACACTTGCCAGTAAAAAAGAAGACTGTAGACAAGCTCGATTTCCCTCGAGTTTGTCTACAGTCTGAAAGCGCATTGGATTCATTCAGTTATGAGTAAGAAAAAAACCCCATCCGAGGATGGGGTCAAACCTATTAACGAGAGTAGTACTCAACGATAAGTGGTTCGTTAATTTCAGCAGGCAATTCAGAACGTTCTGGTAAACGAGTGAAAGTACCTTCTAATTTTTCTGCATCAAATGTTAGGTAGTCAGGAATGAAGTTAGTAGATCCAACTGCCTCTTTGATGATTTCAAAGTTACGTGATTTTTCACGAACAGCGATTGTTTGACCAACCAATACTTTGAATGATGGAATATCAACGCGGCTACCGTTCACAGTGATGTGACCGTGGTTTACAAGCTGACGAGCTTGACGACGAGTACGCGCTAAACCTAAACGATAAACAACGTTATCAAGACGTGATTCAAGAAGAACCATGAAGTTTTCACCGTGTTTACCTTGTAGTTTTCCTGCTTTATCAAATAAAGAACGGAATTGGCGTTCTGTAACTCCGTACATGTGACGAAGTTTTTGTTTTTCTTGTAATTGCATTCCGTATTCAGAAACTTTCTTACGTGTATTAGCACCATGTTGACCAGGAGCGTATGGGCGTTTTTCTAATTCTTTACCAGTACCTGTAAGTGAGATTCCAAGACGACGGGATAATTTCCAGCTTGGTCCAGTATAACGAGACATATAGTGAATCCTCCTAAAAATGTTTTTATTTTGGTAAAATAAAAACCGTTTGTGATAATCAGTTAAGACCATTTTATTTTCATGTATCTTCGCCCTAGCAGCAGAGAGTTACGTGATACACCTCTTGGAAGAGGAATAAAATGAGAGCATAAATGCATTCACATAGGCTGCAATATTTTACACAAAGACTAGTATATAATTTTTATGCGTTTTAGTCAAGGATAAAAGTTGGAGAGGTGGAATTACGTGTTAAACGTTAGTTGAAAATACCCAAAATAGTTTATTCATAAAAAGCTCGACTATGAAAATGTACCGATAAACCATGAATTAATTTACAAATTTTAGCGAAAGTACGTAAAATAATGCGGAAATTTTGGTAATTACAGTATATAATGTAAGAGAGAGTCCAGTAATTTTTTAGAGTGAATGGCAGTACTAATCTGTCTTTAGTCTTATTACTTGTATTTAGCAGCTAATGAATAGTGAGAATTTTGCAATTTAATCGTATAAGTATATTAGGGATGATAGAGATGAAATATGAAACGAGTCAAGTTTTGTACCAGTTGAAAACAGTCTTTTTTAATCATATGGACTTTACAAAAGGCCAAATTCTATATGAAGATTTTATTAAAGAATTATTGCTGAAAATGAAAAGTATTCTTGCAATAGATGAAGCCTCACTATACAAATATAATGAAGAAAAACAGCATTTTTATATGGAAGCAACAACCAGACCCCTTAAGACTGAAGTCATTAAGGCGAGAATCGAGTCTGCAATTATTCAAGAAAAACCGGAAAATGGCTGCTTTTTTACTCATCAAAAGACCCTGTCAGAGCTTGATAGCTTCGACATTTTGATACCACTTCGAGAAGAAAACAGACTGAATCGCCTATTGGGCATAAAAGAAAAGGTGCCTGGGATTCTATCTAATTTAGGACATGATGGTGAAGTACTTGTAAAAGAGTGTGTTGAGATTATAGAAACCGCTCAGAATCTTTTGGAAATAATTAATGAAAAAAGACGGTATAAAGAATTGTTCAGAGTTACTGAACATTTTCATTCTTCTATGAGTATGGATGCTGTACTGGAGAAAATCATTGAAACTCTGCGAAAGGTCTATCCAAACTTTTCACATTATTTGCTCATTTCTCATGATAATGATAATCATGGAAATCTGCCGATAAAGGATCTAGGTTATGACAGCGAAAACGTAGCGGCGATGAAGGCCTATGTGACAGGGACAATCCAACAAGAACAGATAGAGGATAGAGAGACTGTCCTATACGCACCATTGAAAGGGAAACAAGGGGTATATGGAGTGCTGCAGGTTATAGCACCAGATACAGTAACCTTTCCAAAAAATGAAATTGAATTTATTAACCAGCTGGCAGCTACTGCAGGAAGTGCTCTCGAAAATGCTCAATTGTACCAACAGTCCAAACGGTTGATTGCAGATTTACAGTTGATTAATGAAACATCGCACAAACTAAATTCTAATTTAAGATTAAGCGAGACAATGGAATTTTTGAAACAGCAAATTATCAAATCGTTTCATGCAGATGAAACAGGGCTCATCCTTTTGCTGCCTGATGGGGGAACAGGGTTAATTACTGGAAGTTCGGATTTTTTCCATACAGATGCTTCAGAATGTTATGTACAATATCTTAAAGAAAAGATCAATACAGATAAAGAGTCTTTGTTTATAGGGGACTTGAGTCAGCAATTATCCAATGAAAAATGGGAATTCCATTCATTGATGGCAATCCCAATTATGGAGAGTAATGTATTAAAGGGGTTTGCAGTGGTTTTACATCGCGAACCTTATTATTTTTCCTTTGAGATGTTTAAGCTGCTTCAATCACTCATTCACCATTCCAGCTTGGCATTGGCCAATTCCATGCTTCGTGAAGAATTAGAAAAGATGGTCATTACCGATCATTTAACTCGACTGCATTCTCGAAATTACTTGGATGAGAAAATCTATCAATCCATGGAAACAGATAATCAAGGGACCTTTATCTTAATTGATATTGATGATTTTAAAAAAGTAAATGACACATATGGACATCAAATAGGCGATGATATTTTAGTTCAACTTGGCAAGTTAATACAAGCAAATATCCGAGATTCTGATGTCGGCGCACGGTGGGGCGGGGAAGAATTAGCTATCTATCTTCCAAAGGTTTCTTTATCGGTAGGAATTACAATCGCACAAAGACTGCTTGAAAGGGTCAGAGACCTTTCATCGCCAAGAATAACGATATCCTGCGGGGTTTCTTATTGGTCTAATGAATCGATTGATAACGCTAAAGACTTATTTAAACGGGCTGATGAAGCTCTTTATCAAGCGAAGAATACCGGTAAAAATAAAGTTCTTGTGAATGATCAAAGCTTTTATACATGTAAGAATTAATAAAAACCCGGATACTAGCATCCGGGTTTTAAACAGCAGTGGTCTATAGATGGTTGATTAAGGCTTCTGTAAATTTCACAAGCATGGTTTCATCCAGTTCGGTGAATCTTCCGACAGAAGGGCTGTCAATATCAAGAACACCAATTAGGTCATTATCCTTAATCAAAGGGATAACAATTTCTGAACGAGAAGCAGCATCACAGGCAATATGTCCAGGGAATTCATGCACATCTTCTACACGCATCAGTTTTCTTTCCGATGCTGAGGTTCCACAAACACCTTTTCCAAATGGAATTCGTACACAGGCTGGAAGGCCTTGGAAGGGTCCGAGTACGAGTTCTTCTTCTTTGGCGAGATAAAAACCAACCCAATTGATGTCAGTAAGGAACTGATTAAGAAGCGCAGAAGCGTTGCTTAAATTAGCAATTTGGTCTGACTCATCTTCTATGAGGGCAAGTAATTGCTTAATAACCATTTCGTAATCTTTTTCATTATTTCCTTTATATGTTTCGACAGTAAACATAAACATTCACCCTGCTTCTTTGAATTTTTACAGCTATCTTCCTAAATTTTTTAAGGACTGTATAAGTTGTCGAGAACTAATTACAGGAATCCCGCTTCTGTCAAAGAATAACAACTAAAGAGAGACTATTCTTTAGGAAGCGGGGGATCGCAGATGAATCGTCAGACTAAAACTAAACAGGCTATTCTTGATGCAGCACTTTATTTGTTTCATCTAAAAGGTTTTCATGCTACTTCATTACGTGATATTGGACAAAAAGCCCAAATAAATCCAGCGAATATCGCTTATTATTTCAAAAATAAGAATGGATTACTAGAGTTTTGTCTTACTTCCTACTTTGAAGATTATATAGACGTGCTGGACCGGAATATTCAAGTGCTTGATGAAAAAGGACCACAGGAGTGTTTAATGGATTTAGTACGAGAAATTCTGCATTTTCAGGCAAAAAACTTTCTAGCCTCTAGTTTTATATATGGAGAAACAGCTCTGGATTCGAACCTTAACCGCGAGATTCTTTCGACTTACTATATGAAAGAGAATTATTATTTTCAAGTAGTTTATGAAAAGGGCTTTAAGGAAAAATTATTTCGTCACGTATCGTTTCCTATTTCAATGCTTCAATTAAAAGGCCAGCTTTCGGCACCCATTATACATGCTCGTTATGCAAGAGAAGTACTGCACATTTTCCCTCAAGAAAGTTATTATATTGAGAAATACATTGAAGATACTATTCATTTTTTACATGGGACACTTTTTAATAATGAACCAGTAAGGAAACTAGCACTGTCCTAAACTTCCATAGATTATTTCGCTTGAATAAGGCTTTCAAAACCACGGCCTACGTCTTTTGCCACATGGGCGTCTGACCCGAAAACTAACGGAATACCTAGTGCTGATGCACGTTTGGCAAATCGTTCTGGAGGGTAGGGTTCCAGACACAACGGTTTTGAAAGGCCGGCTGCATTATAATCGAGTGAATAGCCTTTTTGTTTTATTTGCTCAAGAATACGGTAGATTTGCTGATCGAAGTTTTCTGAGACTGGGTACTGTTTTTGAAATTTTTGTGCCAGTGTTATATGCCCGATTCGTTCTGGTTTATAGTTGCCAAGGTCGGCGGCAATCGACATCGCAAGCGTATCGTAATATAGGCGGTATACATTTTCAACGGATCCTAGAGTTTTAGCAATCTGGCCAAATATCTCTGCACTGAAATCAATACAATACCACTGATTTTCATGCTTGATAAAATGGACAGACAATATGCTGTCATCTAGATATGTTCCATTTTCATCTAGAAAATGTTTTATCTCCTGTTCATAACCTTCGATGAAATCTACCTCTAAACCAATTTTTATGTCAATCTTTTGCGAATAGCACTTCTTGATTGCTTGCAGTTCTTGAAAATAAGAAGTAAGGAATGCCGGATTCATTCCGCTGTCCTGATTAGGTGTTGGATCAATGAATCCGGAAGGCAAAGGGGCATGTTCGGTAAACGTAATCTGGTTTAATCCTAAATCAAGAGCTCTTAGAATGTACGCTTCAAATTGATCGCTTGATCCGTGTGGACAAAAAGGTGAGTGTAAATGGTTGTCACTTTTCAAGGAATTTCCCCCTAAATACAATTTTTGTATACAGTTTTATGCGAAATATTCATTTTTCTGGTCAAAAATTATTGCTAACATGGTATCATAAAAGCATTGAATTAGACATTTTAACTTTTATATAAAAGTAGATAGTACGACGGAGGCTTTAGAACAGGGGGCATATAATGGAATACATACTTGGTGTGATTATACTTATTTTAGCTTTAGTGATATGGAGTTACCTTACTAAGAAGAAGCATTTTAAAGAAATAGACAGGTTGGAAGCGTGGAAAAACGAGATTATGACCAGCCCAGTACTTGAAGAGCTTTCAAAGGTAAAACAATTGAATATGACCGGAGAAACAGAGGTTATGTTCGAGAGATGGCGTAGTGAATGGGATGCGATAATCACGGTTCATATGCCTGATGTAGAAGAACTATTTTTTGATGCCGAAGAATATGTAGACAAGTTTCGATTAAGACGTTCTAAGGAAGTGCAGCAGAAGGTCTCCGTTAAATTAAAAGAAATTGAAGCGACCATTCAAAAGATTCTCGCAGAATTGGATGACCTTGTTGGCAGTGAAGAAAAGAACCGTGTCGAAATCGAGGAAATTAAGGAAAAATATCGTTATTTAAAGAAATCGCTGCTTGCTCACCGCCATACATATGGAAATGCTGCGGACCGATTAGAAGCACTGCTGGATGAAGTTACAGGTATTCTTCAGCAATATGAAACGGCTACTGAAAACGGAAATTATTTAAATGCTCGGGAGCTTGTTTTATTGATCAAGGACAAGCTGGCAAGTGTGGAACATAAAATGGAAATGATTCCGGATCTTATGGCAGAAGGATTAGTTTCTCTCCCTAATCAATTAGCAGAGCTTAAGGACGGATATTTAGATATGGTAAATCAAGGATATCCCCTTGAACATCTTCAATTTGATAAGGAAATTTTCCAGCTTGAACAAGAATTGGAACATTATAAAGCTCAAATAGATGTGGCAGAAACAGAAGAAGTAGCAAAAGGAATTCAAGATCTGAATGAAAGTGTAAATGTTTTATATGACTTACTTGAAAAAGAGGTTCTTTCAAGACAATACGTCCTCGAAAATAAAGTGAAAATTAACGAGCAAATCCAGATTCTTGAATATGAAAATGATAAGCAGAAGGCAGAAACCGTTATTGTTCAGCATAGTTATCACTTGAATGAAAATGAGCTTGAAGGACAGAGAAAGCTTGAAAAACATATTCAATCGCTTTCGAAACGTTTCCGTCTGCTCTCACTTAAGATAGCTGAGAATGCCTCGTCAAATTCAGTACTTGGTGAAGAAATGCAAGAGATTGCGGATAAAATTCAGCACCTGAAAGATGAACAAGTTATATTCACTGGTAAACTTCAAGCGTTGCGGAAAGATGAGATGGAAGCTCGTGAAACGCTGCAGGAATTAAGGCGGAAGATGAGCGAAACAGCAAGAATTATTTCCAAAAGCAATATTCCAGGTTTACCGGAAGATTATAAAGCGTATCTGAGGGAAGCAAAAGAAAGCTTGGCAGATGTGGAAGATAAACTAGAAGAGAAACCTTTGGATATGGCCTCAGTACAGATTTTCCTTGAGAAGACTGTAGCATCTGTTGGAGAACTTCTCGAAAAAACAGAAACCCTGATTGAAAAGATGTACCTTGCTGAGAAGGTTATCCAATATGGAAATCGCTACCGCAGCAAATATCCTTCTGTAGCTGAAGCTTTAAGATCGGCTGAGGAGAAATTCAGGGATTATGAGTATGAAGAGGCCTTGAATACGGCTGCAACCGCCATTGATAAAGTAGAACCTGGAAGTTTAAAACGAATGAATGCCGATTTAGAGCATATTTCTTCTTAATAGATAGAAAGAATGGAACCAATGCGGGAAAGCATTGGTTCTTTTCTTTTGGAGTCAGTCCTTTCTTCCTATTCATCATTATGTTAAAATTAGTAGTTGCAAATATAAAAATTAAAAGCTGCCTAGCGCAGCTTCTTATAGAATACAGGAGGGTGAGGCTATGATTTATTTTGATAATAGCGCAACAACAAAGCCGTATCCTGAAGTGATTGAATCCTTTGCTAAAGTAGCAGGAGAATACTTTGGAAATCCTTCTTCTCTCCATGGACTTGGAGCCAGCTCAGAACGATTACTTCAGAAGGCACGAAAGCAAATTGCTGATCTCCTTAATGCAATGCCTTCGGAGATAGTTTTTACTTCTGGAGGTACAGAAGGTAATAATCTAGCCATAAAAGGGGCCGTTCATGCTGCGGCTAGGAATGGTAATCATATTATTACTACCGAGATGGAGCATGCGTCCGTCCTTGAGACCAGTCGTGCTCTTGAACAAGAAGGATTTGAAGTTACGTACCTGCCAGTTACTAAAGATGGCAGCATCGTATTATCAGACTTAATTCAGGCAATTAGAGAAGATACAATCTTAGTATCCATCATGCATGTGAATAATGAAATAGGATCCATTCAGCCCATTGAAGAGATTGGCCGATATCTGGCAGACTTTCCGAAAATAATGTTTCATGTTGATCATGTCCAAGGAATCGGCAAAGTACCTCTGGATTTTAACCAATCTCACATCGATTTATGTACCATGTCCGGTCATAAATTTCATGGTTTAAAGGGAACAGGAATTCTTTATGTTCGCAGCCATGTAAAATTGAGGCCGTTATTTACTGGAGGGAACCAGGAATCCAAACTTAGAAGTGGAACAGAAAATGTCGCTGGAATCGTTGCTATGGCGAAAGCATTACGTATGACATTAAATAAACAGAAACAAGCTAGCGATATTGCTGGAATTCGTGATTATTTGATGAATGAGCTTAAGAAAATCGACGGAGTTAAGATAAATAGTCCAGAATCAGGGGCTCCTCATATCGTTAATTTTTCGATTCCTGGTATCAAGTCTGAGGTGTTTATCCATGCTTTAGAGGAATCAGGGATATTCGCTTCAACGACCAGTGCTTGTTCATCAAAGAATAAGGCAATTAGTGAAACAGTTTTAGCCATGTTCCATGATTTATCTCGTGCAGAAAGTGTCATTCGGATTAGTACGTCTTATGAGAACAACCTAGAAGAAGCAAAAGCTGTTATACAGGCTGTCATTGAGAAAATGGCAAAACTACAAAAGGTAATGAGGTAGCTAAATGGAATTTGATCATATTATTATCCGTTATGGAGAATTATCTACGAAAAAAAGAAATCGTAAAAGCTTTGTTGATAAAATGAAATCGCATATCCGCTGGGCAATAAAGGATCTTAAACAGGCAAAAGTGACTTCAAGCAGAGACAGAATGTATGTCCTTTTAAATGGAGAGGATCATCTTGAAGTCATCCAGCGAATTAAAGGCGTTTATGGCATTCAATCCTTAAGTCCTGCGCTTAAGATTGGGAGAGATATTGAAGAAGTAAAGGCAGCGTCTCTATATTATTTTGAACAGCTCTCAAAAAGGCCGGAGACATTTAAAATCACCACAAGGAGATCTGATAAGGATTATCCATATGATACGAATGAGATGAATCACCTTATTGGGGGACATCTTTTAATCAATAATGATGGTCACTTAAAAGTGGACGTGAAAAATCCTGACTTTAACCTGCGCATCGAAATACGACGTGAAGCGGTCTATCTAACTGGAGAGATTATTGAAGGTGCAGGTGGTCTTCCATTTGGTTCAAGCGGAAAAGCCATGCTGATGCTTTCTGGAGGAATCGACAGCCCGGTAGCCGGATTCTTATCGATGAAGAGGGGCCTTGAAGTCGAGTGTATTCATTTCTACAGTCCGCCATTTACGAGTGAACGTTCTAAGCAAAAAGTGATTGATTTAGCTCACAAATTAGCGGAAGTAAACGGAAGTATTAAACTTCATATCGTACCGTTTACAGATATTCAAGTGTTGATCCAAAAGCAAATTCCAGAGAATTATACGATGACAAGTACGCGTCGATTAATGCTTCGTATCGCGGATGCGATTAGAGAGAAAAATGAGGGAATGGCAATTATAACCGGTGAAAGTCTTGGTCAGGTGGCCAGTCAGACGCTTGAAAGCATGTTTGCAATCAACGAAGTAACAAATACACCTATCTTACGCCCGCTTATCACAGTGGATAAAACAGAGATAATTGCAATGGCTCGTGAAATGGACACGTTAGAGATATCTAATCAACCGTTTGAGGACTGTTGTACAGTATTCACTCCGGCGAGTCCGAAAACAAAGCCAAAACGAGAAAAGGTTAATTACTACGAAGGATTCGTTGATTTTGAACCAATGATTGAAAAAGCGGTTCAGGACACAGAAACTCTCCATATTAGTGGTGAAAAGCAAGATAATATGGATGAAACAATCGAAGATTTATTTTAAGATTATCCACTGAAAAGTGAAGGTATCAATTACCAACTTTTTTATGAATGACGCCATGTGTTTTAACACATTCTATTATCACAAGGGAGGTGAAAAACACATGGCGAACAACAACAGTTCAAATGATTTGTTAGTACCTGGCGTATCGCAAGCACTAGATCAAATGAAATACGAAATTGCTACAGAATTTGGTGTACAACTTGGTGCAGAAACAACAGCTCGCGCTAACGGTTCAGTTGGTGGAGAAATTACTAAACGTTTAGTACAAATGGCTGAACAACAATTAGGCGGATCACAAAGATAATTTCATAAATATGGCTGCAGGAAGCGGGTTTTTGCCCGCTTCCTTTATTTATGTTAGGAAAGCTGCTGGTAGGAAAATAGTCTGTATATAAAAAACTCGGATTACTCTGTATAATAGAAAGTGGTAAGACCACTTTGGAACTGGAGGGGAAATGATGAAACGAGAAGATTTATTAGCTCCGGAAGAATATAACCTTGTATCTGAAATTGAAAAGCATACTGATCGCGCTGAACGGATTGCCTTAAAGTGGGAAAACGAGAGCGGAGAGAAAAAAGAGATTACATATGAAAAGTTAATTGAAAATGTGAATAAAGCTGGAAATGTTTTTCTTCAGGCAGGTCTAAAAAAGGGAGATCATGTATTAATTATTATTCCCCGCTTAATTGAGGCTTACGAAGTATATATTGCAGCCTTGAAAATTGGATTAGTGGTTATTCCAAGTTCTGAGATGTTGAGGACAAAAGATTTACGGTATCGTGTGATTCATGGTGATGTGAAAGGGATTATTAGTTACCATGACTATACTCCGCAACTTGATGACGTAGAAGAAGCAAAGGAACTGATTAAATACTCGGTTGGTTCCAAGGCTGCAGGCTGGCATCATTTAGAGGAAGAGATGAAAACCGCGTCTTCTGAATTGCCAATGGCAGATACACTGAGGGAAGATATGGCGTTTTTATCGTATACATCAGGCACTACTGGTAATCCAAAGGGTGTCGTGCATACCCATGGCTGGGCGTATGCCCATTTAAAGGCAGCTGCATCTAATTGGCTTGGAGCAGAGAAAGATGAAATCGTGTGGGCAACTGCTGGACCTGGCTGGCAGAAATGGATATGGAGTCCGTTATTATCTATACTGGGGTCGGGATCAACGGGGCTTGTGTATCAAGGGAAATTTGAACCTAAAAAATATTTGCAGCTGCTCGCTGATTATCAGGTGAATGCCCTGTGCTGTACGCCGACGGAATATCGTCTTATGGCTAAAATAGATAACTTGTCTGAGTATCACCTGCCAGCTTTGCGCAGTGCAGTTTCCGCTGGAGAACCTTTGAATAGAGAAGTCATCGATATTTTTAACAGGCAATTCGGCATTGTGGTGAGGGATGGCTATGGGCAGACAGAAAATACCTTACTTGTCGGCGTTGTAAAAGGGATGGAGATTAAATTAGGTTCTATGGGTAAACCAATACCAGGGAATAGGGTAGAGATTATCAATGAGGAGGGTACTCTTTGTGAACCGGGAGTTGTCGGGGACATTGCGGTACATATTGAAACACCAGCCCTGTTTAAGAACTATTTCAAAGATCCTGAACGAACTGCCATGCAATTCCGCGGGGACTATTATATTACTGGAGACCGGGCCAAGATGGACGAGGAAGGTTATTTCTGGTTCGATGGGCGAAGCGATGATATTATCATTAGTTCTGGCTATACCATTGGGCCGTTCGAAGTGGAGGATGCACTTGTAAAGCATAGATTTGTAAAGGAATGTGCAGTTGTCTCCAGTCCGGATGAAATACGCGGTCAAGTAGTTAAGGCATATATTGTCCTTCAGGACGGCATCAATCCAGAAACTCCAACACTTGTGAAGGAGCTTCAGAATCATGTAAAAGCCTTGACGGCACCATATAAATATCCGCGTAGGATTGAATTTGTAGAGGAACTGCCAAAAACAACCTCTGGAAAAATCCGCAGGATAGAACTTAGGGAGCGAGAGGAAGCAATCGCGAAATCCTAAACCACAAAGGCTCTCCACTTCGGGAGAGTCTTTTTTTATTAAATTGATAAAATTTTGAGATTCACAAGCTGTTTTTTCCCCTTTTTGAATGAAAAGGTGATACACTTTTTTTACAGAAAATAGGTCTAGAGAAAGGATTGTGCGGGTGTGGGAACATTATGGACGAATGGACTTATTTATACAATGGAAAAGGAAAATGCTCGGGTCGAGGCAGTATATACCGAGGGTGACCTGATTATGGATATGGGAAACTCAGCTCAATTAAAAATGGACTATTCAGACAGAATAGAGCGAGATATTGATTTAAACGGACAGATGATGATTCCAGGACTGATAGACAGCCATATGCATCTGGTAGGCTACGGTGAGTTGTTAATGCGTCTCAATTTATCAGAAATGACTAGCAGACAGCATGTACTAGATGCTGTTAAAGAAAAATGTGAAGGAGCTCCTCCTGGTAAATGGATTGTGGCCGAAGGATGGAATGAGAACGAATGGGATGATACCGAGTTGATTTTACTAGATGAATTGGACGAAGTTTCACCGCAGAATCCAGTCATCTTAAAACGAATCTGCCGGCACGCATTGGTTGCCAATTCATTAAGCTTAAAGGCTGCAAGGGATTTAATTAAAGACGTACCTCCTGCAGGTGGAGTGATTGGCCGTTATCAAGATGGTCGATTGAATGGTTTGTTTAAAGAGGAACCAGCCATGCAGCTGATTACGAATCATATCCCGGGTATTGACCAGGAATATGTAGAGAGTGCCATCAAACTGGCTATTGAAGATTGTTGGAGCAAAGGGTTAACGGGTGTTCACACAGAAGATCTTCATTACTACGATGGATTTACGTCTACTTATCAGGCATTTATTAATGTCATAGAAAAAAATTCCATGCCGCTCCGTGCGAACCTGCTTGTGCATAACGAAGAGGTCGACGAGATGACAGCTAATGGATACAGCTATCGAGACGGCGGAACATTTATTAAACTGGACGCGATGAAAATTTTTGCAGATGGTTCGCTTGGAGGGAATACAGCTTTATTAAGCAGACCGTATGCAGATCATCCTGAAACCAATGGTGTTGCGATGTATACACAAAATGAGCTTGCCGCTCTTGTCCGAAAAGCACGTTCACACAACCTGCCGATTGCGGTACATACAATCGGAGACCAAGCCTTTGAAAATGTAATAAGCGCTATTGAGGTGGATCCTCCGGCTGAAGGGCTCAGAGATCGTCTCATTCATGCACAGATTATGCGTAAGGATCTCCTGGAAAGAGCGAAATTACTACCAGTCATCTTTGATATTCAACCTGGTTTTGTTCCTTCAGATTTTCCTTGGGTCATGGATAAAGTGGGACTTGAGAATTCCACGTATAACTATGCTTGGAAAACATTTCTCGGTAATGACATTCATTGTGCCGGAGGATCAGATGCACCGATTGAATCGGTTAATCCACTACTAGGCATTCATGCAGCAGTAACGAGAAAAAAACCGTTTGGACTTGATAAGACTGTATATGGCCCTGATGAACGATTATCAATGTTTGAGGCTGTCTCCCTATATACAACGGGCAGTGCTTATGCGACTGGTGAAGAAAAGAAAAGAGGGAAGATTGCTAAAGGTTTCCTGGCAGATTTCTCTGTCCTAACAGAGAATTTATTTTCAATTTCAGAGGATGAACTTTTAATGGTTGAAGCTGATATGACTGTAGTTGGCGGTCAGATTGTTTATCAGAAAGAACGTAAATAATGTTGGAAGTGTGAAGGGAGAGTGTAGGAAAAGAAATGAAACAGCAAAAAGAAGGAATCATTTATGCAGCACTCTCTTACTTTATATGGGGACTCATTCCAATCTATTGGAAGTTTGTTCAACATGTATCAGCTGGAGAAATTCTTGCACATCGGGTACTTTGGTCTTTTATTTTCATGGTGATCTTATTGTTGGTGATCCAAAAATGGCGAGGATTTCTTTCATTTGTAAAAGAAATAGCCTATCAGCCCAAAAAACTGGCTGCTTTACTGACCGCCTCAATACTCGTCAGTATTAATTGGGGAATCTTTATCTGGGCAGTCAACTCAGGTCATATTCTTCAAACCAGTCTTGGCTACTATATTAACCCGCTTGTGAGTGTGTTATTAGGTGTAGTGGTACTGAAAGAAAAACTAAGCGGTGCACAAATTCTTTCTTTTACTTTAGCAGGAATCGGTGTGCTTATCCTTACCCTGCATTATGGTGAGGTGCCATGGGTTGCACTTTCGCTTGCGATCAGCTTTGGTTTATATGGTCTTGCGAAGAAAATGATTAAAGTCGATGCAGAAATCGGCTTAACCCTTGAAACAATGATGGTTACTCCATTGGCCATTATTTTTATGGTTTATTTGTTAATTACCTCAAAGCCATTGTTTTTTGAATCAGCAAGTACCAGCCTTTTACTAATGGGCGGAGGAATTGCTACCGCACTGCCGCTTTTGTTTTTTGCAAAAGGAGCACAGAAGGTACCACTTTCGATGATGGGGATTTTACAATATATAGCCCCCACTATGACTTTATTAATCGGTGTGTTTATGTATCATGAACCATTTACAAAAATTCATCTGCTTTCATTTATTTTTATCTGGTCTGCATTACTTATTTACGCAGCCTCACATCCAATACAAGTTAAATTAAATAATCGTAACAAGAAAAACAGGATTAAGTTCGGAGCTTAATCCTGTTTTTCTCTTCACTGATAAAAGAGAACTTCCTTATAAAAATGTCCTTTTAACTTTTTCCCAGAAAGAATTATCTTTTAGTTTAACGGTTTTAATTACTTTTCCGCTTAGTGTAACTTGAATTTTTTTCACATCTTTAATGCTCAGTGCTTCGTTATCCATTCCAAAGGTAGGATAATCGTCGCTTTCAGGTAATTGGATAGTAAGCGTACGTTCAGGTCCTAATATGAATGAGGAATCGAGCGTTCGGTATGTATTGTTATTAATCGAAGCAAGTTCACTTACTTGAAAACACGGAAGAGTCGGGTCAACAACAGCCCCTTTTACAGATTTATTATAAGCTGTACTTCCAGTTGGTGTAGCGATAATCATTCCGTCTCCGCGGAAAGTTTCAAAATGTAAAGAATCTATGAAGACATCTAACACGAATGTTTTAATAATAGACGAACGTATACTTAGTTCATTAAGGGCATAAAAAGAAGGTTGATCATCAAGCTTAATTTCAATGGTTGGATAACGGCGGACTTCAATATTTTCCATGGATATGCTGTCAATCATCTTGCTGGTATCTTCCAATAGAAAATCACAGTACATGTTTAATTGATCCATTGCTATACCGGCGTATAAACAATCATCACGGAATCCGGTTTTTCTAACAGCTTGTAGAAATGTTCCATCATCCCCGATACTGACAATAATATTTGCTTGCTGGAAGTCGGAAACGATCGTGAATGAATAAGCTTCAGCCAATTCATAAAGTGGTTGTACTTGTTTTATAAGTAAAGGATCATTTTGATGAAAAAAATAAATATTGCGCCGATTCGTCATGTTAAAACCTCCATAGATTTGCTCAATTTTAAAAAAATGATTCCTTTTCCATAATGGAAATAGTTTGCTACAATAGTAGAATATATCCTAGTTTATCATGTGTAGTTCAATATATAAAAGGGCATATATGTGAAGATTTTAATAAGGGGGCTTCAATATGAATGGAAAACGCTGGGCAGCACTAGGAATCGCCGCTGTTTTGTTTATCGCTTCAATGGGAATCAGCTTGGCTAGTACATTAGCATTTACTGATTTTAGCGGAGCTGTTGAAGATTTATTTGTCAGTGAAACAGGTTTTATGGAAGAGGTTGTTGAAGAAGGCAGCAGTTCAGACGTTATCGCTGTACTGGATGTTGAAGGAGTTATTGAAGATACAGGCACTTCTACTTCGCTTTTAGATTCTGCGACGTATAATCATCAGAGTTTCTTAGATAAGCTTGAAATGGTGGCAGAGGATGATTCAATTAAGGGTCTCGTCTTACGTGTTAACTCACCTGGCGGCGGTGTGGTAGAAAGTGCTGAGATATACGATAAAATCCAAGATATTAAAAAGACGAAAAAACCAGTTTATGTGTCTATGGGTTCTATGGCTGCATCTGGAGGATATTATATTTCAGCGCCGGCAGACAAAATTTTTGCAACTCCCGAAACGATGACGGGGTCACTCGGTGTGATTATGCAAAGTATTAACTATGAAAAGTTAGCCAAAAAGTATGGTGTCGAAACGGTGACGATTAAGAGCGGCGAATACAAGGATATTATGAGTCCAACTCGCGAGATGACAGAGGAAGAGCGGGTTATCCTTCAAGATATGATTGACAATTCATACAGCCAGTTCGTGAATATTATTGCGGATGGTCGTGGAATGTCAAAAGAAGAAGTACGTAAGATTGCGGATGGCCGAGTATATGACGGCCGGCAAGCAAAAGAAAACCAATTAATTGATGAATTTGGTTACGAGGAAGATGTTATAGCTGCCATGAAGAAAGATCTTAATATTGATGCATCAGCAATCCGTTATACGGAAGATACAGGATTTGGTTCTTTGTTCAGTATGACAGCACAAAAAGTCATGGGGAAAGATGTTGAAACAGCTGGCATTCTAAAGTTGCTTTCACACTCAAACTCTCCTCGACTAATGTACCTATATGCACAGTAAGGGGGTTGAATCCATGGATGAACGACAAAATCAGGATAACTTGAGTGAGAATACGGTAGACATTGAGCCGAAAGTAACCAATGATTCTGAAGTAGCAGGTACAGAGCCATTACCAATCGATCCAGTCAATTTGACCGCAGGGATTCATTATGCCGGTTTTTGGATGAGATTTTGGGCGTATCTAGCTGATTTACTTATCATTGGCAGCCTAACCCGGATATTCGTTTCATCTACCTTTAAAGCCTTTGGCGGGGGTTATGTCGATTATAGTTTTTTTTCACCAGCAACAATACTAGAAGTCACTATCTTTTATCTATATTTTGTCTTGATGACCAGGTACTTTGGACAAACGCTGGGTAAAATGATATTTGGACTTCAGGTTATTAGTTTGAAAGATGAGAAGCTTACTTGGGGAACGTTGATATTCCGAGAATTTATTGGACGGTTTATTTCAAAGTTCACGTCTATTGGTTATTTATTGGTAGGAATTTTGCCAAAGAAACAAGGTTTACATGATATTTTTGCTGATACAACCGTAGTTATGACTAGAAGATAAGTAGGTAACCTGCAGACCAAAAGGGTTTGCAGGTTTATTTTTTTTCACAGTGCTAATAATGATGAGTTGAAAGGGTGTGTCCTGATGAACTGGATGCTTGTCGTTATCATCATACTCGTGTTTTTATTGATTCTGCTTATGTTTACTACCATTAAAATAGATCTTTACTATCGTCATGCAGGAAAAGATGATCAACTTACTGTGAAATTTAGAGCTTGGTTTGGACTGCTGCATTATACGATTGATGTTCCATTTATTGATATGGGGGAAGATCAAGGAATCCTTTCTTTTACACAAAAGAAAGGATTCGATATAGAGGATGAGGAACCTCAAGCGGAAGAAGTGACGGCAAGTGATATCCTGCAAAAAATCGAAGAGGTTAAGCAGCTTTTACAGCATGTGGTTGGTTTACATATAATTATTCGAAAACTGCTGAAAAAGGTCTCTGTTCATACATTCATTTGGCATAGTGTAATCGGAAGTGGTAATGCTGCACATACTGGAATGTTGACAGGCGGTGCGTGGGCATTGAAGAGTTCGATTATTGGCTTGTTAACAACTTATTTACATTTTATTGTTATGCCTGCTATTACGATTACCCCGGACTTTCAAAAATCAGCTGCCTCAACGTCCATCTCATGCATATTCTCTTTGAAACTCGGGGATGCTACCTGGGCAGGAATTAAGTTATTCCGTCATTGGAAAGGCGGTAGACTGAAGTTCAACAAAACTAAACAATCAAGAGTAAAGCAGAATTTTTAGAGTGGAGGCAAATGATATGTCGGACCATCCGATTACTGGCCTAATGTCAGCAGCAATGGAAAATTTAAAAGAAATGGTGGATGTAAACACAATTATTGGTGATCCTGTTGAGACGCCAGATGGCAGCGTTATATTAACCGTATCTAAAGTAGGGTTTGGCTTTGCAGCGGGCGGCAGCGAATTTGTTATTGATCAAGGACATTCCCAACAAGGACAGCAAACTGTACCATTTGGCGGTGGTACCGGGGGCGGTGTGTCAATAACCCCTATCGCTTTTCTCATTGTAGGCTCAAAAGGTGTGAAAATGCTTCATCTAGATGAAGGGACTCATTTAGTCGATAAAATATTAGATATGGCTCCGGCCGTCGTCGAAAAAATTCAATCTATCCTTTCAGCGAGCAAAGAGAACAATAAGAACCAGAATCAAAACCAAACAAAAAGCCAAGATAAAAATCAAAAACATGACCAAAACCAAGATAGAAATCAAAGCCAAGACAGAAACCAAAACCAAGATAGCAGCCAAAGCCAAGGAAACGAGAAAAAGGAATCCTTTGATAATTTCTAATTTAATTTTTGTAAAAGGCTATTTCCAAGCGGAAATAGCCTTTTGAAAGTAAGTGAGCGTGTATTCGTTGCATTATGAATACGAACCACCTATCATTAGCACTGTACATATTGAATTAAAGGAGGCGTTTTTTTGACACAGGTTACGTTTAAACACAATCCCGTAACAATCCTGGGATCAGAAGTTAAAGTGGGAGATCAAGCGAAAAACTTTACGGTACTTGCTAATGATCTTTCGGAGGTGACGTTGAACGATTCTAAGGGATCTGTTCGAATTATCAGCGTTATTCCTTCCATTGATACAGGAGTTTGTGAGAAACAGACTAGACGCTTTAATGAAGAAGCAGCAAAACTTGAGGGTGTAAAGGTATTAACCATTAGTGTGGATCTTCCTTTTGCTCAACGACGTTGGTGCGCCGCTGCGGGACTAGAAAATGTTCAAGTTCTATCGGATCATCGTGATTTGTCCTTTGGTCAAGCATATGGAGTCATTATGGAAGAACTTCGCCTTTTAGCACGTTCTGTATTCGTCATTGATCGTGACGATCGAGTTACCTATGTAGAGTATGTAGGTGAAGGATCGAATCATCCAAATTATGAAGCCGCATTAGATGCTGCGCGTTCTGCTAAGTAATAGATATAAAGAGGACCGGTTATCCTGTAACCGGTTTTCTTTATCTTTCCTCGTTAAAAAATAGGTAATATGTAATCTTCTCGCTTGTGTCCCCGTCATAAGAGATTTAGAATAAGAAAAAGAAACAAACAGGAGGAATTATGAAGTGAATTTTGCCCCAATTGAAGAGTTATTCCATAAATTTGATGAAACCGCTCAAATTCTGCAAGAAGATCTCTCGTGCACTTATTTAGATGCACTTGGTGAAACAGGTGAAAACTTCTTTCATGGATCAGTGGTTCAGGAAGAAATAAGCGAACTAGCAAAAAAACGATTAATGAAAATTTATGACTCATTTAGAACGGATACGTTTTCGAAGGAAGATATTCGTAAAGCATACCAGCTTGCGATTCTTAAAGGCATGAAAGAAAACGTTCAGCCTAATCACCAAATGACACCTGATGCTGTAGGTATGTTTGTCAGCTATTTAATTAATAAATTCACAGCTGAAAAAAAAGAAATGACGCTGCTTGAACCTGCCGTTGGTACAGGGAATTTGCTGTTTACCATCCTAAACCAATTGCCCGAAAAAGAAATTTCCTCTTTTGGCATTGATGTGGATGAAACCCTAATAAAATTAGCTTACGCAGGGGCAAATCTTCAAGAGCATCCTATTCAACTATACAATCAGGACAGTTTAGAACCACTATTTATTGATCCAGTTGATCTTGTCGTCAGCGATCTGCCAGTCGGTTATTATCCGAACGATGTACGTGCTTCTGACTATGAGCTGAAAGCTGATCAAGGGCATTCTTATTCCCATCATTTATTTATTGAACAAGGAATTAATCATCTGAAAGAAGGCGGATATTTATTTTTAATTATCCCCAATGAGCTGTTTGTCTCTGCAGAAGCACCTAAGCTTAATAAATATTTGACCAGTCAAACACATATTCAAGGAATGGTTCAGCTTCCATTGTCTATGTTTAAAAACGAGTCAGCTGCCAAAAGTATCCTGATTCTACAAAAGAAAAAAGAGGGAATTAATCCTCCCAAAAAAGCATTGCTAGTCACACTGCCGAAGCTGTCAGATGCAGCTGCTACCCAAGCAATTCTTAATAAGATTGATGAATGGGTTAACGTAGATAAATAATGATCAAGAAGTTGATACTCTTAACCGGGTATCAACTTTTTTTATGGGTAATGAATTTGTAGAATTGTGTCGAAACTATGTAATTTGAACGTTGTCACTCAATCTACCTGAGGCTAATTCTTGAAAGCTGGTTCATAGAATGTTTAAATGAAAGAAGATGGTAGTTATTAGTCGATAAGTGATTTACTAACAATTGAGATAGATGCGATAATAGGGAAATGGGGCAGAAACATGTCTAAAATATTAGCGATAAATGCAGGCAGTTCCTCTTTGAAATTCCAGCTTTTTAACATGCCAAGTGAAAATGTGATTACCAAAGGGCTTGTTGAAAGGATTGGCTTGAAGGAGTCTATTTTTACGATTTCGGTGAATGGTGAGAAAGTCACTGAAACGAAAGATATTCCTAACCATGACATAGCAGTATCCTTGTTGCTCGAAAAACTGATAGAATTTGAGATTATCAATTCATATACAGAAATTGATGGAGTTGGCCATCGAGTAGTTCATGGCGGTGAAGAGTTCAGTGATTCAGTGATTCTTACGAGTGAAATCATTAAAAGAATTGAAAATCTGTCTGATTTAGCACCGCTGCATAATCCGGCAAATCTTACAGGTATTCACGCCTTTAAGCAAATTCTTGGTGACGTTCCTTCGGTTGCTGTTTTTGATACGGCTTTTCATCAAACTATGCCAAGTAACTCTTATATGTACAGTTTACCTTATGAATATTACCAAAATTATCGGATTAGAAAATATGGATTTCATGGGACATCCCACAAATATGTATCACAACGCGCATCTGCTATGCTTGGAAGACCCATTGATCAATTACGGATTATTTCCTGTCATTTAGGAAATGGAGCAAGTATCGCGGCTATTGAAGGTGGAAAATCCATCGATACTTCAATGGGCTTTACTCCGCTCGCGGGGGTAACAATGGGCACACGTTCCGGTGATATTGATCCAGCCTTAATTCCTTATATTATGGAGAAAACAGGAAAGAATGTAGAAGAAGTGCTCCAGATACTAAATAAACAAAGCGGTATGCTGGCTCTTTCTGGGTTCTCAAGTGATCTTCGTGATATTGAAATAGAAGCGGATAAAGGAAATGAACGGGCAAAACTAGCCCTTGAGGTTTTTGCCAGCCATATTCATAAATATATTGGATCCTATGCGGCCAGAATGAGCGGGGTGGATGCAATTATCTTCACAGCAGGTATCGGTGAAAATAGTACGACCATCCGGGCTTCAGTCCTCAAAGGTCTTGAATTTATGGGCGTCTACTGGGATCCTGCACTTAATCGGGTTCGTGGAGAAGAAGCCTTTGTCAATTATCCGCATTCTCCAGTAAAAGTCATTGTCATCCCAACTAATGAAGAAGTAATGATAGCAAGAGACGTGATCCGCTTAACAAGCGGCTCCAAGGTTTATTGATTTCTCATAAAGATGATAAACAACCTTTTATTGTGTTTTATTATACAAGAGAGAAGGTTGTTTTTTTTGGCTCAATTAAAAGGAAATCACTGATAGGACTAACTTTTCAATTGTCGATATTCGGCGTAAAAAAGTGAAAGGTGAATCTACAACACCTTAATATATGTATAAGATAGTTATATTTTCAAAAATAGTATATTAAAATAATTATAGTTCAGTAAAATTATTCGTTATAATATAGTAGGGTTTTGCGAGCCAAGTTCCTGAATAGTCAATAGACGACAACTATCGTATGGTGCAAGATTCTAAAGGCAAAACGATACGTGCAAAAACAACGGCTAAAGTTAGCTTAAAAAAATACAATAATACTTTTTCTTATAGTACCGTATCATTTGTAGATTATGACAAAGTTAAGAAGGTAACTTACAAGACCTCAACAAGTACACAGGCTTACACGAGAGCAAGCACAAAATCTAAGTTAACGGCACGAAATTATAAAGGAAAATTAGTTAACGTAAAAGTTCCTGCGAAAAATGCCGTCAAAAAGCACAACACCTCTTGGTACAAAGATTCATTCAACTACACGACTTATGTAAAAACAAAGGGCAAATGGGTCAAGAAAACTAAAACGGCGACCGTTTATATTCCTGCTAAGTATGTGAAGAAATACATTTCTAATGTTTGGACAAAGTACACCAAAAAAGCTAAGGGATACTTTTATACACCGCAACCAATTACCATTACACTAAAAGAGTATAATAAGGTTGCAATAGGCATGACGTATAAGCAAGTAGTGGCGATTACCGGCGAAAAAATGACATTGAGTTACGATTCCTCTTGGAATGAGACTGTGTACGATGATGACTTCGAGGAAATAGGTGAAATAATTCATACAAATACATCTTATGAATGGAATTATGAGAATGATGTTACTTATGATTTCCGTTATGTCGATTTCTACTTTGAAGACAACAAACTAACTTCTAAAAATCAATTTGGATTAAAATAAGGGACGAGGGAACTTTTCCCCTTTGTTACCTCTTTAGATAGGCTCAGTCAATAATTCAACAGTTACCTTAAATAGGTGACTGTTTTTTGCAATCAGTAAAACCTTTTTGGGTAACTCTGTTCAACTAATTTGTTATTTTAGCGGACTTGTAATATAGATTCGACTCTGGAGGATTACATCCCTCGTGTCCTAGCTTGACTTATACAATCCGACATAATCTGGGGATATTTCATCGTCTTTCGTACAACGCAGTGTCTGCTCTATCATTTTAAGAACACGCAGGCCCTATGTTATAATACAGGGAGAATAATCCAAATTGGAGGCGGGAAAATGACATTAACTAATCGTGAGATACAGGTTTGGAATGAGATAAGTGAATGGGAGGATAAGCTTCTTCAATATGGACCAACAGATTTTACTGCGCTTTATGATAAATGGCTTGAACAAAGTTTTTCCTTGCTCCCAGAAAATGTCCAGGAACAATTTTTTTCAAAGCTGGATACGTGGCTGTTTCATTTACATGCTATGGTCCAAAGTTCACAGAATCAAATTGATGCGCGAGATCGAATTCTTGGTGCTGCTCGGGTATTTAATCAAGATATAACGACCATTGAAGATAATAAAAAGCTGACAATTGATCAATTGACATACATAGCTGATCAACAAATTGCCAGGCATCGACTTTACTCATTTGTTCAGGGTGGAGCAAGTGGTTCAGGAGGAGTTCTGCTGCTTGGGGGAGATATTCCTGCTATGACAGTTATTAATGTACGTGTTGTTCAGTTAACAGCCATGAGTTACGGATATGAAGTGAATACACCGTTTGAGATGATGATGGCTCTTAAAGTATTTCATATTGGAACGATGCCAAAGCGGCTTCAAGGTGCAGCCTGGGAAGGGTTAATTCGTGAAACAAAGAATATGGAAGATCCTTATTTTTACGAGGGAGCTGAAGAATTAACGAATCTTTCCTGGATGGAGCAGCCATTTAAACAGGTATTAAAAGCGATGATGATTGTATTGTTCCGTAAACGAATTATTCAAGGGATTCCGATGATTTCTATGGCGATAGGTGCTGGTACGAATTATCAGATGACAAGACGGGTAAGTGAGTTTGCTCAGAAATACTATCAATATCGATATTTGAATGAAAAGCGGGATGATCAGTAATGGGCTTGAAAGAGCATAAGGATACAGCTGTATCCGTACGCTGCAAAATTATAACCGTAAGTGATACACGAAATGAAGAAACAGATAAGAGCGGTAAGTTAATGAATACGTTAATCCATGACTATGGTCATCAGGTAACGGCTTATCAGATTGTTAAAGATAATCAAGAAGAAATCACCACTGCTATTCAAGCAGGGCTTAATCAAACCGAGGTAGACGTGGTTCTCTTAAATGGTGGGACAGGGATTGCAAAAAGGGATGTAACGATTGAAACAGTGAATAAGCTGTTTGATAAGGAAATCCCAGGATTTGGTGAGCTATTTCGAATGCTGAGCTACCAAGAAGACATTGGCTCTGCTGCAATCCTTTCACGAGCAACTGCTGGTACGGCGAATAATAAAGCGATCTTTGCAACTCCCGGCTCATCAGGAGCAGTGAAGCTTGCTATGGAAAAACTTATCCTTCCAGAGATCAGTCATATTATCAAAGAATTAAAAAAGGATTTATAAGGTGCAGCCATCGGCTGGCCTTTTTTTTGAGTTTGTATTTGTTTGTAAAAAAACATATTTTCACATAATTAGAAGTTTTGGGGCGATGAATTATGCTACCATTACAATGAATCAATAAACGTTGTTTAGGGGTTGATGAATTGAATACGAATGATAATGCCTGGTGGAAGAAAAGTGTCGTCTATCAAATATATCCGCGAAGCTTTATGGATGCCAATGGAGATGGGATCGGAGATTTAAATGGAATCATCGAAAAACTTGATTATTTAGCTTCACTCGGTATCGATGTAATTTGGTTGAGTCCGATTTACGATTCACCAAATGACGATAATGGCTATGATATCCGCGATTATTATTCCATAATGAAGGAGTTCGGCACAATGGCGGAGTTTGACCGCTTGCTTGAAGAAGCGCACAGCCGAGGATTGAAAATTATTATGGACTTAGTCGTTAATCATACATCGGATGAGAATGAATGGTTTAAACAATCTCGGAGCAGTAAGGATAACCCCTATCGAGATTATTATATTTGGAAACCAGCAGTGTCCGGTAAAGAACCAAATAACTGGGGATCCATTTTTAGTGGTCCTGCTTGGGAGTATGATGAAACAACTGAAGAATACTATCTGCATCTTTTTTCAAAAAAACAGCCTGATCTTAATTGGGAAAATAAACAACTTAGACAAGATATTTATAAGATGATGCGATTCTGGCTGGATAAAGGAATTGATGGGTTCAGGATGGATGTCATCAACTTTATTTCTAAAACACCTGGGCTGCCTGACGGACCAACTCATGGGGGATTATATGGCGATGGCAGTTCATTTTTTATGAACGGACCGAAAATCCATGAGTATTTAAAAGAAATGAATGAAGAAGCATTGGCAGGTTATAATGTGCTGACTGTCGGAGAGATGCCTGGTGCAAGTCCTGAAGATGCCAAATTGTATACAGACCCAGCGAATAAGGAAGTGAACATGATTTTCACATTCGAACATATGGATTTGGATAGTGGAGCAGGAGGAAAATGGGATGTGAAACCCCTACATCTACCTGACTTAAAGGCTAACCTAGCAAAATGGCAGACTAGTCTTAATGAAAGAGGTTGGAACAGCTTATATTGGAATAATCATGATCAGCCGCGCGTTGTTTCACGTTTTGGTAATGATACCGAATATAGAACTCTATCAGCTAAAATGCTGGCAACCTGCCTGCATATGATGAAAGGCACACCCTATATTTATCAAGGTGAGGAAATCGGTATGACCAATGTCCAATTTCCATCCATTCAGCAATATAAAGATGTAGAAACGCTGAATATGTATCATGAAAAGGCAGGCTTAGGCGTTGAAAAAGAAACCATTTTAAATTCCATCTATATAAAGGGTCGTGACAATGCCCGTACTCCGATGCAATGGGACACTCGTAAACATGCAGGCTTTACGACAGGTACCCCATGGATAGATGTGAATTCACGTTACCCGGATATCAACGTTCAAAATACACTGGCAGAGGATTCATCCATATTTACGCATTATCAGCAGTTAATAAACTTGCGTAAAACCTTGGAAATAATAACAAATGGTACTTTCAAGTTGTTACTAAGTGACCATCCTTCCATCTTTGCCTATGAAAGAATAGATGAAAAAGAGAAAGTACTGGTTCTCTGTAATTTCAGTGAAGAACTTCAGCAAGTTGAAGATGACTATGTGATTGAGGGAATACAAAAAGGAAAACTGTTAATCAGCAATTACAGCAGCCAAACGAAACAAACTCTACATCCTTATGAGTCTAGTGTTTACTATCATATTTAATCCGAAAAAGGGAGTGCTGACATTAGCGCTCCCTTTTTGAATGCTCTTTTAAGACAGGATGACTCTATTTATGAAATTATACAGACACCAACACAGAAATCCTTGAATTTAATATACAAGAAGATGGGGCTTCTGAAAAAAGACTCCGCTCAGGCATAAATATAGTAAGAACGATTAGAAATACCTTTTTACTTGTTAAAAAGATGCATATTTAATACTGATTGTTCATCTAAGTCGGAAGTGATTTATTTTATTTATTAGCATAGGTCCCCATGATGAGGTGAATAAAAGTGATAAATGATACAAAAAAACACATTTATGAATAATTTAGTTATTTATTCCTACTTAAAGGGATAAGTTTTTATGCACAAATAAGTATTTTTATAATAAAACAGAAAAATCTATGAAAATGGCTTGCAAAACGAGTATAAAGCTGATAAAGTAACTATCATAGATTGAATAAAAATTAAAACATATGAATTTTTATTCATAAAAAGGGGACGATATTAATGGCAAATAAAAAAGTGGTATTAGCATATTCCGGAGGTCTTGATACTTCTGTAGCAATTAAATGGTTACAAGACAAAAACTATGATGTTGTAGCATGTTGTTTAGATGTAGGTGAAGGAAAGGATTTATCCTTTGTTAAAGAAAAAGCGTTAACTGTTGGAGCTGTTTCTTCATATATGATAGATGCAAAAGACGAATTCGCTGAAGAGTTTGCGTTAATTGCCATGCAAGCTCATACACTTTATGAAGGTAAATATCCGCTTGTTTCAGCTTTATCGCGTCCGTTAATCGCGAAGAAATTAGTCGAAATTGCTGAAAAAGAGAATGCGGTAGCAGTTGCTCACGGATGTACAGGAAAAGGAAATGACCAAGTACGTTTTGAGGTTTCTATTCAAGCATTGAATCCGAACCTTGAAGTCATTGCTCCAGTAAGAGAGTGGGGATGGTCACGTGAAGAAGAAATCGAATATGCAATCAATCATGATATTCCGATTCCAATTAATCTTGACAGCCCATACTCAATTGATCAAAACCTTTGGGGAAGAAGTAATGAATGTGGAATTCTTGAAGATCCTTGGGCAACACCACCTGAAGGAGCATACGATTTAACGGTCAGCCTTGAAGAAACACCAGATACTGCAGATATCATTGAAATCGGATTTAACGCAGGCGTACCAGTAACAATAGACGGAAAGTCTTATAAAGTAGCTGATTTAATTCTGGAGTTAAATGCAATTGCAGGTAAACATGGTGTGGGAAGAATTGATCATGTAGAGAATAGACTAGTAGGAATTAAATCACGTGAAGTCTATGAATGCCCAGGTGCAATGACCTTAATTAAAGCACATAAAGAACTTGAAGATATAACACTAGTAAAAGAAGTAGCGCACTTTAAACCAGTAATAGAGAAAAAAATCACTGAACTAATTTATGAAGGTCTTTGGTTCTCACCGCTTCAAAAAGCATTGAGTGCATTCTTAAAAGAAACGCAAGTAAATGTTAATGGTGTAGTTCGTGTGAAACTATTCAAAGGACACGCAATTATTGAAGGAAGAAAATCAGATAACTCATTATATGATGAGAAATTAGCGACATATACGAAGAGTGATGAATTTGATCATAAAGCAGCTGTAGGTTTCATTTCACTATGGGGTCTTCCAACCAAAGTAAACAGTATCGTAAATAACAAGAGCTCCAAGAAGGTGACAGTGTGAGCAAATTGTGGGGAGGCAGATTTACAAAGTCTGCTGAAGAATGGGTAGATGAGTTCGGAGCGTCGATTTCCTTTGATAAGGAGCTTGTTTTGGAAGATATTCAAGGAAGCTTGGCGCACGTAATGATGTTAAAAAAATGCAAGATTTTAACCGTTGAGGATGCAGATTTAATTATCTCGGGGCTTCAGATTCTGCGGGAAAAAGCGAAACTTGATGAGCTTACCTTCTCGGTTGAAATGGAAGATATTCATCTAAATCTCGAGAGTATGCTTATTAGTGAAATTGGTCCTGTCGGTGGAAAGCTTCATACGGGCAGAAGCCGGAATGACCAAGTTGCAACGGATATCCACTTATATCTGCGTACCCAAACTGAGGAAGTAGTAAAGTTAATAAATGGTTTACAGGCAGCGATAATCGAGCAAGCGGAACAACATGTTGAAACGCTTGTTCCTGGTTATACGCATTTACAGCGCGCACAGCCAATTTCATTTGCCCATCATTTAATGGCCTATTTCTGGATGCTTGAGCGTGATAAACAACGTTTCAGTGAATGTCAAAAGAGAATTAATGTATCCCCGTTAGGAGCAGGGGCTCTTGCTGGTACGACTTTCCCGATTGATCGTTCGTACAGCGCAGAACTGCTAGGGTTTGCAGGAATTTACGAAAATAGTCTTGATGCAGTAAGTGATCGTGACTTTGCACTTGAATTCTTAAGCAACAGTTCTACTATGATGATGCATTTATCTCGTTTCAGTGAAGAGATTATACTCTGGTCTAGTCAAGAGTTTCAATTTGTTGAATTAGATGATGCATTTTCAACAGGAAGCAGTATTATGCCGCAAAAGAAAAACCCTGATATGGCGGAACTTATCCGCGGAAAAACAGGACGAGTGTATGGGAATCTAACAGGCATGCTGACTGTCTTAAAAGGACTGCCGCTTGCGTATAATAAAGACATGCAAGAAGATAAAGAAGGAATCTTCGATACGGTAAAAACAATTATTGGTTCTTTGAAGATTTTTGAGGGAATGATTTCGACCATGAAAGTGAAAACAGAAGTAATGGAGAAAGCAACAAAAAATGACTTCTCTAATGCTACTGAATTAGCTGATTATCTTGCGGCGAAAGGGATGCCATTCCGTGAAGCCCATGAAGTTGTTGGGAAACTAGTTCTTTTCTGTGTTCAGAACGGATGTTATTTAGCTGATTTAAACCTCAACCAGTTTAAAGAAGCTTCTGAGCTTTTTGAAGAGGATATCTATACAGCGTTAAATCCTTACGAAGCTGTGAAACGACGGAATAGTCAAGGTGGGACAGGTTTTGAACAAGTGAAGCTAGCGATAGAAAAAGGGAAATCTCTGCTAGTTTAACTATTGATTATCAAAAAAGACTCGTGTTTTAGCACGAGTCTTTTTTGCTGATTAATTATCTTTTTCGCTGCGAATAATTAAAACATCGCAAGGAGAGGTGCGGACAATATTTTCCGAAACGCTTCCAATTAAGAAACGTTCCACTGCATTTAACCCCGTAGCTCCACACATAATAAGATCTACATTATGTTTGACTGCCAATGATTTTGTTATTTTGACTTTGGGAGACCCAAGCTCAATTTCAGTCACCGCTTGAATACCTTCTTTTTCAGCTATTGCTTTGTATTTATCGAGAATCTCACCGGCAAATTCTTCTGCACGATCACGAATCGTCATGTCATAGGCTTCTAGTGTCGGGTAATTTCTTGTATCGATTACGTGGCCAATCACAAGTTCCGCATGATTTCGTTTACAAACCTCAATCGCCTTTTTCAGAGCCCATTCAGCTTCTTTTGAGCCATCAACTGCTACTAATACTTTTTTATATTGCATAGTCATGGAATCTCCTCCTCTTACTAAATTATAACCTATTATTTACATAAAAATAGACGAAATTGTCATAACATATTTAGAAATGGGTTTTTTTTCTGTAGTTTTAACCTTATTTTATTTGCAAGGTTTTAGGGAACTTAGTTAGTATTTCACAGCCTGTTTCCGTTATGTAGATATCATCTTCAATTCGAACACCAGCGACGTCTGGGACATAAATTCCAGGTTCGATTGTAAATACCATCCCAGGTTGAAGCAATAAAGGATTCGTTTCGGTAACGGATGGATATTCATGAACACTTATCCCAAGGCCGTGACCGAGGCGATGCGGGAAGTAATCACCATATCCACGGCTCTCAATGATTCTTCTAGCTGTTTGATCAACTTCTGAACAAGAAATCCCCGGTTTGCTTAACCGTATAGCAGCCTCTTGGGCTTTTAAAACACTGTCAAAGATATCTTGCTGCTTGTCTGAAATATCTCCATAAGCGACTGTTCTTGAGATGTCAGAACAGTACCCTTCAAACACAACACCAAGATCGAATAGAACGAGATCGCCTCGTTTAATTTTTGTGTTTCCTGGAGTACCGTGTGGAGAAGCGGCATTGATGCCGGTAAGGACCATGGTTGAAAAGGACATCTGGCTGACACCTGATTTTTTCATTTCAAATTCGATGGCAGCGAGGATTTCCATCTCTGTTTTCCCATCAGTAATTTCATTCACACCTACTTCTACAGCATAATCAGCAAGACGGCATGCTTCCCTGATTTTTAGTAATTCATCTTCAGTTTTAACCATGCGTAATAAACGAAGTTTTTCTTCTGCAGCAAAGAGTGCAGGGTGAGAAAAGCGACCTTGAATGATTTCAAGTCGTTCAACGGTTAGATGTTCTTTCTCGATGGCCAATTTTCTAATTTGAACAGAACGGTTTTGGATGCAGGTACTAATTTTCTCCCAAGGATCTTCAATATCACTATAGCCAAGGATATCGCCTGACCATCCAGCTTGCTTAGCGTCGTCTATTTCCATTTGCGGGCAAACAAGAAATGGTTCTGCTTCAGGAAAAAGAACAAGCGCAAGTACTCGTTCATGGGGATCGCTTAGAAATCCGCTGCAATAAAAAACATTATCTGGCGCAGTTATAAAGAGTGCATCGAGATTTTTTTCCTGCAGCCAGTCGGTTAGTTCGTTGATTCGTTGATTCATGATTAATAGCCCCCAAATTGTGTGTATACAATGACCATATCAATAAGAAAAATAATTGTAAATAGTTAGACTTTTAAAAAAGCGGGTAAAATGATAGAGTTGTGGAAAATCACCTTTTAAACAGAAAGAGGGAATATATATGAACATTTCGTATCATGGACATTCAGTAGTGAAAATAGAAACAAACGACACGACGATCTTAATTGATCCATTTATTAATGGAAATAGTTTGACAGATTTAGTGGTAGATGACGTGAAACCGGATGTCATTATTCTTACTCATGGCCACGGTGATCATCTTGGAGATACGGTAGAACTTGCAAAAAAACATAATGCGTTAGTCATTGCAGTGGCAGAATTAGAACATTACTTATCTGGACAAGGTGTTGAACGAACACATGGAATGAGCATTGGCGGTGCTTACCAGTTTGACTTTGGGAAAGTGAAGTTCACGCCGGCTTTTCATGGCACGGGACTCATGCAGGAAAATGGTCAAATTATTTATCTTGGAATGCCTGCAGGAATACTGTTTATGGCAGAAGGTAAAACCGTTTATCATGCAGGGGATACTGCAGTCTTTTCGGATATGAAGTTGATCGGTGAAAGACATCCAATTGATGTAGCTTTCTTGCCAATAGGAGACAACTTCACAATGGGTCCGGAAGATGCAGCACTTGCTGCGGAGTTTTTACAAGCTAAACAGGTGGTACCCATTCATTTTAATACTTTCCCAGTCATTAAACAGGATCCGCAAAGATTTATTGACTTACTGACCAATCAAAACGGAAAAGTTCTAGAAGCTGGAGAATCAATTGAGTTATAAAAATACAAATATAGAAGAAGAAATGGTCATTTCATTGATATGAGACTATTTCTTCTTCTTTTTTCTGTGGACGACGCATACAATATAGCGCGGCATGATGCCCAAAGAGAGGGGATTACCATGAAACAGCGGTTATTGCTTTGTTTGTTATTATGTTTCTGTATGTTGTATTATGCGTTGCCACAGTTGTCCATTCGGGCAGAAGGACCAGAAGGAGTATTTGCGGTTTCCTGGCTTTGCATGCTTTTGTTTGCCATTGCGGGAAATCTTTCAAGCATCCTTTATACTCCGAAAAAGCGAAAGGCGATTTCGAAAGGAAAAAAACAGCGGCTGCGGGAAAGAATTTATTAAAAACGATCGTTCGTTGAATAGCGGGTTACTTCACTCTATAATAAAGAAATAGAATTACCATGAAAAGGGTGAAGAACTTGGCTACTAAGCATGAACAAATACTTAAACATATTGATGGGCTCCCAGTTGGAGAGAAGATATCAGTTCGTCAAATTGCTAAGGTCTTGAGTGTAAGTGAAGGAACAGCTTACCGAGCAATTAAAGAAGCAGAAAATCAAGGATACGTTAGTTCTATTGAGCGGGTAGGAACAATTAGGATTGAACGTAAAAAGAGAGAAAATATTGAAAAACTCACCTTTGCAGAGGTGGTTAACATTGTAGACGGCCAAGTGATGGGCGGTCGTGAAGGATTGCATAAAACCTTAAATAAATTTGTTATTGGCGCAATGAAGCTTGAAGCGATGATGCGCTATACGGGACCAGGAAATTTATTAATCGTCGGTAATCGGACAAATGCTCATGAACTCGCCCTTCAGGCAGGAGCTGCCGTTTTAATTACAGGTGGTTTTGACACAGAAGAAAGTGTCAAAAAACTGGCTGATGAAGTACAAATGCCAGTCATTTCTACAAGTTATGACACCTTCACAGTAGCCACTATGATTAACCGAGCGATTTACGATCAGTTAATTAAAAAAGAAATTTTATTTGTGGAAGACATTTTAACACCTGTGCATGAAACAACCTTCCTGAAGACGGGCGACCGTATTTCGGACTGGCTCAAATATAACCGAGAAACGGGACATAGCCGTTTTCCAGTTGTTGATGAGCAGATGAAAATTATGGGGATGGTTACGTCAAAGGATATTATGGGACAAGAGGACACCGTTCTTCTGGATAAGGTTATGACTAAAAGCCCAATGACGGTAGGTTTGAAGACGAGTGTAGCCTCTTCTGCACATATGATGGTTTGGGAAGGGATAGAATTACTTCCAGTTGTCAATGATGGCCATATCTTACAAGGGATTATCAGCAGGCAGGATGTCTTGAAGGCACTACAAATGAGTCAAAGACAGCCACAGGTTGGTGAAACAATTGATGATACGATTACGAGTCAGCTGGTGATGACAGATAACCGGCCAAAAGGTGAAGATATCTATCAATACCAAGTTACACCGCAAATGACGAATTATTTAGGGACCATCTCAAATGGAGTATTTACGACACTTGTAACTGATTCAGCCAATAGAGTGCTAAGAAGCTATAAACGAGGGGATTTGGTTGTAGAGAATATGACCATCTATTTCATTAAGCCGGTACAAATTGAAAGTTTATTGGAGATACATCCTAGAGTACTCGAAGTTGGTAGAAAGTTTGGAAAAGTGGACGTTGAAGTGTTCAATGAAGGGAAATTGGTAGGTAAAGCCCTTCTAACCTGTCAGCTTTTGGATCGCTCATAAAACAAAAAAGAATGAGCCGGCCGGTAAGCTGTCTCATCCTTTTTTTGATTTATAGTTAACCTTGCGTAAACTCTTGTGCTTCTTTTATGGCAAATGGTAGATAATGCTTATACATCTTATATCCGCCGAATATACTGAAACCGCCGATTAGAATAAATAAGGCAGCTACAATATATGTAGTAGTTGTAGGGTATAAGAACAATTGGTTTACACCAAAACCGAAAACGAACAAGCCTAGTGCCATAGATGACTTACCGGAAAGCCATTTCTTTTCCATAGGTCTATGAGTTCTAAACGATTTAATTTTATAGAAAATATAAAATGCGAACGATATAACAATGATGACAACAAGAATTGGCATTAGTAACAAATCCTCCAAACATTTTGTAATCTTTCCTTATTGTAACGGGATATGACAATGAAGGCAATTAAACTGTATGGCAGGATA
The DNA here is from genome assembly GCF_038002765.1 of Peribacillus sp. FSL H8-0477. NCBI lineage: Bacteria > Bacillati > Bacillota > Bacilli > Caryophanales > Bacillaceae > Peribacillus > Peribacillus sp. FSL H8-0477. Next base: position 1,518,571 of record NZ_JBBODE010000001.1, on the reverse strand, counting down.
TTGACAATCTACCTAGAATAGATGTTAATAACACCTTGTTAAGAAAACTGTTCGTTTTAGAAGGAGAAACCTATGAAAGCACTAATTATTCAAGAAATAAAAAATTATCAAACAATTATTATTCATCGTCACGTCCGTCCAGACCCTGATGCTTATGGGTCGCAAGGGGGACTGGCTGAAATGCTGAAAGTCTCTTTCCCAGAGAAAATGATTTATACAGTTGGGGAGGAAGAGAAATCGCTGAATTACTTAAGACGTTTGGATACGATATCGGATGAAACCTATCAGGGCGCACTCGTCATTATATGTGACACGGCAAATGCCGAGCGAATCGATGATACAAGGTATCCCTTGGCTGATAAACTCATTAAAATTGATCATCATCCAAATGAAGATCAATATGGTGACCTTCTTTGGGTGGATACGAATGCCAGCTCGACTAGTGAAATGATTTATGAGCTGTATGAGTATGGAAAGAACATCGGCTTGGTTTTAAATGATGAAGCAGCACGCTTATTATTCGCGGGAATTGTCGGTGATACTGGGAGGTTTTTGTATCCGAGTACGACAGAGAAAACGTTAGTCTACGCAGGTGAACTGGTTTCTTATGCCTTTGACCGTCCACAGCTTTTCAGTCAAATGTATGATGTAGAAGAAAAAATTGTCCGATTGAATGGTTATGTACTGCAGCATTTTAGTATTCTCGAGAATGGTACAGGTAAAATGATCCTTACACGGGATGTAATGGAGCAATTTGGTGTTACTCCAGCTGAAGCATCACTGCTTGTGAGTACACTTGGTTCGGTTAAAGGAATAAAGGCATGGGTGTTCTTTATAGAGGAAGAGAAAGAAATTAGAGTCAGACTTCGCTCAAAAGGTCCCGTCATTAATGGGATTGCTAAAAAGTACAGCGGAGGCGGTCATCCGATGGCTGCAGGTGCTTCTATTTATTCATGGGCAGCAGCAGATCGTGTCCTTGAGGATTTAGAAGAAGCATGTGCGAATTATCGGGATAGTTGATGCATCGATTAGAGAAGCGGTAATAACTACACTTCTATAATCGATGCAGTTTGACTTCTATCTCCATATTCTTATAAAAAAGGATTTCGGTTATTTCAATCCGATAGCGCTTTTTATTGATTTCGAGAATTTTATTTTCAATCGACTTCTTTAAGAGCGCTTTTGTTTTATAAACATCTTCAACATTTTTGGTTATTAACGTAGTTAGATCCGTTCGAATGACTTCTTCCGCTTCAGCGACGCTGAGTTTGTCTAAGTCATAAAACCGATCATTGACGATATTAACTCGAATCTCCTTAACTGAAAGATGTTTTTCCGTTTCTTCGTTTAGCTTGTTAAAATCTTGTTCCCAAATACCGACCTTAATTTTTAATTCATGGATTTCTTTTCGTTGAATTTCAATAATGCTGATTTGTTTTTCCTGAAGGACACCATACATGTAGAAGAAAACAAACCAGCTGCCGATGGCTCCGATGACGACTCCGGCAAAGAATCGCTGCCAAGTGGGCAATCGATAATAAGGTGGAATTCTCATGATGAAATATGCTCCTGGGTGAACCAATAAATAATTAGCGCTCCACTCTGTGCACCTCCTAGTGCAGAAAGAATCAATAAGAATTGTTTTAAAATGTCCTTCGTTTCTCCATGGAAGAGCCCTCGCTCAAAAATATACACGGTATCAAAGGTTCCGCCGATTGCGGCTACAATTGCCCAGATGCGGAGAGAATCTGATAATCGTGAGACAACCGTTAATGGGGCCTGTCCAGTGAAAAAGGCAGCAAGTCCACCAATTAAGGAACCCCCTAATAGCACTCCAAATGAAATGAAATAACTGTTAATAAATGCAGGGAAAAAGGCTTCCTTCATCAACATCATCCTTTAGTTGTTAGATAGGTTAAAAAATTATATGACCTGAATGAAATAGATATGATAGAATGCAAAATTTAATCGGACAAAGCAGGTACCGAAAATGAGAACATATTTTCTTTTTTTCTCTATAAACACTATAATTAAAACAAAAAAGGTTTACTAAGGGGTGAAAAAAGATGTTTATTCATCTCCACATACAAAGTGCGTACAGTTTACTGTCCAGTACAGTTAAAATAAATGAATTAGTTACCAAAGCAAAACAACAAGGATATTCATCTCTGGCATTAACTGATCGGAATGTCATGTATGGATCACTCTATTTTTATAAAGAATGCCGTAAGCAAGGAATCAAACCGATTATCGGTTTACTTGCTGATATTTTAGATGAAGAAGATCAAGCATATTCACTTCTTTTACTAGCAGAGAATAATGAAGGCTATCAAAATCTTTTGAAGATAAGCAGTGCCATTAAAACCAAATCTCCACTTGGTCTGCCGCTTAAGTGGCTTAAGCATTATTCAGCTGGATTAATCGCTGTCTCGCCGGGAAGCGAAGGAAAGATTGAAACGCTGATAAGAGAAGGAAATATTCTGGAAGCGCAAAAAACGCTTGCTGGATACACAGGGATTTTTGGGAAGCACTCCTTTTTCATGTCACTTCAACGTCAGGCTGGAAATGAAGAATGGTTTACTGAAGTCAAAGATTTTGCCAAAGAAAATGGGATAGAACTCACTGCCACTAATCCAGTTTTCTACTTGGAAAAAGACGATGCACTGTCACATGAAGTCATACTAGCCGTGAAAAATGGGAATAAGCTTGCCGATGAAGAACGTGAAAGAATGGACGCTCCTGAACATTATTTGAAAAGTGAAGATGAAATGATTCGAATATTTGAGGACTGTCCGGATGCGTTAGAAAATACCATGAGAATTGCAGCTCGGTGTGAGGTGGAGATTGCCTTTAATCGGCCGCTTCTGCCCAAATATCCGGTTGAAGAAGGAACTAGTGCTTCAGCGATGCTTGAGCGTCTTTGCCTGGAGGCATTAACGAAAAAGACGGATGCCACTGAAGACTATAAAGACCGTTTAAATTATGAATTAACGATTATTAACAAGATGGGATTTAGTGATTATTTCTTAATTGTTTGGGATTTCATGAAGTATGCCAGAGAAAATGGGATACGTACTGGTCCAGGACGGGGATCAGCGGCAGGATCAATGGTTGCCTATGTCTTATCCATTACGGATGTTGATCCAATTGCCCATCATTTATTGTTTGAGCGATTCTTAAACCCTGAACGTGTGACAATGCCCGATATTGATATTGATTTTCCAGATAACCGGAGAGACGAAGTAATTGATTATGTGGCTCAGAAATACGGTGAACTTCATGTGGCGCAAATCCTTACCTTTGGTACTATGGCCGCCAAAGCAGCTCTGCGTGATACAGGAAGAGCCTTTGGATTAAACGCAAAAGAGCTGGACAGGTTGTCAAAAATGATACCTGGCCGATTGGGAATTACGCTAAAGGAAGCATTTAAGGAATCGAAGCAGCTGCGTTCTTTTGTGGAAGAGAGTGGATTGAATCAATCCCTTTTTGATACAGCCTTAAAGTTAGAAGGTCTGCCGCGCCATACTTCAACACATGCTGCCGGTATTATAATCAGTGATCAACCGTTGACAGAGTTAATTGCCATTCAAGGTGGTCACGAAGGCGTTCATCTCACTCAATTCCCCATGGATCTGCTTGAGGAACTAGGATTATTAAAAATGGATTTCCTTGGTCTTCGGAACTTAACGTTAATTGAAAATATTGTCGTTTCAGTACAAAAGGAAACGGGAAGGAAATTGGATTTATCAACGATTCCTTTAGATGATGAGGCATCCTTTGAATTGCTTGCTAAAGGAGAAACAACTGGGATTTTTCAGTTTGAATCTACAGGGATTACGAATGTACTAATGAAGTTAAGGCCGACCCGTTTTGAGGACATTGTGGCAGTAAATGCCCTCTACCGACCGGGTCCAATGGAAAATATACCGCTGTTTATTGAACGTAAACATGGCATAACACCAATTGATTATCCACATCCGGATCTTGAGGAGATTTTAAAAGATACCTATGGCGTCATTGTCTATCAAGAGCAAATTATGCAGATCGCCTCTAAGCTTGCCGGCTTTTCTCTCGGAGAAGCCGATCTGCTTAGAAGAGCGGTTTCTAAGAAAAAGAAGGATATTCTTGATCAAGAACGCAAGCATTTTACAAGCGGGGCTGTTTCTCAGGGGTACACGGAACAAACGGCAAATGCTATCTATGATATGGTTGTCCGTTTTGCTAATTATGGGTTTAATAGGAGTCATGCCGTAGCTTATAGCTTTATTGCTTATCAGCTCACGTATTTAAAGGCACGGTTTCCACAGCACTTTTATGCATGTCTGCTTACCTCTGCTATCGGAAATGACGTGAAAATAGCTCAGTATGTACAAGAATCAAAGAAGCACGGGATTGAGATTTTACCTCCATCCATTAATATGAGCCAATTTCCTTTTCAGGTTGAAAAGGCAGGTATACGCTTCAGTCTTGCTGCGATTAAAGGAATCGGCGGAACCGTGCTTAAAGAAATTTTTGCTGCCAGAAGGGTAAAACGATTTGACGATTTATTTGATTTTTGTATCCGGGTTTCTGCGAAAATTGTTAATCGAAAAATATTGGAATCTCTTGTCCATTCAGGGGCATTTGATGAATTTAATGTGGACCGTGCGACACTGCTTGCCAGTTTGGATGTTGCGATCAGTCATGCAGAATTGGTGAGTCCTGGAGATAATCAATTCGATTTGTTTGAACACAGCGATTTTTCATTAAAGCCGAAATACAACGAAGTCGATCCAATCCGGTCAGAAGATAAGCTCTTTTTTGAAAAAAATGTCCTTGGGTTTTATTTATCTGCTCACCCGGCAGCCGGATACAGAAAGATCTTTCAGCACTTTGGGGCAGTCACGATTGATACTGCGCTTGAGCGAAGTGAAAAGAGAATCCTGCTGGGTGTTTATGTATCAACAGTAAAAAGCATTCGAACAAAAAAGGGTGAGGTGATGGCCTTTTTCACCATTAGTGATGAAGGCGGAGACATGGAGGCAGTTGCTTTTCCTGAACAGTATAAGCAAACTGCCGCTGAATTAAAGGCTGGGAATATTTTAATGATTCAAGGTAATTTAGAAGAGCGTGATGGAAAAAGACAATTGATCATTAAAGACGTTTATTCCCTGGAAAGCTGTATGGAAATGGTGAAGGACAGCGGACGACTGTTTATTAAAATTGAGGCAGCTAAACAAACCAATAAGTCGCTTCAGCAAATTAAAAGCCTGTTGGTCAAGTACAAGGGTATGACAAAAGTGATGCTTTATTATGCTAGTGAAGAGCGCTATATTCAGCTTCCTCTTTGGGATTGGGTAGCACCTTCGCAAGCTCTTTTACAACAGCTTGAGGAAATTGTAGGGAGTGGGAACATCGTCCTCAAAACAGAATAAAGTATTTACAAGCTGGATGGATATGTTATATTAACAAATAGGATAACGTGGTCTGACCACTATGATAGTATATAAAAAGCCGACTTTTTTCCAACTACCGGCTAGCCCAAGGAGTGAAGACATTGACATTAAGAGAAGAAGCATTGCATATGCATCGTATACATAAAGGAAAGCTGGAAACTGTTTCTAAGGTAGCTGTCCAAAATGCGCAGGACTTAAGCCTGGCATACTCCCCTGGTGTGGCTGAACCATGTAAAGAAATATATGATAAGCCGGAAACAGTTTACGATTATACGATGAAAGGCAATACTGTAGCTGTCGTTACAGATGGGACGGCTGTTCTTGGTCTTGGGAACATTGGTCCAGAGGCTTCACTGCCGGTAATGGAAGGGAAGGCCGTATTATTTAAAAGTTTTGCAGGTGTGGATGCTTTTCCAATTTGTCTTAAAACGACGGATGTTGAAAAAATCATTGAAACGGTTAAACTGCTTGAACCGACTTTTGGCGGAATCAATTTAGAAGATATTGCAGCGCCAAATTGTTTTGAAATTGAAGAAAGATTAAAAAAAGAAATCAATATACCCGTTTTCCACGACGATCAACATGGAACTGCAATTGTAACGGTTGCCGGCTTGGTTAATGCTCTTCGCATAGTTGGTAAAAATATGAACGAAATTAAAGTCGTAGCAAGCGGTGCGGGTGCAGCCGGAATAGCGATTACAAAGCTGCTTTACCATTATGGTGTCCGAGATATTATTATGTGTGATTCTAAAGGAGCCATTTTTGAAGGCCGTTCATACGGTATGAACGGAGTAAAGGACCAAATAGCCAAGGTAACGAATCGGAATCGTGTGGAAGGCAGTCTGGAAGAAGTGATTCAAAGTGCGGATGTATTTATTGGAGTCTCAGTCGCTGGTGCACTGAGTGAGCGGATGGTCGCATCCATGAATACAGACTCAATCATTTTCGCAATGGCGAATCCTGATCCTGAGATTATGCCGGATACAGCAAAGGCGGCAGGAGCCAAAGTAGTCGGTACCGGCCGATCTGATTTCCCTAATCAGGTAAATAATGTCCTAGCTTTTCCGGGAATCTTTAGAGGGGCATTAGATGTTCGTGCAACCCATATCAACGAAGAAATGAAAACTGCTGCTGTCGAGGCAATTGCGGGCTTAATAACGCCAGCTGAACTTCATGCGGACTATGTAATTCCAGGTCCATTTGATCCAAGAGTGGCACCAGAGGTCGCTGCAGCTGTGGCAAAGGCTGCAATGGAAACCGGCGTCGCTAGATTACAGGTGGATCCAGAAGTCATCAAGGAAAAAACAAGGAAACTTGCATTAATCGGAAAAAGTGAGGAATGACCGAATTTGAATGGTTCAACATCTAAAATTTACTTGGAAGTGGTAGAAAAGCTAAGAAATATGATTGAAATAGATGGATTAAACCCAGGAGATAAAATCCCTTCAGAACGTGAACTTTCAGAACGCTTGAGTGTCGGGCGTTCTTCTGTACGTGAAGCATTACGTGCTTTAGAACTTCTTGGCTTAATTGAGACAAGAAGAGGAGAGGGCACCTTTATTAAAGATTTTCAGGAGCATAAACTAGTAGAACTCCTCGGAACTTTTTTTCTCCAAAACACAAAGGTTAAGAAGGATTTAGCTGAAACGAAGCAGCTTCTTGAATTAGATTGCATACAAATTATTTTACTCCAGGCATCAAATGAAAGTCTTGACAGTTTTGCTAAATGGGCTGAACAGGGCACTTTTGATGACCAATCCTTTTTTGGAAAACTTCTTGAAATGAATCCGAATAAGCTTTTGGAAAGAATATGGAGTATTGTTAATACCTATGCACAGGCTGCGCAAGTTGAATTCATTCAAGCAGACCTACAGGCCTACATCGACCTCGCACTTGCTCTGAGACAACGTCAAAAAGCGCAGACAGAACAAATATATCTAGAAAGAATTAGAAAGGTGTCAGCGAAAAACTGACATAACTAACTACTATTTTTACCCGCTTTTTGCTGTAAAACGGTGAAAGCTTGAGTGGTAAAGGGAGGATTCATCTTGCTTAAAGATTTATTTGCAAAACCAAAGAAGAAGAAATATGCGACGATTCCTACTGAGCGGGATAAGCAGGATGTGCCAGAAGGAATCATGACTAAATGTCCTAGCTGTAAGAAAATCATGTATACGAAAGAACTTACCAAAAATGTGAAAGTCTGCCTTCACTGCAGCTATCATCATCCAATGACGGCCTATGAACGAATTAATAGTTTATTTGATGCCGGATTTGTTGAAATGGATCATGGAATGATTTCTGTTAATCCACTAGATTTTCCAGATTATATGGAAAAACTTGAAAAAGATAAAGTGAAAACAATGATGAACGAAGCCGTAGTAACAGGTATTGGAAGGATTTCTGGTTATGAAGTATCTGTTGCCGTTATGGATTCAAAGTTTCGAATGGGCAGTATGGGTTCGGTAGTAGGGGAAAAAATCACCCGTGCGATTGAAAAAGCATGTGAAAAGAAAATTCCCTTCATCATCTTTACAGCATCGGGCGGAGCTAGAATGCAAGAAGGTGTCTTAAGTTTGATGCAAATGGCCAAAACGAGTGCAGCATTAAAAATGTTTAGTGATGAGGGCGGTCTAATTGTCTCAATTATGACTCATCCGACCACTGGAGGCGTCTCCGCGAGTTTTGCATCGCTTGGTGATATTAATTTAGCTGAACCTGGAGCTCTAATTGGATTTGCAGGTAGACGAATTATTGAACAGACCATTAGAGAAGAACTCCCAGAAGACTTTCAAACATCCGAATTCCTGATGAAACACGGTCAACTTGATGCAGTTGTACCTCGTCAAGAATTAAAGGATACATTGACCAATATCTTAAAAATTCATGTACCTGGTGGTGAACGAGTATGATCGGGGAATTAGAATTTGAGAAACCGGTTAAAGAGCTCAGAAAAAAAATTGATGAGCTGAAACAATTGACGAAACATGCAGACATGGACTTAACAGAGGAAATTGAACAGCTGGAAAGCCGTTTAGAGCTGTTAAAAACAGAAACCTATGAAAATATACAGCCTTGGGATCGTGTCCAAGTGGCAAGACATCCAGGGCGACCGTCAACGCTTGATTATATTCCGATTCTTTTTACTGATTTCCTTGAGTTACATGGTGATCGAAATTACGGAGATGACGAAGCAATTGTCGGTGGGATTGCACAATTTGACGGCAAACCAATTACGGTAATCGGTCATCAACGAGGAAAAGATACGAAGGATAATATTCGGCGGAATTTTGGTATGCCTCATCCAGAGGGGTATCGTAAAGCGCTGCGCTTAATGAAGCAGGCTGAAAAGTTTCATCGTCCTATCATTTGTTTTATAGATACAAAAGGGGCTTTTCCGGGCAGGGCGGCAGAAGAAAGAGGCCAGAGTGAAGCAATCGCAAGGAACTTGTTTGAAATGGCAGGCTTAAAGGTACCCGTTATTTGTATTGTCATTGGTGAAGGTGGTTCAGGCGGTGCATTAGCTTTGGGCGTTGGAGACAGAATACATATGCTTGAGAATTCAACGTACTCTGTTATTTCTCCAGAAGGAGCCGCAGCCTTACTTTGGAAGGATGCCTCACAAGCACAGCGAGCAGCAGAAACGATGAAAATTACCGCACCAGATCTTCATAGCCTCGGGGTAATTGATGAAATAATTCCTGAAGCAATGGGCGGCGCTCATCGAAATCTGGCCCTGCAAGCCGAGTCCATCCGATCTGTCATTAAACAATCTTTAGCAGAGCTTGAGCAGCTGACACCTGTAGAACTTGTTAATCAACGGTATGCTAAATATAAGAAAATTGGCTCATACTCAATGAATGAAGAACGAGTAGAAAATGGACTATTTACCTGATATCTTGCGTACTGCCGATGGGCGGTACGTTTTTCTTGTCCGAAATCGATTTAAAAAAATAAATTCATTTTCAGTACACAATTTATATTTTTGGGTGTTTTTAGGATAATAAAACAATTTTCTAGACAAAATACTTAAGTAAAACGGTTACATCAGACGGAATGACAAATTTTCTATAAAAATATTCGGATTTTAAAAAAATATCCTAATTTTTAACTTGGAAATGCGGCGTATATGCTTTTTCTTGTAAGGGATTTTGCTTCAATTTTCTTGATAAATAATGTAGTCTTAAAGGGCAATAGTATATAAGAAGTATATACATTCGGCAATTGGAAATTCATGAAGGTTATGAATATTTGCGGAATTCCCATGCCACGAAGAGGTGAGCTGTTATGAAAAAGATAGGTGTACTAACAAGCGGAGGAGATGCTCCGGGGATGAATGCAGCCGTACGTGCTGTCGTCAGAAAAGCAATTTATCATGATGTTGAGGTTTTCGGAATTTATCATGGCTACCAAGGACTTATGGAAGGGGAAATACGCCCACTTGAAATCGGTTCTGTTGGGGATATCATTCATCGCGGAGGTACAATTCTTCACTCTGCCCGCTGTCTTGAATTTAAAACAGAAGAAGGTCAACTTAAAGGGATAGAACAATTAAATAAATTTGGAATTGAAGGTCTAGTCATTATTGGCGGAGATGGTTCATACCGTGGAGCCGAAGCATTGACTAAACGAGGTTACCCATGTGTCGGTGTTCCTGGTACGATTGACAATGATATTCCTGGTACTGATTTTACCATCGGATTTGATACAGCCTTAAACACGGTTATTGATGCAATTGATAAAATTCGTGATACGGCGACATCACATGAGCGTACGTACGTAATTGAAGTTATGGGTCGTGACGCGGGAGACATTGCTTTATGGGCTGGTCTTGCAGGCGGAGCTGAAACGATCTTAACTCCTGAATTTAAGTATGATGCTGATGATTTAGTTACCAAGTTAAAACGTGGTCATGACCGCGGCAAGAAACACAGTATTATTGTCGTCGCAGAAGGTGTTGGCAGTGCTGTTGATGTTGCTCGTCAAATAGAGGAGCTAACCGAATTTGAAACGCGTGTAACCGTTCTTGGACATGTTCAGCGTGGAGGTTCACCAACAGCAAGTGACCGTGTTCTAGCTAGCAGACTTGGTGCTAGAGCCGTTGAATTGCTATTGGAAGGTAAAGGCGGACGTGCTGTTGGAATTGAAAAAAATCAATTGGTTGATTATGATATTGTTGAAGTGCTAGAACAAAAACACACGATTGATAAAAAAATGTTTGATTTATCAGCAGAACTGTCAATTTAAAAGCAGTCTGAATGTAACTTAACTGGAGGAAAAAAAAATATGCGTAAAACGAAAATCGTCTGTACTATTGGACCAGCAAGTGAAAGTGTAGAAAAATTAGTAGAACTGATTGAAGCAGGTATGAACGTAACACGACTTAACTTTTCTCATGGTGACCATGAAGAACATGCAGCGCGAATTGTAAACATTCGTAAAGCAGCAGAAAAAACGGGCAAACAAGTTGCCATTTTACTGGATACTAAAGGACCTGAAATTCGTACGCATCAAATGGAAAACGGAACGATGGAGCTTGTAGCTGGAGATGATATTATCATCTCAATGACTGAAGTTCTAGGAACAAAAGAGAAGTTTTCAGTATCTTATGAAGGATTAGTTGATGATGTCGAGGTTGGGTCAAAAATTCTTCTTGATGATGGCTTAATTGGCCTTGAAGTAACGAAAATTGATCGTGATAACAGAGAACTTCATACTAGAATTCTAAATACTGGTGTATTGAAGAATAAAAAAGGTGTTAACGTTCCTGGTGTTTCAGTTAAACTACCAGGTATTACAGAGAAAGACCAAAATGATATTATCTTTGGTATTGGTCAAGGAATTGACTTTATCGCGGCATCATTTGTACGCCGGGCTTCTGATGTGTTAGAAATTCGTGAATTGTTGGCAAATCATGATGCATCACATATCCACATTATTCCGAAAATCGAGAATGAAGAAGGCGTAGAACGTATTGATGAAATTCTTGAAGTTTCAGACGGATTAATGGTTGCTCGTGGAGACCTAGGTGTAGAGATTCCAGCTGAAGAAGTACCACTTGTTCAAAAAGAATTAATCAAAAAGTGTAATGCAGTTGGAAAACCGGTTATTACAGCAACTCAAATGCTAGACAGCATGCAGCGTAACCCGCGTCCTACTCGTGCAGAAGCTAGTGATGTAGCGAATGCTATCTTTGATGGTACAGATGCAATCATGCTTTCAGGCGAAACAGCTGCAGGAACATATCCAGTTGAAGCTGTTCAAACAATGCACAACATTGCATCAAGAGCAGAATCTGCATTAGATTATCGTGGAATTTTATCGAAGAGAAGCAAAGATAATCGTCATAATGTGACGGATGCAATTGGTTCATCTGTGGCTCATACTGCATTGAATCTTGAAGCATCTGCGATTATTACATCAACAGAAAGTGGACATACAGCTCGAATGATTTCTAAATACCGTCCAAAAGCTCCAATTATCGCTGTTACATCTAATGAGCATGTTTCACGTAAATTAGAATTAGTTTGGGGAGTTTATCCACAAGTTGGCGAAAGAACAGCTACTACTGATGAAATGTTTGATCTATCCATTGATGTAAGCTTAAACTCTGGTTTAGTTACTCATGGTGATTTAGTTGTTATTACTGCAGGAGTTCCTGTTGGTGAAACGGGTACAACCAATCTTATGAAAATCCATGTGTTAGGCGATGTCCTAGTAAAGGCTCAAGGTATCGGACGTAAATCAGCAAAAGGAAAAGTTGTAGTGGCTAGATCAGCTGCTGAAGCGAATGCCAACTGTGAAGAAGGCGATGTTCTTGTAACGATTGCTACCGATAAAGATATGATGCCGGCTATCGAAAAATGTTCGGCTCTTATCACTGAAGAAGGCGGTTTAACCAGCCATGCTGCAGTTGTAGGTGTCAATCTAGGTGTTCCAGTAATTGTTGGAGCAGATAATGCAACAACGATCTTTAAAAATGGTCAAAGTATTACAGTAGATGCTTCAAGAGGCATTATCTATAATGGCCATTCAAACGTACTATAAGTTTTAAAATGAATCTGCAGCTGGGGCATATTACCCCCGCTGCTTTTTTTTATAGTTACTATTCTTAGAATAATTCATTGGTGATGAAGTATAATGAATATACAAGCCAAATAAGGGGTTGTTTTATAGAATGAAGCCAAAATATCTTATATTATCAATCGTTGCTTTTCCAGTGATTGAGATTATTATACTGCTGTTATCCGGAAAGGTAATAGGCTTCTGGGCAACATTATTCACCCTCCTATTGATGGGAATCGTGGGTGCATATTTAGCGAAACAGCAAGGGCTGGAAACTCTACGAAGAGCACAAGCTCAAATGAACGTAGGTCAACTGCCAGGCAATGAAATGATAAATGGATTATGTATTATGATTGGCGGGATTTTATTAGTACTGCCAGGATTTATTACTGATCTTGCAGGCTTGCTTTTGATATTACCGCCAACACGCAAACTTTGTAAGCCGCTGCTATTGCGCTGGATTACAAAGAAAATAAATAAAAATAAGAATAAAGGGATTATCACCATCATCCAATAATTGCTTCCGGCTGCATACTGCATCCGGATTTTTTGTGCGCTCTTTTAGTGCGTGCATTAAGAACATTTCTGTGCAGAAGACTTTTTCAAGCGAATGATAGCTAGATTTTTACAACCCTTGAAAGCTGCTGTGGGGGGCTTATTCTTGTGTAGAAAACAGAATAAAATAAATTTTTAGATTATTTAATTAAAAACGGGTGACAAAAATAATATCTGTGTTATATAATACTTTTAAGAAAACAAATAACTGTATTATAACAAAAAGGATTAGCTTGAGGGGAAGTGAAGCTGCTACATGAAAACAGATGCAAAGGGATGGAGACAATCAGGAGAAAAACCTGAGTATGAACATATTCTGTCATCTGATGCGCGAGCATTCTTGAATCGGATTACTTATCATTTCGGGGAAAAGCGAATCGAGCTTCTTAAACGGAATCATACAATCGATGAACATAGGAATCATGGACCAAGCTTCCCGATTGAGACCAAGCGTATCCGGGAAGGAGATTGGACAGTCGGCCGAATTCCAAAGGATTTAAAGGAGATGGCTGTACGAAAAAAATTACTGCGGAGTCTGCACCTAGAAGTGCAAGTGGATGGACATCTCAAATCAGCAAGTTTCTATGATTTTACGAATCACTTTTTTCACCTTAATCATTATTTTTATCTTCCGACAATAGACAATGCGTTAGAAGCAAGACTCTGGAATGACCTATTTGTTTACGCTCAGAATGATCAGAGGCTACCGCTTGGAACGATTAAAGTGATTGCTTTAATTAATAGCAATGCGGCTATGGAAACAGATGAGATTCTTTATGAGCTTAAAGAGCATTGTATAGGCGTACAGCTTAGTAAAATTTCTAGATTCGAAGGTGGACTTGCGTCTTTTATGAATATGTATTCATTAGTTAGAGAGACATGTGAAAAACGCGGTGCCTTCGTGCTCGATAATAGGACAACGGAAGTTACTCATTCGTAAGAAAATTTGATTAAGCCCAATAGGAGGAATTGAAAATGAAAAAGCAAAGAGCTGCTCAATTGGAACAAAATTGGAAAAGTGATGAAAGATGGAATGGGGTTACACGCCCATACACTGCTGAAGACGTAATTCGCTTAAGAGGCTCCATTGATATTGAACAAACCCTTGCCCGAAAAGGTTCTGAAAAGTTATGGAATCTGCTTCATACAGAGGATTTTATTAATGCACTTGGTGCATTAACGGGTAACCAAGCTATGCAGCAGGTAAAGGCTGGTTTAAAAGCAATTTATTTGAGCGGCTGGCAAGTTGCAGCAGATGCGAATCTTTCAGGAAACATGTATCCGGATCAAAGTTTATACCCTGCTAATAGTGTTCCACAGGTAGTTAAACGTATCAATCAAGCCCTCCAACGTGCCGACCAAATTGATTATATGGAAGGAAACGACGAAATCGATTGGTTTGCTCCAATTGTTGCCGATGCTGAAGCTGGATTTGGCGGACAATTAAATGTATTTGAACTAATGAAAAGTATGATTGAAGCGGGAGCTGCAGGTGTTCACTTTGAAGATCAGTTATCTTCAGAAAAGAAATGCGGTCACCTAGGAGGGAAAGTTTTGCTGCCTACTCAAACGGCAGTACGTAACTTAATTGCGGCTCGTTTTGCTGCAGATGTAATGGGGGTACCAACCATTCTTGTCGCCCGAACAGATGCTAATGCAGCGGATTTGATTACAAGTGACATCGACCCTATTGATGCACCATTTATCGAAAGTTCAGAGCGGACTCCTGAAGGGTTTTATAGGACTAAAGCGGGGATTGATCAAGCTATTGCACGAGGACTTGCTTATGCACCATATGCGGATCTGATTTGGTGTGAAACATCTGAGCCAAACATTGAAGAAGCCCGCCAATTTGCTGAAGCCATCCATGCTGAGCATCCTGGTAAACTGCTTGCTTATAACTGTTCACCGTCCTTTAATTGGAAAGCTAAATTAGATGATGAAGCGATTGCTAACTTTCAAGTAGAACTAGGAAAAATGGGCTATAAATTCCAGTTTGTAACGCTTGCTGGATTCCATGCCTTGAATCATGGGATGTTTGAACTTGCACGTCAGTATAAAGATCGTGGAATGGCTGCTTATTCGGAACTTCAACAGGCAGAATTTGCGAGTGAACAATATGGATACACAGCAACAAGACATCAACGTGAAGTTGGTACGGGTTACTTTGATGAAGTCGCACAGGTAGTTGCTGGAGGGACTTCATCAACAACAGCCTTAAAAGGATCAACGGAAGCCGAACAATTTGAAACGTCTAAACATTAAAAAGTGTAAAAACTGCCCGGACACCTGTCCCGGCAGTTTTTATTTTGTCCTATAAATTATCCCTGCGGCCTTCTTTTCCTATAATAAATGACCAAATATCTTTGAAAATATTTGCTCTTTGAAGGGTGTTGATAATAACAAGTATGACGGGACCAGCAATAAGTCCGAGAATTCCAATCATCTTATAACCGACAAAAAGAGCAACTAAAGTAGCAAGAGGATCGAGTCCGATACTTGATGATAATACCTTTGGCTCGATTAGCTGTCGTTGGACAATGACAATGGCATATAAGACGGAAAGGCCTATTCCTAAACTCGTATTTCCAGAAATAAATTCATAGATAATCCATGGAATAAAAATAGTACCTGTCCCAAGGTAGGGAACAATATCAACTAGTCCACAAATAAGTGCAATGGTGATTGAATAGCGCACTTTGAGGAAGAGCAGTCCGATTAATACGGTAACAGTCGTAATCGATACCAACGTAAATTGGGCTTTTATAAAGCCGAATAATGCACGCTTCAGATCTTTAATGATCCGGATAGTACTTACATAGACCTTTTCAGGAAGGAGTTTGTTACTTAAATTTGATAGGCGGTACCAGTCTTTGCTGATAAAAAAAGTGGCAAGTGCAGAAAACACAAGAACAGTTGCCGTATTAGGAATCCAACCTATAATACCGGGGATATTCTGAAAAAATGACTGAATAAAATTACCGGCTGTTGTAGCAATGGTCTGTCCAACATTTTGTATATTATCAAGAATCGTGTCTTGCTGCCCATTGTCTAGATTTTTAAATAAAGCAGCTGTTTGGTTATAGAGCGGCAAAATCTGTTGAACGATAAGGTCTTCAATATAATCAACAACTGTGACAAGGTGTTTAGGGACTACTTCTCCTAAATAATTTGCTCCAGAGACAATTTCCACGACAAGAAGAGTAATTAAACCGGCAAAGATAGAAAGAATAAGAAGTAGAGAAACGAGGACAGCAAGCCCTCTTGGCATTCGGGCTTTTTTTTCAAAAAAATTAACCAGTGGATTCATGAAAAAGGCGATGAATATTGCGATGATAAAGGGGTATGTGTAGGTTGAGAGATAAAACAATGCGACCCCGCCTAATACGACAATTCCGATGGCAACGAAAAAACGGACGAACCGATAAATGTATACGGGATTCATGCTTTTTTCCCCCTTTGTAATCGCTCTTTAACTATATAGTTTATTGTAACTAGGCTTCAAGATAAAAGAAAGGTCAATTATCTGACTAGTTTCTTTAAAGCAGATAAATAGGGACAGGTTTTTTACGAATACTTGTCCCTTTTGCTATGTTAAAATAACAAGAGTTCGGTTTATGGAGGAATGTTAAATGTATGGTCCTTATTTATTTTTACTTATGCTTCTCATAATAGGCCTCATTGCTAAAAATTCTTCATTGATGGCTGCCGCAGGAATTTTATTATTAATAAAGCTAACAGGGCTTGATACGAAAGTATTTCCCTTCCTCTCATCAAAGGGAATTAATCTTGGAGTGACCGTGATTACCATTGCTGTGCTAGTCCCAATTGCAAGTGGTGCAATCGGGTACAAACAGCTGGCAGAAGCCATAAAGTCACCCTATGCATGGATTGCGTTACTATCAGGAATTGCAGTGGCGCTGATTGCGAAGAATGGTCTCACCCTGCTTGCCAATGATCCTCATATCACCGTGGCACTTGTCTTTGGCACTATTTTGGCTGTTGCTCTATTTAAAGGAGTAGCTGTTGGCCCCTTAATTGGTGCAGGAATTGCTTACTTATTTATGCAGCTTTTTAATCTAATTAAATAACCAAAGCAGAACAGGAAACCTGATTCAGGTTTCCTTATACGAAAATCATTTGAATAATTATCCAATAAGTTATTTATGAGTTTTTCTAATAAAATAATAATATTTTCATTTTTTAAGTGCTTTCCATTTCCAAAAAACTGATAATTGTTTATAATAGGTCTTGTAACTATCGCTGACTTTTCTACAAAGATATGGAATAGTATCTATTAATAGGATTGGTTTGCCGTTACCTGAGCAAGCGCTCGATAGGAAGTTTTAAGGAGTAGTTTTTAGGGTAAAAAATGTTGGTGCAGATTATTTAAAGCATTCTCATTTTTTCAGGGGGAACTACAACCCTAGGAATTACATATTGCATGATACTTATTTAAATTTCTTTGGAAGCGCTATATTATAATGAGCATTGGACAAAGGGGAATTTTTTTTTAGAAAAGGAGAGATTTTGTATGACAGCAACAAAGGGCCTAGAAGGTATCGTGGCAACTACGTCAGCGATTAGTTCAATAATCGATGATACATTAACATACGCTGGGTATGATATTGACGATTTAGCGGAAAATGCCACATTTGAGGAAGTTATTTATCTGCTTTGGCATGGTAGTCTCCCTACACAAAGTCAGCTTGAAGAACTGACAAAACAACTGGCAGAAAATGCGGCAATTCCTGAGGAAGTTTTAAACCACTTTAAAACGTACCCAATTGGTAAAGTTCATCCAATGGCGGCTCTTCGGACAGCGGTTTCATTACTAGCACTTTATGATGATGAAGCAGATACAATGAGTGACGAAGCGAACTACCGTAAAGCCATCCGAATTCAAGCGCAAATGCCTACTCTTGTTACAGCCTTTGCTCGCGTACGTAAAGGTCAAGAACCGGTTGCACCGCGTACTGATTTAAGTTTTGCGGCAAACTTCTTATATATGCTGACTGGCAACGAACCAGAAGCGATTGAAGAAGAAGCATTTAACAAAGCCCTTGTTCTGCATGCAGATCATGAATTAAATGCATCAACCTTTACAGCTCGGGTGTGTGTAGCTACTTTAGCAGACATCTATTCTGGTGTGACATCTGCTATTGGTGCCTTAAAAGGACCATTACATGGCGGAGCAAATGAGCAAGTTATGAAAATGCTTACAGAAATCGGTTCAGTGGATAAGGTAGAATCGTATATCAATGAAAAACTAGAAAACAAAGAAAAGATTATGGGCTTTGGCCACCGCGTATACCGTAAAGGGGATCCGCGTGCAAAACATCTTCGTGATATGTCCCAGAAACTGACGGAATTAACTGGTCAGCCTGAATACTACGAAATGTCTGTAAAGATTCAAGATTTGGTAACAGGACAAAAAAATCTTCCTCCAAATGTGGATTTCTATTCGGCATCCGTGTACCATAGTCTAGGTATCGATCATGATTTATTTACACCTATTTTTGCAGTCAGTCGTACGTCGGGATGGATTGCGCATATTCTTGAGCAATACGCTAATAATAGACTGATCCGCCCGCGTGCAGAGTATACTGGACCAGGCATGCAAAAATATGTATCTATTGAAAAAAGATAAATAATATTTAACTAGTTTTGAATTTTGTAGTAAATTTAGTATTGTGAGTAAACAAGGTTAGTAACTCTTCGATGAAGAGTAAGCTAACCTTTGATATTGAATCGGGGGTATAAACATGACACAAGGTGAAAAAATTGCAGTAGTTAACGGATCTTTACAGGTACCAAACAATCCAATCGTTCCTTTTATCGAGGGAGACGGAATTGGACCTGATATTTGGGCAGCGGCTTCTCGTGTTTTAGACGCAGCTGTAGAAAAAGCGTATAAAGGTGAAAAGAAAATCGAATGGAAAGAAGTCTATGCTGGACAGAAAGCTTTCGATAAAACAGGAGAATGGCTTCCTGCTGAAACACTTGACGTGATTCGCGAATACCTTATTGCGATTAAAGGACCACTAACTACACCAATCGGCGGCGGAATTCGTTCCCTAAACGTGGCATTACGCCAAGAACTTGATTTGTATGTTTGTCTACGTCCTGTTCGTTACTTTGAAGGTGTACCATCACCGGTTAAACGTCCAGAAGATACTGACATGGTTATCTTCCGTGAAAATACAGAAGATATTTATGCTGGAATTGAATATGCAAAAGGTTCTGACGAAGTAAAGAAACTAATTGATTTCTTGAAAAATGAATTTGCTGTTAAAAATATTCGTTTCCCTGAAACTTCAGGTATCGGAATTAAGCCTATTTCTGAAGAAGGTACAAAACGTTTAGTACGTGCGGCTATCAATTACGCAATTAAAGAAAACCGTTCTTCTTTAACACTTGTGCATAAAGGAAATATCATGAAATTCACTGAAGGCGCATTTAAAAACTGGGGATACGAAGTGGCTGAAGAAGAATTCGGCGATAAAGTATTCACATGGAATCAATACGATAAAATTAAAGATGCTGAAGGAACAGATGCTGCTAATAAAGCACAGGCTGCTGCTGAAGCTGAAGGAAAAATTATCGTTAAAGATTCAATCGCTGATATCTTCTTGCAGCAAATCTTAACTCGTCCAAAAGAGTTTGATGTAGTAGCTACAATGAACTTGAATGGTGATTATATTTCAGATGCTCTTGCTGCTCAAGTTGGCGGAATTGGTATTGCTCCTGGAGCAAACATCAACTACGTGACTGGACATGCTATCTTTGAAGCAACCCATGGTACAGCACCTAAATATGCTGGATTAGATAAAGTGAATCCTTCATCTGTCTTACTTTCAGGCGTACTAATGCTTGAACACTTAGGATGGTCTGAAGCTGCTGCATCAATTACAGCTTCTGTTGAAAAAACGATTGAGTCTAAAGTAGTAACATATGACTTTGCTCGTCTAATGGAAGGCGCTACTGAAGTTAAATGTTCAGAGTTTGCCGATGAATTAATTAAAAACCTATAAGTTTATAATCAGCTTCGTGAAGGGTTTGGTACTAACCATCCCTTTACGAAGCTTTTATAAAATAGACAACAAACTACGTATCTCGGGAGGATTATAAATCATGTCTCGTAAAAAAATCACAGTGGTTGGTGCTGGTTTTACAGGAGCTACTACTGCCTTCTTATTAGCGCAAAAAGAACTTGGTGATGTAGTAATAGTCGATATTCCTCAAGCAGAAAACCCTACAAAAGGAAAAGCACTAGATATGGCTGAAGCAGGTCCTGTACAAGGATTTGATGCAAATATTAGTGGTACTTCCGACTACGCTGAAACAGCACAATCCGATTTAGTTATTATCACTGCAGGTATTGCACGAAAACCTGGAATGAGTCGTGACGATTTGGTGCAAATTAACCAAAAAGTGATGAAATCAGTGACTAAAGAAATTGTGAAGTATTCCCCTAACACAACCATTATTGTACTGACTAACCCTGTTGATGCAATGACATATACGGTATTCAAAGAATCAGGATTCCCTAAAGAGCGTGTCATCGGCCAATCAGGTGTACTGGATTCCGCACGTTTCCGTACGTTTGTTGCCAAAGAATTAAATCTTTCTGTTAAAGATATCACTGGTTTTGTACTGGGCGGGCACGGAGATGATATGGTTCCACTTGTTCGGTATTCGTACGCTGGAGGTATCCCATTAGAAACATTAATTCCGCAAGACCGTTTAGAAGCAATAGTCGCTCGTACGCGAACAGGCGGAGGAGAAATTGTCAATTTACTTGGGAATGGCAGTGCGTATTATGCACCGGCAGCTTCAATTGTCGAAATGGCTGAAGCAATTCTTAAGGATCAACGTCGTGTCGTTCCAACCATCGCTTACCTAGAGGGTGAATACGGATTCGAAGGAATATATTTGGGTGTACCAACGATTATAGGAGCGAATGGGATTGAAAAGATTATCGAATTAGAATTGACGGAAGATGAAAAAGCAGCTCTTTCTAAATCTGTGGACTCTGTACGTCAGGTACTAAACGTTTTAAATTAATGCGAAATGGTTAGAAAAAAAGCTATCTAAAGATTAGAAGCATGGGGGTGGTCTTTCACCTCCATAATGCCTACTCTTTGGTGGCTTTTTAGTATAAATCAGGAGGACTAATCATGCTGTTAAAGAAGAAAAAACCGGGAAGAAAAATTGAAGAAATCAGCTTAGGTGAAAAGTTGACGCTGACGGAGAAGATGGAAGATAAGGAACTGCTTCTTTATTTAGGGCTGACTAATGATGCGAATCCATTATATATCCAACATGATTATGCTTCACAAACGCCGTTTAAAAAACCACTGGTTCCTGCCATTATGTTAGCAGGTATAGTAACTTCTGCTGTTTCTAAATATATTCCAGGTCCAGGGAGCTATATTTTATCACAAGAGATGTCTTATCCTAGACCCGTTTATCATGAACAAACCATTACTTTTTTCTTTGAAGTCACCTCTATCAACATAGAACAAAACAGGGTTGAAATTAGTGTAACAGCAAAAAATGAACAAGAAGAGTCTGTTTTAATGGGGAAATTACTAATCATTCCACCTTCTTTTGAAAAGCAGAATACGCATGTATTTACCGATCCGTTTTGAGAACCTCGCTCACATGTGCGAGGTTTATTTGTCACTAGAACTATGCGTTTTCTCTCGCATTCATTTATAATGGGGATGGATGAACAGACTCTAATGAGTTAGGGGTAATACATATTCAGGAGGAAATCATGGTTAAAAAAATTCTCGTAGTGGATGATGAACAATCAATTGTAACTTTGCTTCAATATAATTTGGAGCAAGCAGGCTTTTCTGTACTGACAGCATCTGATGGAGAAGAAGGGTTGAGGCTAGCGAGTATTGAGACTCCGGACTTAATGGTATTAGATTTAATGCTGCCTAAACTTGATGGGATTGAAGTGTGCAAGCGGCTTCGTCAGCAAAAGATCATGGTCCCCATTCTCATGCTGACAGCAAGGGATGATGAATTCGATAAAGTACTGGGCCTAGAGTTAGGTGCAGATGATTATATGACAAAACCTTTCAGTCCACGTGAAGTAGTTGCTCGAGTTAAAGCGATTTTACGAAGAATGGAAATACAGGCTCCTGTTAAGGAAGATAAAGAAACAGATGAGGAACTAATCAAGCTTAGCGGACTTGAAATTTTCCCCGAGCGTTATGAAGCGTATTTTGAATCGTCTTTGCTGGAGCTGACTCCAAAAGAATTTGAATTGCTGCTGTATCTGGCCAGATATAAGGGGAAGGTACTGACACGTGATCAACTGCTTAGTGCTGTTTGGAATTATGACTTTGCAGGTGATACACGTATTGTTGATGTTCATATCAGCCATTTGCGTGAAAAAATTGAACATGATACACGAAAACCTCTCTACATAAAAACCATTAGGGGATTGGGTTATAAACTTGAGGAACCGAAGGCAGAATGACAAAGTTTAGAACGAAGCTTCTCCTGGCATTGATTCTATTAATCATGGTCGTTTTTCTGGCTGTGGGCTTATTGTTAGGATTGCTATTTAAGACCTATTATGCGAATGCGTTTAACGAACGTATTGAAAATGAAACCTTATTTATCACTAATTATATTGAGGAAATTGGCGGGATTACGCCTTTTTTAAATAAGCAGAACGTAGAACTTATTGATTCGATTGAAGACCATAACTGTACAATAATTTCAAGCGAAGGTCAGGTTCTCTTTGATTCTAATGCGAATCGTTTCGATAATGTCGGCACGCATAAAGTCCTGTTGGACAATATAGTCGAAGAAAAAAGCAGTACGAAACGTTACGGCTATAAGAAAATTGTCGGTGAAAATGAACTCCGTTATTACTGGGGAAAGATAGAAATCGGCGGTAAGTTAGAAGGATACGCCATTTTCAGCAATGAAGAAGAAGCCATTAAACAAGCGAATAAACAAGCGTGGATTATACTTGCTGTCAGCCTTGGTGCTTCATTACTCATTATTATTATGCTGGGAAGTCGTATTGCTACCCGTTATACGCGTCCAATTGAAACAGCTACTAAAACAGCCATCGAGCTGGCAAAGGGGAATTACCGGGCAAGGGCTTCCTCGGCGCAAGCAGATGAAACAGGTAAATTGAATACCTCACTGAATATTCTTGCGAGAAATCTACAGGAAATGGAAATTTCTCGTGAGATGCATCAGGATCGACTGGAGACACTGATTGAGAATATAGGAAGTGGTGTATTGCTGATTGATAATAAAGGCTACATCACTCTCTCGAATCGTGCCTATAAAAATATATTTAAGGTAGATCCATTAACCTTCTTGTATCATGTGTATTACGAGGTCATTGAGCATAAAGAAATTATTAGCCTTATTGAAGAGATTTTTATGACGGAAAAAAGTATGAAGCGGCAATTGCTGATTCCACTTGCCTTTGAAAGAAGACATTTTGAAGTGTATGGGGCGCCAATTATCGGAAATAATGACGAATGGAAAGGGATATTGGTCGTTTTTCATGATATATCTGAGCTTAAGAAATTAGAACAAGTGAGAAAAGATTTTGTTGCGAATGTTTCTCATGAGCTCAAGACTCCCATTACTTCTATTAAAGGATTTTCTGAGACACTTTTAGACGGAGCGTTAAAGGATGAAGAAGCATTAAAGAGCTTTTTAATGATTATTTTGAAAGAAAGTGACCGGCTTCAAGCGTTGATTCAAGAGCTTTTAGACTTGTCCCGTATTGAACAACAGGAATTTGTGCTTAATATTAAACCTTTAGAATTGACTCCTATTCTTGAAGAAACACGAACCATCCTTAATGGAAAAGCAGTCGAAAAAGATATTGAACTGACCTTACACGTACCTGAAAATCCTGTCTGGATAGAAGGAGATTCATACCGGATTACACAGGTGTTTCTTAATTTAATGACCAATGCTTTGACATACACTCCTAATGGTGGAATGGTTGAAGTAGAAGTAAAAGAACAAAAAGAAGACGTAATCGTGACGATTCGAGACACCGGAATTGGCATTGAAACGGAGGAATTGCCTCGTATATTTGAACGTTTTTATCGAGTGGATAAAGCGCGGAGCCGTGATTCTGGCGGGACCGGTCTAGGGTTAGCTATCGTAAAACACATTCTAGAGGTCCTTCATGGTGAAATTACAGTAGCCAGTGAACCAGGAAAAGGGACCGTATTTACAGTTTTATTAAAAAAACAAATTAACAAGTAAAACGATGAGGGAAGAGCATTTACATTAAATTAACAATGAATTTAAATGTTCTTAATATCAATAGTTTACAATTACTATTGAAAACCCCCTTCATCCAAGGAAAGAAGTGGCGTGGACGTACCTAGTCCGCGCCATTTCTTTTTTCGTTCATACTTGTTAAAAATATACTTATTATGAATTTATTGAAACATTTCTTCTTTTGTTACGTAAATAAAAGGAGAACAAAAAAGGGGTGGGGAAATGATTAGCTTAAAAAGAATCTACATGTTAACAGGTCTAGCATTCTTAATTATCATTCTGTTAATAACAGCAATCACAACCTGGTATACGGTGGATGAATCAGATCAAGCTGTGATTCATACATTCGGTAAGGTTGAAGAAACGGTCATTGAGCCAGGTCTGCATTTTAAATTACCTTGGCCAATCCAAACGGTGGAGAAGCTTTCAAAGGAAACCTTTAGTCTTCAGTTTGGCTTTTCAGAAAGCAACGGAGAAGTGAAGGATTATCCAAGAGAAACAAAAATGATTACCGGGGATGAAAATATTGTCTTAGCTGATATGGTTGTTCAATGGAAAATTACGAATCCGCCAAAATATTTATATAATGCTGATAATCCAAAGGAAATATTATATGACACAACTTCAGCCGCTTTACGGAGCATTATTGGCAATTCAGCAATTGATGATGCCTTAACTTCAGGGAAAGCAAAAATTGAAGGAGATGTTCGAGATCTACTTTCGAATCTTATTGATAACTATGACATTGGGATCTCGATTTTAGCGGTAAAACTACAGGATGTTGAACTTCCAA
The DNA here is from genome assembly GCF_038002765.1 of Peribacillus sp. FSL H8-0477. Lineage (NCBI taxonomy): Bacteria > Bacillati > Bacillota > Bacilli > Caryophanales > Bacillaceae > Peribacillus > Peribacillus sp. FSL H8-0477. The sequence goes on along the minus strand of NZ_JBBODE010000001.1, from coordinate 1,493,434 downwards.
ATTCCGAGGTGCGTAAAGCATTTACAGAGGTAACGGATGCAAGAGAAACGGCGAATACGAAAGTCAATGAAGCGCGTAAATATGAAAATAAGCGGGTGAATGAGGCAAAAGGTGAAGAAGCAGCTATTTTATCAAAAGCAAATGGTGAAAAAATTGCCCGTACTGAACGAGCACGCGGGGATGTAGCCGTCTTTGACAAATTATATAAGGAATATAAGAAAAACCCTGATGTTACAAAAGAGCGGTTGATTATTGAAACGCTGGAGCAGGTGCTGCCAAATGCAGAAATGTATATTATGAATGACGATGGAAATACACTTAAGTATTTCCCGATACGACCACTTGAAAAAGAAACAGAAAAAGTGGCACCAACAAAGGAAGAGGAAGGAGAGACAAAGGATGACAAATAAAGTCGTGAATATTAACGAACTTAAAAATAACATTTCTTGGAGAAAGTATGTTAAGGTCGGGATTTTCTTTATTGTTCTCTTTGCTCTTTTACTGTTTCTGTTCACGAATGTTTATATTGTAAAAGAGGGAGAATTTAAAGTGGTGCGTCAGTTTGGTGAAATCGTTCGAATCGATAAGTCACCAGGACTGAAGGTAAAGGTCCCATTTGTGCAAAGTATAACGACGCTTCCAAAATATCAAATGGGATATGATGTATCTGAAGCTGAAATCAATACCAAAGATAAAAAACGAATGATTATTGATAATTATGCAATTTGGCGGATAGATGATCCGATTAAGATGATTACGAACGCCAGATCGATGGAAAGTGCTGAATCAAGAATGGAAGAATTTATATACTCGGTTGTTCGAACTGAGCTAGGTCAGCTGGATTATGACGAAATAATCAATGAAAAATCATCAAGAGGCAGCATTAATGATCGTATCACTCAAAGAGTAAATGAATTACTGGAAAAAGATAATTACGGTATTTCCGTAACCGATGTACGGATAAAACGGACTGACCTTCCACCTGAAAACGAAGAGTCTGTTTACAAACGGATGATATCTGAGCGTGGATCAAAAGCGCAGGAATACCTTTCAAAAGGTGACGCGGAGAAAAATACAATTATGGCTGAAACGGATCGGAAAGTAATCGAACTTATCGCTAAGACAGAGGCAAAAGCAGAGATCATTCGAGCGGAAGGTGAAGGAGAAGCAGCACAAATCTACAATGCTTCTTTCTCTAAAGATACTGAATTTTACTCTCTATATCGAACCCTTGAGTCATATACAAAAACGGTCAATGACCAAACAGTCATCGTTCTCCCTTCAGATTCACCATATGCTAAATTGCTCTCAGGAAATACAAAGTAAAAGAAGCCGGCTACCTATCAGGTGGATAGCCGGCTTTTTTGCTTTAAGATTATGGTCTTCCTTGTTTGGATAGTCAGAGGAAAACAGGTCTATCCATTCATGGACAGCACAGCTGCCTTCGCTTTTCTTTTCCCTTCTGGTAGAATAAAAGTAGATATAAACCGGATTTTCAAAGGGTACGCTTAAGGATGATTTACTATTGTTTAGTGAAAAATAGGAAACATAAAAAGAGCGTATTAGTTTGTCAGGAGGAAGTTAATTTGGAAAAAAAATTAGTGTTAATAGATGGTAATAGTATAGCGTATCGTGCTTTTTTTGCTTTACCGCTGTTGAATAATGATAGAGGGATTCATACGAATGCGGTGTATGGATTTACCATGATGCTGAATAAAATTTTGGAGGAAGAGAAACCAAGTCATATTCTAGTTGCCTTTGATGCAGGGAAAACGACGTTTCGACACGCAACGTTTAAGGAATATAAAGGCGGCCGTCAGAAGACGCCTCCTGAGTTATCAGAACAGTTTCCATTCATAAGGGAATTACTTGATGCTTTTGGAATCACCCGTTACGAACTTCCCAATTATGAAGCAGATGATATTATCGGGACACTGTCCTTACAGGCAGAGCAAGATAACTTTGAGATTAAAGTGATTTCTGGCGATAAGGATTTAACGCAATTAGCCTCGACTGCAACAACAGTTGGAATTACTAAAAAAGGAATTACGGATATTGAGCTGTATACACCAGAACATATTCGTGAAAAATACGGTCTTGCTCCGCAGCAGATTATTGATATGAAAGGTCTGATGGGAGATGCTTCAGATAATATCCCAGGCATTCCTGGTGTCGGCGAGAAGACGGCATTAAAGCTATTACAGCAATTTAATACAGTGGAAGTCCTATTACAATCACTTGATGAAGTTAGTGGGAAGAAGCTGAAAGAAAAAATTGAAGAGCACCAGGACTTGGCTGTCCTAAGTAAGCAGCTGGCGACCATTACAAGAGAAGCACCAATCGAAGTGACACTTGAAGAAACAGAATACAAAGGGATGGACATTACAAAAGTGGTTGAAATGTATAAAGACCTCGGTTTTAATTCCTTACTTGAAAAGCTGGGTGACCTGGCAGACATTTCTGAGGAGATTGTTCAGGACGAGATTCAGGTTGAAGTAGTGTCTGAAATCAGCGAGGCAATGCTTGCAGAAGAAAATGGGCTTTTTGTAGAGATACTGGAGGATAACTATCATCAAGCTGATATCATTGGAATCACGATTTCTAATAAACATGGTCAGTTTTATTTAAAGGCAGAACAGGCGGAAGCGTCAGCTGTTTTTAAAGAATGGGCCAGTGACGAAACGAAAAAGAAAGCCGTTTATGATGCGAAAAAGACAATTGTTGCTTTGAACAAGCGCGGCATTGACTTAAAAGGCGTTGATTTTGATATTTTCTTGGCTTCTTATATTCTCGATCCCGCTGATGCTGCTGAAGATTTGGCGGCTATTGCCAAAAAACAAAATTATTCACCACTAATGCCTGATGAATCGTTTTATGGAAAAGGGGCTAAGCGATCGATTCCTGGTGAAACGGAACTAAGTGAGCACCTTGCTCGAAAAGCGAAAGCATTGCTGGAATTAAAGCCGATTATGATCGAAACACTTGAACAAAATGAACAATACAGTCTGTTAATGGATTTGGAAATCCCGCTGTCCATTATACTGGCGAAAATGGAAACCCAAGGAATTAAGGTAGATGTTGAACGCCTCAAGCAATCTGGAAAAGAATTGGCGCTGAGATTGAATGAAATAGAAGCCAAAATCTTTGAAGCAGCGGGTGAATGTTTCAATATTAACTCACCGAAACAGCTGGGTGTGATTTTATTTGAGAAGCTTCAGCTTCCCGTTTACAAAAAAACGAAGACAGGTTACTCTACTTCGGCAGATGTGCTTGAACGATTAGAAAGTCAGCATGAAATTGTGCGGGAAATTCTCCATTACCGTCAGTTGGGTAAACTCCAATCTACTTATATTGAAGGATTATTAAAGGTGGTCAATGCCGATAGTGATAAAGTTCATACTCGCTTTAACCAGGCGTTGACACAAACAGGACGTTTAAGTTCTACTGATCCGAATTTGCAAAACATCCCGATTCGTCTAGAAGAAGGCAGAAAGATTAGACAAGCGTTTATTCCTTCAGAAAAAGATTGGATTATTTTTGCAGCGGATTACTCCCAAATTGAATTACGGGTTTTGGCTCATATTGCGAATGATGAGGGACTGGTTGAAGCGTTCCGGGCTGATATGGATATCCATACCAAAACAGCGATGGATGTCTTCCATGTACAAAAGGAAGAAGTGACATCGAATATGCGGCGTCATGCAAAGGCCGTTAATTTCGGGATTGTTTACGGAATTAGTGATTATGGTTTATCACAGAGTCTTGGAATCAGCCGAAAGGAAGCTGCTCAATTTATTGATAATTATTTAAAAAGTTTCCCGGGTGTCCAGGAATATATGCATGAAAGTATTCATGAAGCGAAGCAAAAGGGGTATGTGTCCACGTTGTTGCAGCGCCGGCGTTATATTCCGGAGATTACGAGCCGTAATTTCAATCAAAGAAGCTTTGCTGAGCGTACCGCGATGAATACACCCATTCAGGGAAGTGCGGCTGATATTATAAAGCTTGCCATGATTAATATGAGTGAGCGAATCGAAGAAGAAAACCTAAAAACCCGGATGCTGCTTCAAGTACACGATGAATTGATTTTTGAAGCACCTCCTGAAGAATTAGAAATTTTAATGAAAATTGTCCCGGAAGAAATGGAAAGAGCTATTGAATTAAATGTACCGTTAAAAGTTGACTATGCATATGGACCAACGTGGTTTGATGCTAAATAATGAGGATCTAGATTCACTTGAAGGAGATTGCAGATGCCAGAATTACCTGAGGTAGAAACCGTTAGACGAACACTTGAACAGCTAGTCCTTGGAAAAAAGATTAAAAATGTGGATATATATTGGCCAAAAATCATTAAAGCCCCCGAACCGGTGGAACAATTCAGTGATGCATTGATCGGGCAAACAATTCATGAAATAGGCCGACGCGGTAAGTTTTTGATTTTTCAGCTTGATGATTATTCTCTTGTCTCCCATTTACGAATGGAAGGGAAATACGCGGTTTATCCTGAAAGTGAACCGCGTGATAAGCATACTCATGTAGTCTTTACCTTTACAGACGGATATCAACTTCGTTACCGTGATGTACGAAAGTTTGGAACGATGCATTTATTTACAAAAGGTGAAGAGGTCTCTAGGATGCCGCTTCTTCATTTAGGTCCAGAGCCGCTCTCTGAAGAATTTACAACAGCGGATTTAGCGATGAAGTTAGCCAAAACAAACCGGAAGATAAAATCAGTACTTCTCGATCAAACGGTAGTGGTTGGGATAGGCAATATCTATGTAGATGAATCTTTATTCCGTGCTGGCATACATCCAGAACGAATGGCTTCATCCCTTTCATTGGATGAGATTACGAGAATACATGGAGAAGTAAAGTTAACATTGGCTGAGGCTGTAGAAAAAGGCGGCAGTACCATTCGTTCTTATGTGAACTCACAAGGACAAATAGGGATGTTTCAACTAGAATTATTTGTTTATGGACGCAAGGGTGAGCCATGTAAGCGTTGTGGAACGCCACTGGAAAAATTAGTAGTCGGAGGCAGGGGAACGCATATTTGTCCCATCTGTCAGCCGTTGCCAAAAACCTAAGAAAAAACGATATTCACACATCGGATAGGCTCCTCCCATATACTAACGTAGTTATTTGATGGAGGGGAGAATATCGATGTGGCTTTCACTTTTCATTCTAGCTTTTGCCGTAAGTATTGATGGGTTTGGGGTAGGACTGACCTTTGGTATGAAAAAAATGAAAATTCCTTATAAATCTATTGCCGTCATTTCTTGTTGTTCAGCTTTAAGTCTGGGTTTTGGAATAATTATTGGTGATTTTATTGGTCAAGTAGTATCAGGAACTGCAGCTGCGATGACAGGCGGAATTATTTTAATTATGCTGGGAGCTGGAATGCTGCTTCAGTATTTCAAACCTGACAAGACACCTGAAAATATTGCTACAGAAACGACGATTTTTAACTTTGAAATAAAATCTATGGGTGTTGTCATCAATATTTTACAAAAACCAATGAAAGCAGATTTTGATAAATCGGGAACGATAAACGGCATTGAGGCGATTGTCTTAGGGTTCGCTTTGTCTTTGGATGCTTTCGGAGCAGGCATTGGGGCAGCAATGATCGGCATTTCACCTTTTATCCTAACCCTTAGTATTGCTATTATGAGTTTTGTTTTTATTTGGGGCGGATTGCTAAGCGGAAGACTACTAGCTGCCAATAAAGTCATGCAGCATATTGCTTTTTTACCAGGAGTATTATTAATTATGATTGGAATCTTAAAATTATAAAAGAAGGAGCCGAATATGGAACAGGTTATCGGAATTACAGGCGGTATCGCTAGCGGCAAAAGCAGCATTAGCCAATATATCAAAGATATGGGGTTTACTGTGATTGATGCTGACCTTGCTTCAAGAGCGGTTGTTGAACCTGGCCAAGAAGCTTACACCGAGATCATTTCAGTATTTGGCGAAGAATTACTGCTTCCAGACCAAAGTATCAATCGAACAAAGCTAGGGGCGATTATTTTTCATGATGATGAAAAACGCCTGCTCTTAAATGGAATTGTTCACCCTGCTGTGAGAAAGTGGATGTTAGCGAAAAAAGAAGAAGCTTTCCAAAATGGGCAGTGTACAGTCTTTATGGATATCCCGCTATTGTTTGAAAGCAAGCTAACTTATATGGTTGATAAAACATTACTTATCTATGTCGATGCCGACATTCAAGTTGAGCGATTAATGAAACGGAATCAATTGTCTGAAGCTGATGCAATGGCACGGATCAATTCCCAAATGCCGCTTGCAGAAAAGATTGCATTAGCAGATGCGACAGTTGATAATAATGGGCCGTTAGAAACTACGAAACTGCAGACAAGAAACATTCTTAAAGAATGGGGAATCGTAGAGTAAAAAAGCAGAGAGGCAATCCTCTCTGCTTTTTTATATATTCCTCTTAATGAGCAACATTAAAACATGTATTTCACATATTTGCTGGTAAGATCGTGGAAATTTTCAATAAAATATCATTTAACGTAATTTTATCATCACATTAGTGTCCTAATATGTTATACTAATTAAGACAAAAGAAGCGTTTAAGTATAACACTAATTCGGGAGGGTCCGAAAAATGAATGCAAGAGCAGCTATTAATGGATTTGGTAGAATCGGAAGAATGGTATTTCGTCAAGCAATCGTAGATAACAAGGTTGACATAATTGCTATTAATGCAAGTTATCCTGCTGCAACATTAGCTCATTTAATTAAATATGATACAACTCATGGGAAGTTTGAAGGCGAAGTCATTGTTGAAGATCATGCATTGATTATCAATGGCCGCCGAGTTCTATTATTAAATAACCGTGATCCTAAACAGTTGCCATGGAAGGAATTAAACATAGATATCGTGATTGAAGCCACCGGCAAATTTAATCACAGAGATAAAGCGAGCTTGCATCTTGAAGCTGGTGCGAAAAAAGTTATAATTACGGCACCTGGAACAAATGAAGATATCACAATTGTTATGGGTGTGAACGAAGAACAGCTTGATGTAGATAAGCATTTTGTGATTTCAAATGCATCATGTACGACGAATTGTCTGGGTCCAATTGCTAAGGTACTCGACCAACAGTTCGGGATTGAAAATGGCATGATGACAACTGTACACGCTTACACAAATGATCAAAATAATATAGACAATCCACATAAAGATTTAAGAAGAGCAAGAGGATGTGCTCAGAGTATTATTCCTACAAGTACGGGTGCTGCCAAAGCATTGGCATTGGTACTCCCTCAACTTAAGGGGAAGATTTCCGGCATGTCTTTGCGTGTGCCGACTCCAGACGTTTCATTGGTCGACCTTGTCGTTGATTTGAAATGTCCTGTAACGGTAAATCAGATAAATACAGCTTTTCATGAAGCTGCTACCGGCTCATTAAAGGGGATTCTTGGCATTACGGATGAGCCGCTGGTTTCTGTCGATTTTACGAGTGACCCGCACTCAGGTGTTATCGATGGATTATCGACTATGGTAATCGGTGAAAACAAAGTCAAAATTCTTGCTTGGTATGATAATGAATGGGGTTATTCCAGCCGAGTTCTTGATTTAGTGAAGTATGTGGCACAGGAAATGAAAAATGTTTCCGAAGTAAAAGCAGGATAAATGTAGAGGAAAAAAAAGCCTTTCTGCCCCCGGTAGAAAGCTTTTTTGTTGTGTGAACGAATAGAGGGAAAATTTTAAATCAATTGATTTATAGAAAAATCATATTGCAAAAAAAACCCAAACACAGTATACTATGACTCGTGAGCTGATTAGTGATCATAATGGCTACTTAAAGGGTTAGGACCTCTCTGGACTAACTTTCCCCCGTGGTAGTTGTTTGTAGAACAAGGTTTCTACAGAATCCTAAATCATGTAAAAGGGGGAAACTTAACATGGAAACAATGGGTAGACATGTAATCTCTGAACTTTGGGGATGTGACTTTGATAAACTGAATGACATGGATTTTATTGAGAAGACATTTGTTAATGCTGCGTTAAAATCAGGTGCAGAGGTACGTGAAGTAGCTTTTCATAAGTTTGCTCCGCAAGGTGTCAGCGGTGTTGTAATTATTTCAGAGTCGCATTTGACCATACACAGCTTTCCGGAACATGGTTATGCCAGCATTGACGTTTATACGTGCGGCGAACTTAATCCAAACGTAGCTGCAGAGTACATTGCCGAAGCATTGAATGCTCAAACACGCGAAAACATTGAGCTTCCGCGCGGCATGGGTCCGGTTAAAGTAAATCAGAGTAAAGTCACGGCGCAATAATTAACATTACTAAATCAAGAAGAGGTGCGGATGCATCTCTTTTTTTAATGGATTTTTTAGACAATTAAAGGCAAAAAAGGGCTTTTTATAACAGGATTGCCTTGCAAACATGTATAATAAAGGGAAAGATATTTAAGGTGGAGATGAAGCAGATGGGTTGGGCTAAATCAATTGTTACTCGGTATAAACAACAATGTTCGACTAATGATCACCATCAAGATAAAGAGCTGCAAACACGTTATTATAAGATCACACAAGACAAGGCACTGACAGAAGTTGAAGGAATTTTTAGTGATAAGCAACGCTATGAGATTAAATCAATCTCACGCGAGCATGGTGAAATATTGCTGGAAGCAAAAAAACATGCCATTACCATTGTGGTTTCAGTAGTCCCAATCAGAAACTTTGAGAATGCGATTGATTTTTATGTATCAACGGATAAATGGCGGCTGACTGGGGCTTATCCTCAGTTAAAACAAGAAGTGATAGAGGCATACAGCAGACTTGGCAAGAAATTAACCGCAGTAGAATCAAGTAAATAAAATGTGCTAAGATGAGATACATAATGCTGAATCGTTTTTTTGCTTGTACACAGTGACGCTTTTATATAAGATAAAAGAAACGAAAAAAGGGTATTCTCCCGGGAAAGGTGATCGGGAGTATTAAAAAACACGGAGCTGATACGTATGAAGTGCCCGTCTTGTCAATATAATGGAACCCGTGTCCTTGATTCTCGTCCCGTGGATGAAAGCAAATCAATTCGCCGCCGACGTGAATGTGAAGCGTGCGCTTATCGGTTTACAACATTTGAAAAGGTTGAGGAAATTCCTTTGATTGTTGTCAAAAAGGAAGGTACACGTGAGGAGTTCAGCCGCGACAAAATTCTACGCGGTTTAATCAGGGCTTGCGAAAAACGTCCAGTACCATTGAAAGAATTGGAAGATATAACGAACTATGTTGAAAAAGAATTACGGAACCAAGGTATTTCAGAAGTGAAAAGCGACCTGATTGGGGAAATGGTTATGGATCGGCTTGCTGAAGTTGATGAAGTAGCCTATGTAAGGTTTGCCTCGGTTTATCGTCAATTTAAAGATATTAATGTTTTTATTGATGAATTAAAGGAACTACTAAATAGAGAAGGTAAACAGAGCTAAAGACTCCTCTTTGGCTCTTTTCTATCGGTACGGAAAGGGTTGGTGTTATGACCAAACATTGGCAGGAACTACTACCAGTGGACCGGTATATGGTTTCTTCAGCAGGACTGCTGCATGATTATGACAGAAAGGTTTTGACGCTTCTTTACCAGCCGTTAATTGGACCTGTCTGCGTTAGTCTTTATATGACCCTGTGGAGTGAAATAGAAGCTAATCGGCTTTGGTCACACTCATCAACTCATTACAGCCTGATGAATACAATCGGTCTAAATTTGAATGAAATCTTTGAAGCGAGGACGAAGCTGGAAGGAATCGGACTAGTAAAGGTCTTCCGGAAGAAAATGGTTGATGAGAAGCAGTTTATTTATGAATTGAGGCCTCCATTAACGCCTGAGCAATTTTTTACAGATGGAATGCTGAATATCTATTTGTACAAGAAAATCGGCAAAGCCCATTTTAACCGCCTGAAAAAATTCTTCTGTGATGACCATATTCAAGTGGATGAGTTTGAAGAGGTAACTAAATCATTTTCTGCTATTTTTACTTCCGACCATATGGATTCATTATACATGTCAGATGAGGCGGCTGATACACTAGAGCCTGAAAGTACACAGAAATTTATCGGCCGTCCTGACGGCGAGGAACCTGAAGGCTTTGAGAGCACATTTGACTTTACGCTCTTTTTCTCAGGATTAAAAAGCTCGCTGGCACCTAAAAAGGCATTTACATCAAAAGTGACAGAGACAATCAGCAAGCTTGCATTTTTATATGGAATCAATCCGCTGCAAATGCAAGGACTTGTAATTGGTTCAGTGAATATGGATAATGAAATCGATTTGAAAGAGCTGAGAAAGTCGGCGCAAAATTGGTATCAAATCGAGTATAATAAGGACATGCCATCGCTGACAGAAAGAGTACAGCCTGTCAAACACAGAACGCAGCATGAAGAGCCGAAAACCCAAGAACAAGAGTATATCCGACACTTGGAAACGACCTCTCCAAGGGATCGTCTTATGCAGCTTTCAGGCGGGGCGGAGCCCTCTGCAAATGATATGAAGATTATTGAAGGGGTTATGCTGAATCAGAATTTACGGCCTGGGGTTATAAATGTCTTAATTGAGTATGTTATGCTGAAAACAGATATGAAGCTTACCAAAGCTTATGTGGAGAAAATCGCTAGTCATTGGACACGAAAAAATGTCTCGACAGTTACTGAAGCGATGGAACTCGCTAAGAGTGAGCATCGCCAATATCAGGAATGGGCAAAAGCGAAAAAAGAAGGCAGAAACCCAAATAAAAAAGCAACCCGGACAGAACCAGTTCCGGAATGGCTCAATAAAGAAGAACCAGAGACAGCGGCAGTTGTTGACGATTCAGCCTTAATAGAAAGAAAACGACAGCTTGAGGAAAAAATGAAAAATCTTAAAAACAGGGGGTGATCAATGATGGAAAAAATAAATACGGCGCTTAATAAACTAGCGAATACTGGTCAATTTAAAAAACGGTATGATCATTTAAAAGATGAAGTGTTAAGTGACCCGGATATCGTACTGTTTTTGAATGAAAATAGTTCGACGGTAACGAATGAAATGGTTGAAAAAAGTTTGGTCAAGCTCTATGAATTTACCACACAAAGTAAGCATAATTGTGAAAAGTGCCCGACTCTTGGAGAGTGTAACAATGTCTTGAAGGGCTATCAGCCTCGATTGATTATTCAAGGCAATTCACTAGATTTACAATATGATATGTGTCCGCGTAAAGCGGCTGATGATGATAAAAAGAAACGCGAAAAGCTGATTCAAAGTCTTTATGTCCCTCGTGACATCTTATCGGCATCAATCCGTGACTTTTATCAAACGGATTCTTCAGCAGGACGAATGGAAGCAGCTGAAAAGGCCACGATTTTTGCTACAGAATATGAAGCAGGTAAGAAACAAAAAGGGTTATATCTTCATGGTCAATTTGGCGTTGGAAAAACCTATTTACTCGGTGCAATCGCTAATGAGCTGGCTGAACGGAAGATTTCTTCTATGATTGTTTATGTGCCTGATTTCCTTAGAGAATTGAAGGGATCAATTGGTGATAACACCTTAAACAGCAAAATTGAAATGGTGAAGAAGGCCTCAGTATTGATGTTGGATGACCTTGGTGCTGAATCCATGACAAGCTGGGGAAGAGACGAAGTCATCGGTCCCATTTTGCAATTCAGAATGCTCGAGAATTTACCGACCTTCTTTACTTCAAACTTTAATTTTGCAGAGCTTAAGAATCATCTTACCTTCTCGCAGCGTGGCGAAAAGGAAGAAGTCAAAGCAGCTCGAGTGATGGAACGGATCATGTATCTTGCAGATCCTATTCATCTTGATGGGAAAAATCGCCGGCATTAAGCTTTAGCGAAATACTCTCATGGCCGTCCATTCTTGGACGGCTTTTTTTTTTGCTAGACGTTCTGCTTCTAAATAAACAGCTTATCCCATATATATGAAGTACATAAGCATATGTAGGGGGGGATTTGGTGCATATTTATTTTCAAGGTAATGGAGAGGCAGAGAAGTTGAACACTATCATCTCTGACCACCCGCTGTGGACAGAGCTTCACACATTTTTTCAGTGGCTTCCTAAAAATGAACTAATCGTTGATCTGGATAGCGAGTATATGGAAAAGATGCATATGCTCCTTAGTGATGCGTTCTATACGTTTTTTTTAACAGAGAAAATTTGGGAATGGCTTGAACAAATTATTACACTTCGCTTTTATTTTCGTGAACGTGATGAAATTGATGCAATCTTGGATATTTCAGCGGCGATTATAGAAGGAGAGAGATTGACTGGTGAGAATCAACCGCTGCGGAAAATTAGAGAGATGATCTCGGAAGGACTGACTGCGGTGATTTTTGCAGACGGCCAAAGCTTTTCCTTCGACTCGTTTGCAATGTTTCGACTTAGAGCGATTTACGATATTCTCGGAACCTATGTGGAACATGCCATTGATGAGTATAAGCTTGAACAAGATTATCAAAGCTTTCTTGCGTCATTACGTGATTGCTTAAAACGACAGGAGCCGAAGATGAAAGTCCTGCATTTACTTCATCAAAATGACTTTAGTTTTTATACAGCAGATTTCCGTAAAGTAGATAAGAAGGAACTACAAATGATGATCAACCGGCGGTTATTCGCAGGGAACTTAATTTATGTGGATTCAACTACTCTTGCACCACTTATTTCAATAGCACCAGAACGTGTCTATCTATATAGTGATCATGCAGAGGATGGTCATGTGCGAGCAATCGTCCGATTATTTGAAGAACGCAGTATAATTCGACCCATTACCACTTTCTTTGACTTGCAGAAAAAAGCGATTCAGCCATGGGATGACGAAGCAATACCTGGTTTATAATCAAAAAACGGTTTGAAGAGAGAAAAAAGCCCTTGATTTTCATTACATAACAACTTATAATTTGCTACATACTAATTTTATACATTTTAACGTTACGATTGAGGGCACGGGTATTCTTATAACCAGTTAGTAGAGAGGGAAGTCATGGCTGAAAGCTTCCTAGCATGGACAGAACACTTACCGCCTCAGAACTTCAGCCTGGAAAACATGTGTGAGTAATGGCTGACGGAAAACCCCCGTTATCTGGTTACGAGTGTCGTTTTACCTGAAAGGGTGAAGCGGAACGAGGGTGGAACCGCGGGTCTTAATTAATTTATTAAGCTCGTCCCTGTATTTTATACAGGGGCGGGCTTTTTTGTTTGTCCTAAAAATTAGAAGGAGTGGTATTACATGTCTGAATTACTAAACATTACATTCCCTGATGGCGCAGTGAAGGAATATCCATCAGGTACTTCGATTGAAGAAATCGCTGCTTCAATCAGCCCAGGGTTAAAGAAAAAATCGATCGCTGGAAAAGTGAATAACGAAATGTATGATCTGAAACGTCCAATCGAAGAAGATGCTGCCATAGAAATCATTACTCAAGATAGTGAACCCGCTCTTGAAGTATTGCGTCACAGTACAGCTCACTTAATGGCACAAGCTGTTAAACGCCTCTATAAAGGTGCAAAATTCGGTGTAGGTCCCGTTATTGAAGGCGGATTCTACTATGATATTGATTTAGAAGAATCACTGACTCCAGAAGACCTTCCGAAGATTGAAAAAGAAATGAAAAAAATTATCAATGAAAATATTGAAGTAGTTCGTCTTGAGGTAAGTCGTGATGAAGCAATTAAACGATTTAAGGGAATTGATGATGAATATAAATTAGAACTAATTGAGGCCATTCCAGCTGATGAGCAAGTAACTATTTATGAACAGGGCGATTATTTCGATCTTTGCCGCGGCGTTCACGTTCCTTCAACTGGCAAGATTAAAGAATTTAAGCTGCTTAGTATTGCCGGAGCTTATTGGAGAGGGAACAGCGATAATAAAATGCTTCAACGTATTTATGGTACTGCCTTCTTCAAAAAAGAAGATCTTGCGGAACATATGCGTTTACTTGAAGAAGCAAAAGAGCGTGACCACCGTAAAATTGGGAAAGAGCTTCAATTGTTTACAAGCTCACAATTAGTAGGTCAAGGCCTTCCATTATGGTTGCCAAAAGGTGCGACTATCCGTCGTGTAATCGAGCGGTATATTGTTGATAAAGAACAGCGTCTTGGCTACGATCATGTGTATACTCCTATAATGGGAAGTGTCGATTTATATAAAACATCCGGCCACTGGGAGCATTACCAAGAGGATATGTTCCCAGTAATGGACCTTGATAATGAGCAGCTGGTTCTTCGTCCGATGAACTGTCCGCATCATATGATGGTCTACAAAAACAGCATTCACAGCTACCGTGAGCTGCCAATTCGTATTGCGGAACTTGGAACACAGCATCGGTATGAAATGTCCGGTGCCTTATCTGGCCTTCAGCGTGTTCGTGGGATGACATTAAACGATGCTCATATCTTTGTACGCCCAGACCAAATTAAAGATGAGTTCAAACGCGTAGTGAACCTAATTCTTGCCGTGTATAAAGATTTTGATCTGAATGACTACTCATTCCGCCTTTCTTATCGCGATCCTGCCGATACTGAAAAGTATTTTGATGATGATGCAATGTGGGAAAAAGCACAAAGCATGCTGAAAGAAGCCATGGATGATCTAGGCTTAGATTACTTCGAAGCTGAAGGAGAAGCTGCTTTCTACGGACCAAAGCTGGATGTTCAAGTACGTACAGCACTTGGCAAGGACGAAACACTTTCAACGGTTCAACTTGATTTCTTACTGCCAGAACGCTTTGATTTAAATTATGTAGGAGAAGATGGCAAGCAGCACCGTCCTGTAGTTATTCACCGCGGGGTTGTATCAACAATGGAACGTTTCGTTGCGTTCTTAATTGAAGAATACAAAGGTGCGTTCCCAACATGGCTTGCGCCTGTACAAGCGCAAATCATTCCGGTTTCGCCTGAAGTCCATCTTGAATACGCAAAAGAAATTCAAGAAAAACTTCAAGCAGAAGGATTACGTATTACAATGGATCAGCGTGATGAAAAAATCGGCTATAAGATCCGCGAAGCACAAATGCAAAAGATTCCTTATATGCTCGTTGTCGGTGACAATGAAAGCAAAGAAGGCAGCGTAAACGTTCGTAAATACGGCGAACAAAAATCCGAAACCATGTCATTTGATGACTTCCTAAAAGTCATTAAAACAGAAGCAAAACTCTAAGCAATAAAGGGACACAGCCATGTGTCCCTTTATTTTAACAAAAGAAGACTGAAAAATTTGTTAATTAAGGTCCCGGTCGAGGGTAATACGGATTTGCTCTAAAATCCGGCGGAAATCCCCTACAGGAGTAATCATTAGCGACAATTTTTAAGTGATTGATACCCAGCTGGGTATTTGACCCCCTTAATTAGCTTCCAGACGGGAATATGGGCTCACGAGACGGGAATACGATGTGCCAGACGGGAATACAGCATCCTCAGACGGGAATAACTCCATGCCAGACGGGATTAATATGGATTTGCGTTAAAATCGGGTGGAAATACCCCCCCAAGAGTATCATCAGCTACATTTTTTTAAAGTGACTGATACACGATGGGGTATTCGAACCACTTAATTAGTTGCCAGACGGGATTAATATGGATTTGCGTTAAATTCCGGTGGAAATACTCTCAAATGAGGAATGCAGTAATGTATATGCAGAAATATTATAACGAAATGGGGAGTTTTTATTGATTCGAAAAGCAGTACCAGATGATGCGGTGCGATTATCGCAGCTGTTTAAAGAAGTGGATCAGTCAAATGTCATGCTATACGGACCAGGGGAACGTCAAACGACGCCTGAGCAGATTCGTAAGAGAATTACTGCTGTGTCTGAATCGGATACTTCTGAGTGGCTGGTGGAGGATATTGGGGGCGTTCTTGCTGGTTATTTATTAATTCAGGGAAGCGCGCTTAAAAGAGTTAAACATACCATTTATCTGGTTATTGGGATTTCTGAGGCATTTCGTGGACAAGGTATTGGCACAAGGCTTTTTGAGGAAATGGAGAAATGGGCGGTCGAACACGCTATTCATCGAGTGGAGTTGACGGTACTTGCTCAAAATGAATCTGCACGCGCACTTTATCGTAAGATGGGATTTGAAGTAGAGGGAACGAAAAGAAACTCTGTCTTTATTGATGGGAGTTATTGTGATGAATACTATTTATCCAAGTTAATTTAACAAAATTTGTAGAAAAGTATAGCAGATGATAAAAAAGGTATTGCAAACTCTGTCGATATTTGATAAGATAACTTCTGTTGTAGTAATTAATATTTAATTTATGCATTTGACAGATCATCTGTGTTTATGATATATTTTCTAAGGTAAATTGAATACGTGTTTGAGTGAAAGAAGGAGCACCCGCTTCTCACCTGGCGACGCAATAAGTTGTCTGCAGGTCATGATTTGATTATTTGAATTTATTCAACTTAGTCTATCAGTGTGGGTGTCATAGGCATCGACGCTTTTTTTGTGCGATAAGGCAAGAGCAAATCATGGGCGATTACGCCGATAGTCGTGTGTGAATTTTTTAATCAAACCGTTTATTCGTTAAATAACCTTGGAGGTGGCTAACTATTAGTAAAGACGCGATGGTAAACGAGGGCATCCGCGCCCGTGAAGTTCGACTAATCGATCAAAACGGAGAGCAGCTTGGAATTAAAACTAAATTCGAAGCAATGGAAATCGCCGCTCGTGTAAATCTTGATCTAGTTCTAGTTGCTGCGAATGCAAAGCCTCCGGTAGCCCGGATTATGGACTACGGAAAACACCGCTTCGAGCAGCAAAAGAAAGAAAAAGAAGCTCGTAAAAATCAAAAGATCATCAGTTTGAAAGAGGTTCGTTTGAGCCCTACAATTGAGGAACATGATTATAATACGAAACTTCGCAACGGGATTAAATTCCTTGAAAAAGGCGATAAAGTAAAAGCTTCTATCCGCTTTAAGGGACGTGCGATTACACATAAAGAGATTGGTCAACGTGTACTAGTTCGCTTTGCTGAAGCTTGTAAAGAAGTGGCTACTATTGAACAACATCCAAAAATGGATGGTCGCAGTATGTTCATTATATTAGCACCGAAAAACGAAAAGTAATTGTAATGAGGAGGAATACCTTATGCCAAAGATGAAAACTCACCGCGGTTCTGCTAAACGTTTCAAAAAAACTGGATCCGGTAAATTGAAGCGCGGAAATGCTTATACAAGCCATTTATTTGCTAACAAATCAACTAAGCAAAAACGCAATCTTCGTAAAGCTAGTCTTGTAAGTAAAGGTGACTACAAACGTATTCGTCACATGTTAGACAATATCAAGTAAAATCGATTGTTCGATTGAAATAGGAGGGAAATAACATGCCACGTGTAAAAGGCGGTACTGTTACTCGCAAACGTCGTAAAAAGGTTATAAAATTAGCTAAAGGTTACTATGGCGCGAAACATATTCTTTTCAAAGTAGCTAACCAACAAGTAATGAAGTCAGGAAACTATGCTTTCCGTGACCGTAAACAAAAGAAACGTGATTTCCGTAAATTATGGATCACACGTATCAATGCTGCAGCTCGCATCAACGGTCTTTCTTACAGCCGTTTAATGTTTGGCTTAAAGCTTGCTGGTATCGAAATGAACCGCAAAATGCTTGCTGATCTTGCTATCAGTGATGCACAAGCATTCGCACAATTAGCAACTACTGCTAAACAACAATTAGAAAAATAAGATCATTTGATCTATGAAAAGCCATTCTCTTTACCGAGAATGGCTTTTTTAGTCAAGAAAGGAGTTATCGATTGATTACTGAGCTATGGATTTATGCAGTGGTTATTAATGTGATTGCCTATTTCACAATGGGGATCGATAAAAAAAGAGCACAAAAGCAACAGTACCGAATAAGTGAAAGAACTCTTTGGGTGCTCGCCTGGATTGGCGGGGCAGCTGGGGCTTTTGCTGGGATGAAAAAGTTTCGACATAAAACGAAGCATTCTTCCTTTAAATGGGGTTTCCCTGCATTAATGATTATCCAGCTAGTGCTTGTGGGGTATGTCATCCTTTTGTCATAGTACAAGCAGGCAGAGGATATGCTGTAAGGAACAGCTGAGAATAAACAGGGAGGGCAAAACGTTGGAACAAAAACTCACCCTTATTATGAGTTTCTTCCAGACAGGGTCCATTATGGCGCCTATTTTCTTTATTCTATTTCATGTTTTAAGACAGTTTTTATTTATACCTGTGGTAGTAGTCTGTATTTCAGGCGGGATTTTATTCGGTGCTTTTGCAGGGACACTTTATTCGGTCATTGGCCTAACATTATCTTGTATTGCCTTCTATGGGGCAGTGCATCAGTTTCCTAGATTTGTGGCTCGCATCATGCAAATGAAGAATAAGTGTTTCGGTAACAGACAGTTAAATAGTCAACAAATTACAGTCTTACGTTTAATCCCCTTCATTCACTATCACTTGCTTTCCTTGTGTTTAATGGAAACGAAGAAAGGTTTAAAGGATTACTCCTATGCCTCGTTTTTAACGAATGTACCACTCGCTTTCATATATACAATTTTCGGAAATTATATTCGGGCATTTAGTCCAATCTTAATCATTTTACTTTTACTATCACTGTCGCTGCTCTTTTATCTGGTAAGGGAAAAACAAACCGTTATTCCGTGGAAAGAATTTTTTTCACAGAAGAGTGCCGGATAACATATTTGATTAAAGAAAGACTGCCGAGAATTCTCGACAGTCTTTGTGAGTTTCTTATTCTTTTAAGAATTCTTTAACAGGACTTTTCCAGTCGATCACAGCATTCGGATAATTACGTGTAATCTCGGATTGAATGTATAGAAAGTCCTTTCGCTCTAAGCCTTGCAGGGCCGCAGTACTTTTTGGCCAGATGAAAATGGAAACCACTTCAAAGGCTTCATCAGTCGTACCGAGGTATTTTTCTCCTTCGAATAATGCTCCCTTATAGGTTAATAAAAAATTTTTGCGAATATCCTGATGATCATCTAGAAAAAAGTACTTTTTGTGCTCATGAGCAAGTTCTAGCTTCCTTTTCGGGCTTAGTATATATTTTATAGCTGTATATACTAGGAAAAGGATGAAAGCGAATATAAGTAACCGGAATAATAGAATCACGGAATTTTCCTCCTTACGTTTACAGAAGTAGTAGTATATATACGGATAGGTTTTCAATAGGTTTCAAATTTTTGATATAATTTTCAACGAGAAAGCATGAAAGAGAGTGGTTCGAGATGAATGTAGAAAAACTATTTAAGATGCAGGATGCCCTGGATCGTCATATTGAGGAAAAGCATGGGCTGGAAAACACGAATTTAATCGAAAAGAAAATTCTGGCTTTGCTGGTGGAGTTAGGCGAATTAGCAAATGAAACGAGATGCTTCAAGTTTTGGAGCTTAAAAGGACCAGCAGCAAAAGAAAGTATTCTAGCTGAATATGTTGATGGTGTTCACTTTATTTTGTCGCTTGGTATCGCCTGTGCGTTCAAAGATACAGTTACAGAGATGACTGACGTTGTAGATAAGGGACAAGATCCTACATCTATGTTTATCACATTGTATAGAGATATTGTATTGTTTGATCAAGACCGAACGGAGTCCAGGTATCGACAAGTATTTCAGGATTATCTGGCGCTAGGGAACCTGCTAGGTTTTTCAAGTGAAGACATAGAGCGTGCTTATGTGGATAAAAACCAAATTAATTATGATCGGCAGAAACAAGGGTATTGAGTGAAAAGTTGTTGTATAATAATGGATATACATACGTTTTAAGGGGGAGTACTTGGTGGCAGAACTAGATGAAACTGTAAGGATGCTCAAACGTCTTACCGATGCAAAAGGGGTACCTGGGAATGAAGGGGAAGTTCGAGAATTAATGCGTGAATATATTACTCCCTACGCGGATGAAGTAACCATTGATGGGATTGGTAGTCTGATTGCAAAGAAAATTGGCAAAGAAGATGGACCGAAAATTGTCATTTCTGGGCATTTAGATGAGGTAGGATTCATGGTAACTAGAATTGACGCAAAAGGTTTTCTCTGGTTTCAGCCTCTTGGCGGATGGTGGTCTCAAGTCCTGCTTGCACAACGGGTAACCGTTGTAACGAAAACGGGCGATTTAACGGGGATTATTGGTTCTAAACCACCTCATATCCTAACTCCCGAAGCACGAAAAAAGCCTGTCGACTTAAAAGATATGTTCATTGATATCGGTGCTTCAAGTGCTAAGGAAGCTAAAGATTGGGGAGTAAGACCAGGAGATATGGTTGTACCATACTTTGAATTTACAGTAATGAATAATGAAAAATTATTGCTGGCTAAGGCCTGGGATAACCGCATTGGCTGTGCGATTGCCATTGATGTACTTAAGCAGCTTGATGGTATGAATCATCCGAATATCGTATATGGCGTGGGGGCAGTTCAGGAAGAAGTCGGTTTCCGTGGAGCGAAAACGTCAACGTCTATGATTAAACCAGATATCGGCTTTGCTGTTGATGTTGGAACGGCGGGAGATACACCGGGAATCAGCGCTAAAGAATCACAGGGGAAATTGGGGGACGGTCCTCAAATTATTCTTTATGATGCCTCAATGATCTCTCATAAAGGACTTCGCGATTTAGTCGTACATACAGCGGAAGAGTTCAATATTCCTTATCAATATGAATCAATTCCAGGCGGCGGAACAGACGCAGGGGCAATTCACTTAACGGCGAACGGTGTGCCGGCGCTTGCGATTACGATTTCCACTCGTTATATCCATTCACATGCCGCTATGCTTAATCGTGATGATTATGAACATACGGTTAAATTACTTGTGGAAGTCATTAAAAAACTAGACCGTGAAACCGTTGATACATTAACATTTACGTAACAAATGGAAGGGTGCTAAAGGGCACCCTTTTTATTTTTTTTACTTTTCTGAAGGATAATCTTTTCGTTTAAGATCTTTCGTACCGGGTACATAGTAGATATGACAACGAAAGCATCTTAAGGAGGAATAGATAATGACTAAATCCGTATATGGAGTATTTGATTCAAATGCAGAAACAATTAGAGCGATTAATACACTTAAAGCAAAAGGTTATGCAAGTGACGATATTACAGTCGTAGCTAAGAATGAAGAAACAATGAATTTAGACAATCTTAACCGTACTGTGGATGTAAATACGGTGGTTACTGAAGACGATTCATTTATCGATAAAATTGTCCGCTTTTTTGTAGACGATAACCGGGATAGTTTATCTGAACGTCTTTCGAATGTAGGCTTATCAACCAGAGAAGCAGAAGCTTATACAGAAGATGTGAAAGATGGCAGGGTATTAGTTCTTGTTGAAGGAACGGGCAACATTGGAGAAGGAACTGTGACTAATGAACCAGATGTTGCTTTAACCAGCAAACAAGAAGAAACTGATTTAAGAGAAAAAAATTCAATTTCAACAGGTATGACAAACAATCCTGATCCTAATATTTTCCCTTCTACTACAAGCAATGCTCTTCCACAGGAAGAGGAACATACTGTTGTGACGGGAAATGTAGCAGAGCGTCCAATTTACGATCCAAGTGATGATTTGGTTACTGATGAAAAGATGAATGATGTCAGCTATGCAGAAAAAAGCCGTGGCCGCTTTGATGGTCGGCCAAGTGATTCAACAACAGGTGATATAAAGCACCATAATTTTGATTTAGATGAAAAAGCGTTAACAGAAGATAGAGTAGACAATGAAAAGAAGTTGAATGATGTTGGGTATGCACAAAGCAGCCGAGACCGTTTTGATGGGGAAAATAATGATCCAGATACAGCGGTTTTCCCTCCAATACAAGGGGATAGACAACGTGACCCTAACACTCCTGTGACAGCAAAAGGTGCCTCACGCCAGGTTAACCGTCCGACAACGGATGAAATGGTTAAAGATGAGGATAACTTGAATACGGTTGGGTATGCTGCAAACAGTCACAGTCGTTTTGATTTAGATTCGGAAACGAAAAAAGAAGAAAAAAATGAGCCAACTATGCGTGATGAACAAATGGATGAAAAAGGATACAAAGTAATCAGTCGTACTTTAAATCCAAATGATGAAGAAACTAAATCATCAAGAAAAACGTATTAATAACATGTGGAAGCTGTCGAGAAATTTCTCGACAGCTTTTTCATTTGTTACGAGGCTGGAGGGGGAGAAAATCGTTTAGTAATCCATCCTATGGGTATTAATAGGTATATGGAAAAACTAGGGAGGAATGAACATGGAAACGAAGGTATACGGAGTATTTCATCAAAATGAAGCGATTCAAGAAATACAAGCACTTCAAGCCAAGGGATACAAAGGAAAAGAAATAACGGTATTAGCAAAAAGTGAAGAAGAACTAGAACGATTGGGTGATAACGGGCTCGAGCATGTAAAAACCTTTTCTGATGAAGATGATGAATCGCTGGTAGATAAGGTAGCTAGGATATTTATGAATATTGGAAAAGAAGACTTAACAGACAAACTCGCAGGTGCTGGTTTATCTGACACAGAAGCACATGCATATATGAAAGAAATTAATGAAGGAAAAGTAGTCGTTTTAGTAAACGAAGGTTCGCACCTTATTGAAGGGACAAAAGCGGGCTACATGGAACAAGTAAAGCCGCATAAACAGCAAAATAAAAAAGATTATCCACCTGTAACCAAAACATCTGTCCCAGATGGTGAAAAGACTACGTACCAAACCACCGAAGAGTTGGAGCAAGTAAAAGACTTAGAGTCTAGGCAGCCAGTGAGTGACCCAAATGCTGACCCTGTCTCATCTAAGACTAAAGAATCGAATATCATTAGACGGGAAGTAGCTAATGAGGCGGACGATGTTCAACTCGACAATGATGGTAATGCAATCATTCATGACGAACAGCTGAAAAATCGGATCAACACAGATCATCTGTAATCAAGTAATGGATTAAGCTATCGAGAAAATCTCGGTAGCTTTTTTCGGTCTAGAATGGAAAAACACAATAGCCTAAGGCTATTGTGTTTTTAATCCTGTTTCGAGAAGCTGGAGCATTTCTGCTTTTTCTGATTCACTTGCATTTTGCCAAATGACTTCGAATAAGACGCCAAGACCTGGAAGCATTTTTTCTTCACCGTTCTGTATGGCATCTACAATTGTGTCCTGTAATTGTTCTTGAGTATTCCCTGTAACGTTGTGAATAATGGCATTACGTAAATTCAGGTTCATCATTTATCCTCCTCATTCAGTACTCACATTGATAGCTTGCACAGATCGGTATGCATTATGTATGTAAATTACGTTATAATAGGAAAATCAGTCAGCATAAAAGGAGAGTTCAGCCTTGAACTATATCGAATCAGTTAAAAATACTAAAGTAAAGCAATGGAAGAAGCTATTAACCAAGAAAGAAAGAGATAAATCAGGCCGCTATTTAATTGAAGGATTCCATCTTGTCGAGGAAGCGTTAAAAGAAAAAAATATTGTCCAAGAAGTGATTATTAGCCAAGATACGGAATTACCTGCGGGCTTTACAATAGAAGATACAGAAATTATTTATGTGGCCAAAGAAGTGATGAAAGTAATTTGTGATACAGAAACACCACAAGGAATTGCTGCAGTTTGTGAGCAGAAGACGCAGAATTTAAGTGAGATTAATCCCCAAAGACTTCTTCTGGTTGATGCCGTTCAGGATCCAGGTAATATTGGGACGATGATTCGAACAGCTGATGCTGCAGGAATGGATGCCGTGATTTTAGGCGAAGGTTGTGCAGATGTGTATAACTCGAAGGTCATTCGTTCTACACAAGGTAGTCTATTTCATATGCCGGTCATCAAGGCCAATCTTTCAGAGGTAATTAATTCGCTTATGGAACAGGGAGTACCAGTTTACGGAACTGCGCTTGAAGGAGCTATTCCATTTGAACAAGTTGAAAAAACAGAGAAATTTGCGCTTTTAGTTGGCAATGAGGGGCAGGGAGTGAGTAAGGAGTTACTTGCTAAAACCACTCAGAACCTGTATATACCAATCCACGGCAGAAGTGAATCACTGAACGTGGGGATTGCCGCAGGAATTTTAATGTATTACCTAAGAAAAAATTTATAATCGATTTGCTACCCATCCCGATTTATACTATAATAAAACACAATTGTATAAAGTTTATCGACAGTGACAGAGACCAGTAGCAAAACTCAACCATTCAGGGAAAAAATGCCGAGACTGAGAGCATTTTATGGCGCGCTTTTTGTGAATTCAACTCTCGAGTCGGCATCGGGATGGTCTCTTTATGTGATCGAAAGATGCCCCGGCGAAAAGCCGTTATCTAAATTAAGTGAGCACCCTTGTTGATTTTGGTGCTAATAAGGGTGGTACCGCGATACATAAACCTCGTCCCTTTCTGGGATGGGGTTTTTTTGTGTTCCAAAAATCTTTATTTATGAGGAGGAAACATCATGCAAGAACGTCTGCTTGAACTGCAGCAGGAAGCGCTGCAAAAGGCAACCGAAGCGACTGAACTAAAGGAATTAAATGATATTCGTGTTGCATATTTAGGGAAAAAAGGACCGATTACAGAGGTATTACGAGGCATGGGGAAATTATCTGCGGAGGAACGTCCGAAAATTGGCGCATTGGCTAATGATGTTCGTGCTGCGATTGCTTCAAAAATTGAAGAAAAACAGCATGTGTTTGAAACAGCAGCGGTTAACGCACAGCTTGCTTCTGAGAAAATCGATGTAACCCTTCCAGGACGTCCAGTTAATAAGGGAAACCAACATCCATTAACACGCATTGTTGAAGACATCGAAGACTTGTTCATTGGGATGGGGTATAGCGTTGCGGAAGGTCCTGAGGTGGAAAGTGATTATTATAACTTTGAAGCGTTGAATCTGCCGAAAAGTCATCCAGCACGTGATATGCAGGATTCTTTCTATATTACGGATGAAATTCTTATGCGTACACATACATCTCCTGTTCAAGCACGTACCATGGAGATGCACAAAGGCGCAGGTCCAGTTAAAATTATTTGTCCTGGTAAAGTGTATCGCCGTGATAATGATGATGCAACGCACTCACATCAATTCATGCAAATCGAAGGCCTTGTTATCGATGAAAACATCAGCATGAGCGATTTGAAAGGAACACTTGAAGTATTTGCGAAGAAAGTATTCGGTCAAGACCGGGAAATTCGTCTTCGTCCAAGCTTCTTCCCATTCACTGAACCATCCGTTGAAATCGATATCTCGTGTAAAATTTGCAGCGGCAAAGGCTGCAGTGTTTGTAAGAACACTGGCTGGATCGAAGTACTTGGTGGTGGTATGGTCCATCCAAACGTACTTGAAATGGCTGGTTTCGATTCAAAAAGATATTCTGGATTTGCATTCGGAATCGGTGTAGAACGTATTGCCATGCTTAAATACGGCGTTGATGATATCCGTCATTTCTATACAAATGATCTGCGTTTCTTAAAGCAATTTCACACTCATGAATCAGAATAAATTTTAAAGGAGGACCTATCATGTTTGTATCATATAAATGGCTGCAGGAGTATGTAGATCTTTCAGGCATCAGCGCTGATGAGCTGGCAGAAAAAATTACAAAAAGCGGCATAGAGGTTGAAGGAGTAGAAAAAAAGAGTGAAGGATTAAAAGGCATTGTGATCGGTCATGTTGTAGAACGTGAACCGCATCCAAACGCTGATAAATTAAATGTCTGCCAAGTTGATCTTGGAAATGAAACCGTTCAAATCGTTTGCGGAGCGCCAAACGTTGATAAAGGTCAAAAAGTAGCTGTAGCAACTGTTGGAGCTGTATTACCCGGCAACTTCAAAATTAAAAAAGCGAAGCTTCGGGGTGAAGTATCACACGGGATGATTTGTTCACTGAAAGAGCTTGGTATTGATTCTAAGTTGGTTGCGAAGGAATATGCGACTGGGATTTTTGTTTTTCCAAGCGATGTAGAAGTAGGAACAGACGCTTTACTAGCACTAGGTCTTGACGATGAGATTCTTGAACTAGGCTTAACTCCAAATCGTTCGGATGCGTTAAGTATGCTGGGCGTCGCTTACGAAGTTGGAGCAATTTTGGGACGTGACGTGAAATGGCCGGAAATTTCGACGGAAGAAGCGGCTGAAAAGGCATCTGACTTCATCACTATTAAAGTAGACAATGCTGAGGATAACCCGCTTTATATTGCTAAAGTGATAAAAGATGTAAAAATTGGACCTTCACCGTTATGGATGCAAACTCGTTTAATGGCAAGCGGTATTCGTCCACATAACAACGTAGTGGATATTACCAACTTCATTCTGCTTGAATATGGTCAACCGCTTCATGCATTCGATTACGATCGTCTTGGTTCAAAGGAGATTGTTGTTAGAAGAGCAAAAGATGCTGAAAAAATAACCACGTTAGATGAAGCAGAACGCACGTTAACTTCTGATCATCTGGTCATCACAAATGGTACTGAACCTGTTGCCATTGCCGGTGTTATGGGTGGGGCTAATTCTGAAGTAAAACAGGATACAACAACCGTCATTATTGAATCGGCTTATTTTGCTGGAACAGTTGTCCGTAAAGCTTCGAAAGATCATGGATTACGTAGTGAAGCCAGTGCCCGCTTTGAAAAGGGTGTTGATCCTGCTCGTGTTCGCGCTGCTGGAGAACGTGCAGCACAGTTAATTTCTGAGTATGCTGGCGGCACGATACTCGCTGGTACAGCAGAATTTGATGAAATGAAAATGGAGCCTAAGGTAATTTCGATTACGTTAGACAAAATCAATACCCTTCTTGGTACATCGATGACTGTATCAGAGGTTGAATCCATCTTTACTCGTTTACAGTTTGGTGTTGAGCGGGATAATGAAACATTTATCGTTACCGTTCCGACTCGCCGTGGAGATATTACGATTGAGGCTGATCTTGTGGAAGAAGCAGCACGGTTATATGGATATGATAATATTCCAGCGACATTGCCTATCGGCGAAACAGCTCCGGGCCGTTTAACGGACTATCAATTGAAACGCCGTAAAACACGTTCTATTCTTGAAGGTGCAGGCTTGAATCAAGCGGTGACCTATTCATTAACAAGCAAGGAAAAAGCCGCTCAATTTGCACTCGAAAATCGTGAATCAATAACACTTGCCATGCCAATGAGTGAGGAACGCAGTCAGCTTCGGTTGAGCATTGTTCCACAACTGCTTGAAGTTCTTAAATATAACAATGCACGTTCAATTGATTCACTAGCTCTTTATGAAATAGGAGCAGTGTTCCTTAAGCAAGATGGGGAAGAACTTCCTGAAGAACGCGAGCATGTTGCTGCAGCCATGACTGGCCTATGGGAATCACATCTATGGCAAGGTGAGAAGAAACCAGTTGATTTCTTCGTGGCTAAGGGAATTTTGGAAGCTTTATTCAATGAACTAGGCTTGAACAGCCAAGTTGAGTACCGTCAAGCTGAAAATATTGCAGACATGCATCCTGGTCGTACAGCAGAAATCTTACTGAATGGCCGTGTTATTGGCTTTATTGGTCAGATTCACCCAACGCTTCAAAAGGAACTTGATTTGAAAGAAACGTTTATCTTTGAACTTTCCTTTAAAGATGCAGCCCTGGCTGACGTTGCGCCGATTGCTTACCAAGTAATCCCACGCTTCCCGTCCATTTCTCGTGATATTGCGTTAGTCGTTGATACGAATACGGTAGCAGGCGATATTAAAAAAGTTATTATCGAAGCAGGCGGTTCCCTTCTGAAGGAAGTCAGTATTTTTGACCTATATGAAGGAGAGCACATGGAAGCTGGTAAAAAATCACTAGCTTACTCGCTGAAATACTTCGATCCTGAACGGACGTTGACAGACGAAGAAGTAACCAAAGCACATGAAAAAGTACTAACAGCCGTTAAAGAAAAATCAGGCGCTGAATTAAGAGGATAACCAATAAGCAGAGGTTCGGAATGGTTTCATTCCGAACCTCTTTTACATTTTTCGGACCAATAGGTCATTTACTTTTGGCTATGTTAAAAGAAAAGGTTGAGTTCAAGATTAACCAAAAAATGAGTATGGAAAATTTTTCCCACGATCATTTTACTATTCCACCCTTTTTTACTAAAGACATTTTTAAATCAATAATTTTCTAATTCAGTTTCTAAATCTTTGAGGATAACATCTATATTTACCACTGCTGTATTATTATCAGTTGGAAAAATAGACAGTTTTATTCCATCGTTTTTCATTCTACTAAGCCATTTATCAATAAAACATCCAGGTTAATTAATTTAGCTTTAAAATCTATCCATTCACTTTTAGTACAGGATTCTGCAAATTCCTCTTTAGGAAAGAATGGAATCAGAGTATTACCTTTCTCATCTTGTGCTGTTACCCATCCATCATTATACAAAGCCCAAACCTCTTCATAATCTATAACTTTTTTTATGAAATACTCGTATCTTATATACGGTGGTTGTTTAATTACTGCTTCAAACTCTCTTTTATTCATGAGAAACACTCCAAATCCTATTAACAAATTGCACAGTTAGGTTAAGTTGTAACCTTTATAAACAAAGCCGAATTTACTAAAAATCAATCCGTAACTTTAAATAGCCTTACTTTTTTAAGTTTAGAAAGTCAGTTGATTGAAGTGGAAGGCGTGAAGACTCCTGCGGGAACAGCGGGACAGGTGAGACCCCGCAGGAGCGTAAGCATTGATGCGGCTCACCGCCCGCTCCGCGGAAAGCGAAGCGCCTGGAATGGAAATCAACATCTCGATTTTAAAGATTTCACCTATTTGTTAATTGATTGTGCAGAAAAGCATAGTTTTAATGCACAAGGTGACTATTGCTGTGCAGAACTATTCAAAAAGTGTGCACAGCAGGCGGATTTGTGTGCAAAACTCGAAAAAAATTGTGCAAAAGGTATTTTGCTAAACGGAAACAGGCTGTCGATCTCTCGACAGCCTGTTTTGTTTATTGATAGGTATTTCGGTAGATTACCTTAGCTTTTTCTGTATTGGCAAAATGGACTTTAGTGAAGATGTTGAGGGCTTCGATTCCTTTTTCATGAATGAGCCTGGCTGCAGCTTGATCCACGGCTGGGCCTGCCCCTTTTGGAATCTTGAACCCAGCACGTTCACTTAAGATGTCGAAATGCTTGACGAATGCATAGCGGGCTAATATGGAAGCAGCAGCCACTCCAAGATGAATGCCTTCAGCCTTAGTACTTAAATAAACGGATTTGGACGTAAATACTTCTTGTCCCTTTAAGTAATTAAAGAATACGTCCGGCTGAGCAAATTGATCGATTAGAATGCCTTCAGTTTGAACGGGTTCTATTTTTTTGATCACATGTTTAATAGCTTGATTATGAAGCAGTGCTTTCATCTTTCCTTGTGACATACCTTGCGCTTGCAGTGCATTGTATTTTGGATTAGTACAAACGAGCAAGCTATAGGGTACTAGTTCTTTCAACTGCTCGCCAATTTCAAGGATTTGCGGGTCTTTTAAATGTTTGGAATCCTTTACGCCAATCTCCTTTAACAACGTTAAATGCTCCCGATCTGCATATACCGCAACAACGGTAATGGGGCCAAAGAAGTCGCCTGTACCGACTTCATCGGAGCCTATTATCGACATACTGCCAATATGCGGGGGAGGTGAGAAGCGGTGTTGTTTGATAGAAGGCAAAGATTCTGAAGGGGCAGCTGTTCCCCATCTGCTCGCTTCTGCCGCCGCCTGCTCACCTTGAAATAATACTTTTCCAGACTTGTAAGCTGTAATCGTGCAGGACTGCAACTGGGCAGCAAACAGGCTGCCAGGGGGTAATTTCTCTATCAACTGAGTAGAATAATAGCGTTTGACATTCGAAATTTGGTCGGATGAGAGAAGGATAACGACATGGGACATCAAATAGGCTCCTTATATATTAATATTTTCCGTTAATTTACAAAAAAATAGGCGGAGGCTGGTGAATTGCCAGTCCTCACTCTTTCAAGAGGAAAAGCTTCATGATATGATATAGACTAGGATTCTTCAGATTGGAGGCATCATTTTGTTAGACGATAAAAAAAGAAAAATAACAGTTGATATATATGGCCAGCAATATACAATCGTCGGGGAAGAAAGTTCAAGTCACATTCGTGTTGTTGCATCCATGGTCGATGATAAGATGCGCGAAATTAGTGCCGTGAATCCTTCGCTGGATACAGCTAAGCTTGCAGTATTGACAGCCGTTAATACCGTGCACGATTATATGAAATTAAAGGAACAAATTACCCAGCTAGAACTGGAATTACTGAAAAAAAGGGACTGAGTACATGCTTGATTTGGCAATTTTAGCTATTCTTTTGATCGGCTTTTTAATTGGTTTAAGACGTGGGTTTATTCTGCAGCTGATCCATTTAACAGGATTTATTGTTGCCTTTATTGCTGCCTATGTATATTATGGCGACCTTGCACCAAGGTTAAAGTTATGGATTCCATATCCATCACTTGGAAATCTGTCTGGTTTAGAAATGATACCTGACAGCGTTGGACTGGACACTGCTTATTATAATGCCATTGCTTTTGCTATTATTTTCTTCGGTGCTAAAATTATTTGGCAGCTGTTTGGTTCAATGCTCGATTTTATCGCACATTTGCCTATCCTAAAGCAATTGAACAGGTGGGGCGGCGGTATTTTAGGTTTTGCCGAAGTTTATCTTATCATGTTTATTCTATTATACATAGCTGTTTTACTGCCAATAGAAGCAGTACAGACACCAATCAACCAGTCTTTCCTTTCCGAGGCAATCATCACGAAAACGCCTTACTTCTCGAATTTGGTGAAGGAACTTTGGTTTTAACAAGACTCTTTAAAAAGCAGGTGTAACGGATGACAATTAATAAGAAAGATATAATTAAACTGTTAGAAACCATTGCTGTTTATATGGAATTGAAAGGTGAAAATCCTTTTAAGGTATCTGCTTTTAGAAAAGCTGCTGCTGCTTTGGAAACAGATGATAGAAGCCTTACCGAAATTGAGGATTTCACAGCGCTAAACGGAATAGGTAAAGGAACTGCTGCTGTTATTGTTGAATATATCGAACATAATAAATCAACAGTTTTAGAAGAGCTGCAGGAAGAAGTGCCTAAAGGCTTAATCCCATTATTACAGCTTCAAGGTCTCGGCGGCAAAAAAATTGCTAAGCTTCATAAAGAGCTTGCTGTCTGTGACGTGGAAGACTTAAAACGTGTTTGCGAAGAAGGCCGGGTTCGTGATTTAGCGGGATTTGGTAAAAAAACAGAAGAAAAAATCCTTGATGCGATTAAAGATGCAGGCTCACGTCCTGATCGGCTTCCTCTCGCTTTCATGCTTCCTATTGCTTCTGATATTGAGGCGTCGCTTGGAAATATGGATGGGATCATTAGGTATTCGAGAGCAGGAAGTATCCGCAGAATGAGAGAAACAATCAAGGACCTTGATTTTATTCTGTCAACGGACAATC
This sequence comes from Peribacillus sp. FSL H8-0477, assembly GCF_038002765.1. Lineage (NCBI taxonomy): Bacteria > Bacillati > Bacillota > Bacilli > Caryophanales > Bacillaceae > Peribacillus > Peribacillus sp. FSL H8-0477. Next base: position 1,461,965 of record NZ_JBBODE010000001.1, on the reverse strand, counting down.
CAGAACAAGTCAAAGATCAATTGTTATCCTTACCAGGGATAAAATCGGTCATTGCTGCAGGAGATACAAAGGTTTCAATCAATTTAGATTATAAATATGAGGTATCTGTAGATTTTCGCATGGTAAAAGACCATGAATTTATTACCACACTGCATCATTTCACAGGTTCGAAGGATCATAATGTACGGATGCGTCAACTGGCCAAGGAACGTGGCGAGAAGATTAGTGAATACGGTGTCGAGCAGGCAGAGACTGGAGAAATAAAGACCTTTGATAGTGAAGACGAGTTTTATCATCATTTTGGATTACCGTTTATTCCGCCAGAACTCCGTGAAGACGGAACAGAGGTAGACAAATATACGGATGATTCTCCGCTCATCACTTTGGAAGGAATTCAAGGGGATCTGCACATGCACACGACCTGGAGCGACGGAGCACATACAATTGATGAAATGATTCAAGCCTGCCGAGCTAAAGGGTATAAATATATGGCGATAACCGATCACTCCCAATACCTTAAGGTAGCGAATGGACTAACAGCTGAAAGACTGCGGGAACAAAAGAAAATCATTCATGATTTAAATGAGAAATATGATGATATCACCATTCTTTCAGGAATCGAAATGGACATTCTGCCGGATGGTACATTAGATTATGATGATGAGCTTTTGGCTGAAATGGACCTTGTGATTGCCTCGATTCACTCAAGCTTTTCACAATCCCGTGACAAAATTATGGACCGATTAAAGACAGCTTTAAATAGTCCACATGTGGATATTATAGCCCACCCAACGGGAAGACTGATTGGAAAACGTTCAGGTTATGAAGTAGATATGGACATGCTGATTGAACTGGCCGCTTCTACGAATACAGCATTAGAATTAAATGCAAATCCAAACCGCTTAGATTTATCTCCAGCTAATGTTCGTAAAGCACAGGATGCAGGAGTGAAAATCGTAATTAATACAGATGCTCACAGTATTGATATGCTCGAACATATGGCTGTTGGTGTATCGTCAGCAATCAAAGGGTGGCTGAAGCAGTCTACCGTACTTAATGCCGGCACAACTGAAGAATTACTTACTTTTTTAAAGAAATAATACAAACTACTATACCTACGCAAGAGGGAGGATTTTTACTCCATGCATTCGAAAGTTTTGAAAACATTGGAATTCGACAAAATTAAAGAACAACTGTTAACCTATGCTTCTTCAAGCATTGGGAAGGAACGTGCTTTACTATTAGCTCCGTCCACGGATCTTGCTGAGGTAATTAAATGGCATGACGAAACAGATGAAGGAGCAAATGTGCTCCGATTAAAAGGAAATATTCCACTTGGGGGTATTTTTGATATAAGGGGACCAGCCAAACGTGCTCAAATAGGCGGTGTGCTTAGTCCACATGAACTGATGGAAGTAGCCAGCACGATCCGCGCTGGACGGATTCTTTCTCGATTCTTTCAAGATGTGGCAGAGGATGATCATGAAATTCCACTGATTTTGGAATATATGGAGACACTAAACCCTCATCAGGAACTGCAAGAAACAATCGGTTTTGCGATTGGAGAACATGGGGAAGTCCTTGATTCTGCAAGTGATAAGCTGCGGACACTGCGTAATCAGCTAAGGACCAATGAAAGCCGAGTCCGTGAAAAGTTAGAAAGCATGATTCGTTCTTCTAATGCACAAAAAATGCTTTCAGATGCTCTGGTCACGATTCGTAATGATCGCTTTGTTATTCCTGTTAAGCAGGAATACCGTAGTGTGTATGGCGGGATTATTCATGATCAATCTTCATCAGGTCAGACATTATTTATTGAACCTCAAGTGATTGTGGAGTTAAATAATGTCCTACAGGAAACCCGTATGAAGGAACATGTCGAAGTAGAACGAATTTTGATTGAACTATCGGCTGCGGTTGGAGAACATACGCACGAATTATTGCAGAATGTAAAGATTCTCGCTCAAATCGACTTTATTTTTGCTAAGGCTCGGTACTCAAAAGCAATCCGCGGCTCTAAGCCGAAAATAAATGATGAAGGCAGAGTCCGTCTATTTAAGGCAAAGCATCCGTTAATACCTGCAGATGTTGTTGTCGCGAATGATATTTTTCTCGGAGATACATTTTCGACCATTGTCATTACCGGACCGAATACAGGCGGTAAAACCGTTACACTTAAAACGATTGGCCTTTGTACATTAATGGGGCAATCGGGTCTGCAGATTCCAGCACTTGATGGTTCAGAAATTGCTGTTTTCAAAGATGTATTTGCAGATATTGGCGATGAACAGTCGATTGAACAAAGTCTGAGTACCTTCTCTTCTCATATGGTCAATATTGTTGAAATCCTGAAACATGTGGATCATGAGAGTCTCGCATTGTTTGATGAGCTTGGAGCAGGAACGGATCCGCAGGAAGGTGCGGCACTAGCCATCTCCATTCTCGACGAAGTGCATAAACGAGGTGCACGGGTTATTGCCACCACCCATTACCCTGAGTTGAAGGCGTATGGCTATGATAGAGACGGTGTGGTTAATGCGAGCGTTGAGTTTGATGTTGAATCACTAAGCCCCACCTATAAGTTATTAATTGGTGTTCCTGGACGAAGTAATGCATTTGAAATCTCCAAACGATTGGGTCTGAATGACTCAGTCATCCAAAATGCCCGCAGCCATATTGGTGAAGATACAAATAAGGTTGAAAAGATGATTGCCTCACTTGAAAGCAGTCGCCGCCAAGCGGAAATTGATCAAGAAGAAGCAGAAATCTACCTAAAGAATGCTGAAAAGCTGCAGCGGGAATTGGAAGAGGAATTCCAACACTATCAAGATGATAAAGATGCCATGATGGAAAAGGCTGCGCGTAAAGCGGCTGACTTAGTGGAGAAAGCTCGTGCGGAAGCGGAAGATATTATCTCAGAGTTAAGGAAAATGCGCTTTGAGAATGCGAATATAAAAGAACATGAACTAATAAATGCTCGTAAACGTCTCGATGAAGCGGCACCTGTTATTAAGAAAGCTAAAGCAAAAGCGAAGCAGCCTTTAAAACAAGAGTTAAAGCCAGGTGATGAAGTGAAGGTCATTAGCTTTAATCAAAAAGGACATCTAATTGAAAAGGTTTCGTCAAATGAGTGGCAAGTTCAAATTGGCATCATGAAAATGAAGGTAGCTGAAACAGATCTCCAGTTTACTCAGACACAAAAACAAAAAGAACCTAAGCCGATGGCGACAATCAAAGGCAGAGACTATCATGTCAGCCTTGAACTTGATTTACGAGGCGAGCGCTTTGAAAGTGCCATTTCACGTGTGGAAAAATATATTGATGATGCCTTATTGGCAAGCTATCCAAGGGTTTCAATTATCCATGGAAAGGGAACCGGAGCACTTCGTCAAGGTGTACAGGAATATTTGAAAAACCATCGTTCTGTAAAACGAGCCCGTTTTGGTGAAGCTGGAGAAGGCGGCACGGGTGTTACAATCGTAGAATTTAAATAATCTTCATAAATTCGGGGGAACCGCATGGAGAAAATCTGGGGAAATGAATATGTGTTCATCGCTGCCTATTATAGTGTTGTAATTTTATGTATCGTGGTCTTTTTAGCGATTTTTGAATTGGTGACAAAATATAAAAATTGGCAAGAGATAAAGAACGGAAACCTTTCTGTAGCGATGGCGACTGGTGGTAAGATTTTTGGTATTTCTAATATTTTTCACCAATCAATTCTTCACAATGATTCACTGCTGACTATGATTGGCTGGGGTGTCTATGGATTTGCTCTGCTTCTCATTGGGTACTTTATCTTTGAATTTTTAACGCCTGCATTTAAAATAGACGATGAAATTCAAGCGGATAATCGAGCGGTTGGACTAATTGCGATGATTATTTCAATTGGTTTATCCTATGTCATTGGTGCCGGAATCTCGTAAGCTTAGTAAGGGGGAAAAGAAGTGGAACGGCTTGCAAAAATCCTTCTAGTTATCTGTGGGGTATTCTTTTTACTAGGAATTATCTATATGGGGTTCATTGCCTAAGTGAATCTACTCTTCTTTCAAGGATTGCGTTCGGGATTGTCCCGAGCTCAATCCTTTTAATTTTGCAAAAAAAGTTTTTTCTCACCTAATCGTCTGGTGTCATGAGTCTTTTTCCTTATTTTTGTATTCCTTTGGATGAGATGTAATTGTCACTAGGTCTTCGTTATACTATAATAAAAGGGAATAGTTTGAATTTTTAATAATAACTGTCAAGGAGGGGTCTGATGGGTAAAAAGCCATGGTTGGATATGTATCCAGCCGATATACCAGCTGTATTGGAATATGAAGATAAACCTTTGCAATCATTTTTAAAGGAAATTGCACTTAAATTTCCTAATAAAGTTTCCACACACTTTATGGGAAAAGAGATGACGTTTAAGGAAATCTACGAATCTGCATTGAAGTTTGCTGCCTATTTAAAACAAATCGGCCTTGAAAAAGGGGACCGAGTGGCTATTCTGCTTCCTAATACGCCCCAATGTGTAGTCAGCTATTTCGGGATATTAATGGCCGGAGGCACCGTGGTCCCAACGAATCCGCTGTACACTGAGCGTGAGCTGGAATACCAAATGAAGGATTCAGGAACCAAAATTATTATTACAATGGATATTTTATTTCCACGTGTTACGGCTATTACCCCAAGGACAGAAATTAAACATATAATTGTAACCGCTATCAAAGATGCCCTGCCATTCCCTAAGAATCTTGTGTACCCTTTTATTCAGAAAAAGGAATATGGAATGGTCGTTAAGGTTGCCCATGAAGGGAATCATCATTTGTATACTGAGATTATGAAAAACCCGGTCCCTGAAGAAATGAACATACCAGTAAACACCAATGAAGACCTTGCGCTGATTCAATATACTGGGGGCACTACGGGACATCCAAAGGGTGTCATGCTTACCCATAAGAACTTACTTGCTAATGCTAAAATGTGTGAAGCATGGCTCTATCAAACAAAGCCAGGCCAAGAACGGGTAATGGCTTTGCTGCCTTTCTTCCATGTTTACGGGATGACCACAGTTTTAGTGCTTTCTATTATGCAGGGAAATACCATGATTATCGTACCTAAATTTAATGTCGAGGATACATTAAAAACCATTCAGAAACAGCGTCCCACCATGTTTCCTGGTGCGCCGACCATTTATATCGGCTTGTTGAATCATCCTGACATTAAGAAATATGATCTATCTTCCATAAATGCCTGCATTAGTGGTTCAGCTGCTCTGCCGGTTGAGGTTCAAGAACAATTTGAACGGATCACGGGTGGTAAATTAGTTGAAGGGTATGGTTTGTCAGAAACGTCACCCGTTACGCATGCCAATTTAATTTGGGATGAACCCCGTGTTAAGGGAAGCATTGGTCTGCCATGGCCTGATACAGAAGCTGCTATTTTATCTCTGGAAACGGGTGAGCCGGTGGAACCATCAGAAATCGGAGAGATTGCCATTAAAGGACCGCAGGTTATGCAAGGTTACTGGAATCGTCCAGAAGAAACAGCTGCGACTTTTAAAAACGGGTGGCTGTTAACTGGAGATTTAGGGTATATGGATGAAAAGGGCTACTTCTATATTGTTGATCGGAAAAAGGATATCATCATAGCTGGCGGATATAACATCTATCCACGCGAGATTGAAGAAGTTCTCTATGAACACGAAGCCGTGCAAGAGCTTGTTGTAGCAGGAATACCAGATCCTTATCGTGGAGAAACCGTGAAAGCGTATATTGTTTTGAAAGAAGGAGCAAGTGCAACAGAGCAAGAATTGAATCAATTCGCTAGAAAACATCTGGCGGCATACAAAGTACCAAGAGTCTATGAGTTCCGTAATGAATTACCTAAAACAGCCGTTGGTAAGATCCTGAGAAGGTCATTGGTTGATGAAGAAGTAAAGAAGCTAGCAGAAACAGATTTAAAAAACGCATAAACTAAGTTGGAGTGGTGAAACTTGCTCCTATTTTTTTAGATGGTTATTGGACAAACTTTGTAGTACCCTTAAATAGAAAAGATAGGCAGCATTTTCCTTGACAGCAAGAGAGCAACATTCTATTATAGAAATATGAATGACGATTCATTCATTTTCTCTGAAAGGGGAACCAATGTGAAAAGCAACAGACCGAAGTACAAACAGATTATTGATGCAGCCGTCGTAATCATTGCAGAAAATGGCTATCATCAAGCTCAAGTTTCCAAAATCGCTAAGCAAGCTAAGGTAGCAGATGGAACCATCTATCTTTATTTTAAAAACAAAGAAGACATTCTGATCTCTTTATTTCAAGAGAAAATGGGTTACTTTGTTGAACAAATCGAGTTAGAAATCAGCGGCAAGGAAAATGCACAGGACAAACTACTTGTCTTGATTAAAAAACACTTTCAAATCTTGTCCGATGATGTTCATCTTGCCGTTGTTACTCAGCTTGAGCTAAGACAATCAAACAAGGAATTACGGATTCGAATCAATGACGTGTTAAGAGGATATTTAAACCTGATTGACAGCATCATTATCGAAGGTAAAGAAACCGGGGCATTTCTTCCTGACTTGAGTGTGAAATTAGCAAGGCAAATGATCTTTGGTACAATCGATGAAACGGCGACAACATGGGTAATGAATGATCAAAAATATTCCTTACCGAAACAAGCTGAAGCGGTTCATCAATTATTACTAGGCGGATGTGCCTGCAAGAATTAATGGCTGTACGGGCTGGTGATTCTGCCAGCCCTTCAGATATAAAGTACATAGTTATCCCTTAGAAGGAGGGCAATGGAATGGAATTTTTAAGGCATTCGATTGAAAATCATGTAGCTGTAGTCACCATTCAACGTGCTCCAGCAAACGCTCTTTCTTCAGGCATTATTCAGGAGCTGTCAGCTCTGTTTGATGAAATGAAGGAAAATGAAGATGTCCGTGTAGTCCTTATCCATGGTGATGGCCGATTTTTCTCAGCAGGTGCAGATATTAAGGAATTTACCACGATTAAGAGTGGAGAAGGCTTTTCAAATCTTTCAGAAGATGGTCAGAAGATCTTCGAAAAAATAGAAACGTACCCGAAGCCAGTAATTGCGGCTATTCATGGTGCAGCATTAGGCGGTGGACTTGAATTAGCGATGTCTTGCCATATTCGTCTCGTAACGGAACAAGCAAAACTTGGCTTACCTGAACTTCAGCTCGGTCTTGTACCAGGATTTGCCGGCACACAGCGATTACCTAGATTCGTAGGTCCAGCGAAGGCAGCAGAAATGATGTTTACCTCAGACCCGATTACAGGGATAGAGGCGGCTCAATATGGCCTAGCCAATCATGCATATCCTGAGGATGAGCTGATGCCAAGCGCAATTAAAATGGCTCGAAAAATAGCTAAAAAGGGACCGCTTGCATTAAAAACAGCGATTGAATTATTAAACTATTCAAAATCAGATAATTTTTATAAAGGTGTAGAAAAGGAAGCAGAAGCATTTGGTTCGATTTTTGTTTCCCAGGATGCCCAAGAAGGTATTCGTGCTTTTATCGAAAAAAGAGAACCTGTATTCAAGGGTAAATAATAAATTTGCGAGTTTAAGAGGAAATCAGCATTATATGTAGAAGTTTTATATGTGGTGTGAAATCATATTTTTCAGACATAACATAACTGGGAGGGATTATCTTGAATATTTATGTACTATTAAAAAGAACGTTTGATACAGAAGAAAAAATTTCGCTTTCCGGCGGCAAAATTAATGAAGATGGAGCGGAATTTATTATTAATCCATACGATGAATATGCAGTAGAAGAAGCGATCCAGGTCCGCGATGCACAAGGCGGCGAAGTAACTGTTATCTCTGTAGGAACAGAAGAAGCAGAGAAACAACTCCGTACGGCGTTAGCGATGGGTGCTGATAAAGCGGTATTAATCAATATAGAAGATGATATTGAAAATGGTGATCAATTCACCACATCTAAAATTATAGCTGAATACCTTAATGGTAAAGAAGCAGATTTAATTATAGCTGGGAACGTAGCCATTGACGGAGGATCAGGACAAGTAGGGCCGCGTGTGGCGGAGCTTTTAGAAATCCCATATATTACAACTATCACCAAGCTTGAAATCAGCGATAGAAATGTAAGCGTTACCCGAGATGTTGAGGGTGACTCTGAAATAATCGAAACATCTCTTCCATTGCTTGTAACGGCACAGCAAGGATTAAACGAGCCTCGTTATCCATCGCTTCCAGGGATTATGAAAGCGAAGAAAAAACCGCTTGAAGAATTAGAACTGGATGATCTAGATCTTGAAGAAGAAGATGTTGAAGCAAAAACAAAAACACTAGAAATTTACCTCCCGCCGAAAAAAGAAGCAGGGAAAGTACTTAGTGGTGAAATTAAAGATCAAGTAACTGAATTGGTCCAATTACTTCGTTCAGAAGCTAAAGTAATCTAACTCTGACTAATAGGTGTAAGCTCAAGCAAACATAAAAAATAGAGCACAGGAGGTTTTTATAATGGCAAGAAAATTTCTCATTTTAGGGGAGACACGTGAAGGTTCTCTCAGAAACGTATCGTTTGAAGCAATTGGAGCGGCTAAACTAGCAGCAGACGGCGGCAAAATCGTAGGGGTATTAATTGGTGACGGCATCCAATCTCTTGGAGCAGAACTGATTCAATACGGAGCGGACCGCGTTGTGACGGTTGAAGATGAAAAGCTTAGCCAATATACATCTGACGGATATGCACAAGCGATCCTTGCAGTTATAGAAACAGAAAAACCGGAAGGCATTATTTTTGGACATACGGCACTAGGAAAAGACCTTGCACCCCGTATTGCAAGTAAATTAAACTCTGGTTTAATTTCTGACGTAACTTCTATCGAAGAAACGGGCGGCAACTTAGTCTTTACTCGTCCTATCTATTCCGGTAAAGCATTCGAAAAGAAAATTGTGACTGATGGAATCATCTTTGCGACAATCCGTCCTAACAACATCGATCCAGTAGAAAAGGATGAAACCCGCACTGGGGACACAACTTCTCTAAATGTTGAAATTAAAGATCTGCGTGCCATCATTAAAGATGTAGTAAGAAAAGCAACAGAGGGCGTTGACCTTTCTGAAGCAAAAGTTGTTATTTCCGGCGGACGCGGAGTCAAGAGTGAAGAAGGATTCGAACCACTTAAAGAACTAGCTGACGTCCTAGGTGGAGCCATTGGTGCTTCACGTGGAGCATGTGACGCAGACTACTGTGACTACTCCCTGCAAATTGGCCAAACAGGTAAAGTCGTTACTCCAGACCTTTACATTGCATGCGGTATTTCCGGAGCCATTCAGCATTTAGCCGGAATGTCCAACTCAAAAGTAATCGTTGCCATTAACAAAGATCCAGAAGCAAACATCTTCAAAGTAGCCGACTACGGTATTGTAGGTGACCTATTTGAAATCGTTCCATTACTAACCGAAGAATTCAAAAAACTAAAAGTCAACGCATAACAAGAAAAGCGAAAGTGCCTGCACTGCTTGTGAAGGAAATAGGGGATGGACCAAAAGGCGTTCTTTGCCTTTTGAGGACTTCCATCTTTTCCACAGCAAGCAAGGCACTGTAGCTGGATCAAGAAAAGCGAAAGTGCCTGTACTGCTTGCGAAGGAACCTGAAAGGAAGGCCGACTACCGACTAAGTGCGCCACGTCCTGTGGCAACGTCGGCATGACCCACATCCTGTGGGCCTATGGACCAAAAGGCGTTCTTTGCCTTTTGAGGACTTCCATCTTTTCCACAGCAAGCAAGGCACTGCAGCTAAATCAGAAAAGCGAAAGACGAAGGAACCTGAAAGGCCCCACATCCTGTGGGGCCGAGTACCGAAAGGTCAGGACTTTCAACTAAAGGCTTGTGAATCAAGGTGTCTGCCTCAAGCAGATGCCTTGATTTACTTTTGAAGAACGTGTACTTTAGATGTATAGATGACGCTGTTTAGCCAGTATAAATTGGCTTTGCAAGGGAATGCTAGCAAGGAAGCAAAATAATAGCATCTATTGTAATGACGGTGTTATACTGATATTAGTAATTAATTGTAACTATCGGGAGGCTAACTATTATGGCTATTGTACATTCAACTGACCAATCATTCACTACAGATACTGAAAAAGGCCTCGTACTTGCAGATTTCTGGGCACCATGGTGCGGACCTTGTAAAATGATCGCTCCTGTTCTTGAAGAATTAGATTCAGAACTAGGCGAAACAGTTAAGATCGTTAAAGTCGATGTTGACGAAAACCAAGAAACAGCTGGTAAATTTGGAGTTATGAGTATCCCAACTTTAATCGTTCTTAAAGACGGCGAAGTTGTAGACAAAGTGGTTGGTTTCCAACCGAAAGAAGCCCTTTCAGAGCTTCTTGCAAAACATTCTTAATAAGTGAATCACAAAAAAACTTCAAGCCTCGTGCTTGAAGTTTTTTTGATTTGGTGAATGAAGATGCAGTTGTTTCTGTGCAAAAAATGAAAAAATCTGTGCATTTGGAGTGATTTTCTGTGCAAAACCGGCGGATTTCTGTGCAAAACCAGCCCATTAGTGTGCAAAGCATAATCACCTCTATTCCTCCCCCTGCCTTTCACACCAAAATAAGAGAATGAGGGAATAAATACCTCTTAGGTTTACCTTAGGCCATTTTGTAGTATAGTTAGATTAGTGGGAAACATATGTACTATCTTAGAGTGAAGAAGGAGGCAGCCGATGAATCAAAGAATTAAGGATAAGCTTGCAATTCTTCCTGACCAGCCTGGCTGCTATTTGATGAAAGACAGGCAAGGTACGATTATTTATGTCGGGAAAGCAAAAGTTTTAAAAAATAGAGTTCGTTCTTATTTCAATGGGTCGCATGATGGAAAAACACTAAGGCTTGTTAATGAAATTGAGGATTTTGAATACATCGTTACCTCATCGAATATTGAAGCGTTGATTTTAGAACTGACGTTAATTAAAAAGCATGACCCAAAATATAATGTGATGCTGAAAGATGATAAAACGTACCCGTTTATAAAGTTGACTGCCGAAAAACATCCAAAGTTAATTATTACTAGGAAAGTGAAAAAAGATTCAGGAAAGTATTTTGGACCTTATCCGAATGTAATAGCTGCTAATGAAACAAAGAAGCTGCTTGATCGAATTTATCCGTTGCGAAAATGCAACACGCTGCCAGATCGAGTGTGTCTCTATTATCATTTGGGGCAATGTCTGGCACCTTGTGTCTTTGATGTTCCACAACAAGAGTATAAAAAGATTGTAACGGATATTACTCGTTTCCTAAATGGCGGCTATAAAGAGATTAAAGCCGAGCTGACAGAGAAAATGCATGCTGCGGCAGAGGCTCTTGATTTTGAGCGGGCTAAAGAGTACCGCGATAAAATTGCCCATATTGAGATTACCATGGAAAAACAAAAGATGATGTCTACTGATTTTACCGATCGTGATATTTTTGGTTATGCCTATGATAAGGGCTGGATGTGTGTTCAGGTGTTTTTTGTAAGACAAGGGAAGTTAATTGAACGAGATGTTTCTTTATTTCCTATATATGATGAGCCGGAAGAAGAAATTTTGACCTATCTGGGCCAATTTTATACGAAACCTAATCATTTTAAACCAAAGGAAATTCTAGTGTCTGAAGCTGTCGATGGTGAGATGGCTGAAAAGTTACTTCAAGTTAAAGTGATTCATCCAAAACGCGGTCAGAAGAAGGATATGCTGCAGCTGGCAAATAAAAATGCTTCGATTGCCCTTCAAGAGAAGTTCTCTTTAATTGATCGGGATGAAGAACGAACGATTAAAGCCGTGGAGAACCTTGGTCAACGATTAGGAATCTATACACCACATCGTATAGAGGCTTTCGATAATTCGAATATCCAAGGAACTGATCCAGTTTCCGCACTGGTTGTATTTATTGATGGAAAGCCTGAAAAGCGTGAGTATCGGAAATATAAAATTAAAACGGTATCGGGTCCAGATGATTATGAAACGATGCGTGAAGTCGTCAGACGTAGATATACTCGAGTCTTAAAAGAAGGCTTACCGCTTCCAGACTTAATCATTATTGATGGAGGAAAAGGTCATGTGGATGGAGTTCGAGATATTTTAGAGAATGAACTAGGGCTTGAAGTTCCTCTCGCTGGTCTTGTTAAGGATGAGAAGCACCGTACGTCCTCACTGATGATTGGCAATCCGCTTGAAATTGTACCACTGGATCGGAGCAGTCAGGAATTTTATCTGCTGCAAAGAATACAAGATGAGGTCCATCGATTTGCGATTACATTCCATCGACAACTTCGTGGAAAAAGTGCCTTTCAATCTTTACTTGATGAGATTCCGGGTGTCGGAGAAAAACGTAAAAAACAGCTGTTGAAGCATTTTGGATCGATAAAAAAAATGCGTGAGGCTGGGGTTACAGAGTTTTTGGAGGCAGGAATGCCGCAGAGCGTAGCTGAGGAAATTGCAAGAAAATTGCAAGAATAGTGTTGAACCAAACATATCCCTATGCTATAATTCAGTATGAATTTAAAGTATTTAACAATTTAACGTGTTGATAGAGGTGCGAGATTCATTAGTACAGACTTGGAGAAGTATGAGCTTCCGTGAAAAGTCTGGAAAGGGAAAATCGCCGAAGCAATTGAGTGCTCATCCACTCAAAGTGCTGGTCTGTACATTTAAGAGATGGCAGATTGTCAGAATGAAAAATTCTGGAGAGCTATCTCACTGTGTTAGCCGTATTCTTTTACGATATCACAGCAATGAGACTCTTCTCATTGCTGTTTTTTTGTGGTTTTTCTTGTACTAAAATAAGAGAGGGTGCAGCATGATATGGGTTTGATTGTTCAAAAATTCGGCGGGACTTCAGTAGGAAGTATAGAAAAAATCAAAAATGTTGCGGATCGAGTAATTGAAGAGGCTGCAAATGGTAATGACGTAGTCGTCGTTGTGTCAGCCATGGGGAAAACGACTGATGAGCTCGTTTCCATGTCATACGATATAACCGAACGACCATCGAAGCGGGAAATGGATATGTTACTCACTACAGGAGAGCAAGTAACCATTGCCTTTCTTACAATGGCGTTGATAGAAAAAGGACAGGAAGCGATTTCGTTAACAGGTTGGCAGGCAGGGATAAAATGTGAAGCGGTGTATGGAAATGCACGGATTTTAGATATAGATACAGAAAAAGTACAGAATAGTTTGAATGAGGGGAAAGTTGTCGTTGTTGCTGGATTCCAAGGATTGGCAGAAGATGGTGGGATAACCACTCTTGGACGCGGAGGATCTGACACGACGGCCGTAGCTCTTGCAGCAGCATTAAAAGCAGATCGGTGTGACATCTATACAGATGTAACGGGGGTATTTACTACTGATCCTCGGTATGTAAAAAACGCGAGAAAACTTTATTCAATTTCATACGATGAAATGCTGGAACTAGCTAACCTAGGCGCAGGTGTTTTACATCCTAGAGCCGTTGAATTTGCCAAGAATCATCATATACCGCTTGAAGTCCGCTCAAGTACAGCACAAGAAAAAGGAACATTGATAGAGGAGGAAGCAACGATGGAGCAGAATTTAATTGTTAGAGGAATCGCATTTGAGGATCGAATTACCCGAGTCACAATTTATGGATTGGCTGGGAGTTTAGGAACATTATCTACAATCTTCACTACACTTGCAAAGAATCAGATAAATGTTGATATCATTATTCAGAGTATGACAGAGCATGACATGAATAATTTATCATTTTCTATTAAAAGCGAAGATGTCTCAAACCTGCTTGAGGTGCTTGAAGCGAATAAAGAAATGATGCCGTTTCAAAGAGTTGAAACAGAAACCAATCTGGCGAAAGTTTCAATCGTCGGTTCAGGAATGATTTCAAATCCGGGTGTAGCAGCAGAAATGTTTGAAGTCCTAGCTGAAGCAAAAATCCAGATAAAAATGGTCAGTACTTCTGAAATCAAAGTATCGACCGTTATCAATGAAAAAGAAATGGTTACAGCAGTAGAAGCATTACATGAAGCGTTTAATCTGGATGAACGCAAACCGGTAGAAGTATTGTAAAATAACTTTTTTATCCTTAGGCTGTCAAGAATATCTTGACAGCCTATTCGTATATCCATTCAAAAAAATGCCATCAATCCAACTAGATGAATTGATGGCAATCATACCATTGTTATTGAATTGGATCTTTTAAATCCAACTTAACTAAGAAAGAAACTCTGGCGGCTCTTCGTTTTGGTTCCTCAAGAGCTTCCGCATTAAATCCTTTTTGTAAGCTGATCTGTTCGGCAAGAAATCCTGCTTCTAGTTGAAAGTGACAGTCGCTGTCTATGGAAAAACGGCGTTCGACCATTTCACCTGACAGCATTAGTGAATATTCATTTTTAATGGATTTTACAGATTCTAAGTTTCCCCATCCAGCACTGTTGAAAAACTCAATAATTTCTTCCATGCTTCCAAGTGGGAATTTACGAGCCATACGCTTTCCTGCCCAATAGAGCACCTGGCGAGAGTTCGGTCCTAGAAGATCTTTTAATAATATTTCTCTTATGAGTTCATGGCCAAAGACGGGGATTGATAATTCACCATCATCCTTGGAATCAAGTAGTGTTTGATTTTCTTTTTTCAAGGCATTTCCCCACTTTCTATATAACTCTATTATAAACGGAAGTGATACTAAATTCGTACAATTATTATCCATTTACAAGTAATTTTCTTTTTTGAAAAAAATATTTTGCTGATAAATTAATCCATTTTTGGATTTAGAGTATTTATTCTTCATTTGTTTGAACGATTCAGAACAATAATTCTATTTTAAAAAAGAAATCTTGTATCCGTTTTCTTGACGCTTTTACCAGTCAGGAGTAAAATAAACATGTCACATAATTGTTAGAAAGATAGCAATAGAGTAGAAATGTTGGGATAAAGGGGAACTTATACTTATCTTTGCATGAATTTTCACAAATTAAGGGGGGGCACTAATTGGCAAAAAATCGTGAGTTTGGAAACCGCAGACTGCACTCGCTTCTTGGAGTTATTCCAGTCGGCCTATTTTTGTTGGAGCATCTGATTGTCAATTATATGGCAACAAAAGGTCCGGAAGCTTTCAATGCAGGAGCGCATTTTATGGAAAGTCTGCCATTCAGAATTTTTCTTGAGGTATTTATCATTTTCTTACCATTGATTTATCATGCTGTTTATGGCATTTATATTGCGTTTACGGCTAAAAACAATGCGGGAAGATATGGATTTTTCCGTAATTGGATGTTCGTATTACAGCGTGTTACCGGGATTGTTACGTTAATTTTCATCGTTTGGCATGTATGGTCAACGAGAATTCAGGCAGCACTTGGTACAGAAGTAAACTTTGATATGATGGCAACTATTTTGTCTAGTCCATTTATGATTGCTTTCTATGTTGTTGGTATTCTATCAACTACATTCCACTTCGCTAATGGTTTATGGTCGTTTGCCGTAAGCTGGGGGCTTACTGTTTCACCAAAATCACAACAGATTTCTACATATGTTACGTTGGTCGTATTTGTCCTTCTGTCCTATGTAGGTGTTAGAGCAATTTTTGCTTTTGTATGAGATTACTAGTCAAAGCACGTGCTTTGATATTGGATATAAGGGAGTGAGCAAGAGTGAGTAAAGGTAAAATCATTATCGTAGGCGGCGGATTAGCAGGACTTATGGCTGCGATTAAAGCAGCTGAAGAAGGCCAGCAGGTAGAGTTGTTTTCACTAGTTCCTGTTAAGCGTTCCCACTCAGTTTGTGCCCAGGGCGGAATTAATGGCGCAGTAAATACAAAGGGTGAAGGGGATTCCCCATATATTCACTTTGATGATACGATCTATGGTGGAGATTTCTTGGCTAACCAACCACCGGTAAAAGCAATGTGTGAAGCGGCACCATCAATTATTCATATGTTTGATCGTATGGGTGTTATGTTCAGCCGTACTCCAGAAGGTTTATTGGATTTCCGCCGTTTTGGGGGAACACAGTATAGTCGGACAGCCTTTGCCGGTGCTACTACAGGCCAGCAGCTTCTGTATGCCTTAGACGAGCAAGTTCGCCGCTATGAAGTGGCTGGACTAATCACTAAATATGAAGGCTGGGAATTCCTTGGAGCTATTATAGATGAGGAACAAATTTGCCGCGGAATCGTTGCGCAAAACTTAACCAGTATGGAGACTCAATCCTTTGCTGGTGATGCCGTCATCATGGCATCCGGCGGACCTGGAATTATTTTCGGAAAATCAACAAACTCTATTATTAACACAGGTTCAGCGGCTTCAATTGTTTATCAACAAGGAGCTACTTATGCTAATGGAGAATTTATTCAAATCCATCCAACGGCATTGCCAGGTGATGATAAACTGCGTCTTATGAGTGAATCAGCTCGTGGTGAGGGCGGACGGATCTGGACATATAAAGACGGTAAACCATGGTACTTCCTTGAGGAAAAATACCCTGCGTATGGAAACCTAGTACCACGTGACATTGCAACACGTGAAATCTTTGACGTATGTATGAACGAGAAGCTTGGTATTAATGGAGAAAACATGGTATATCTTGATCTTTCACACAAAGATCCGAAAGAGTTGGATATTAAACTTGGTGGAATTATAGAAATCTATGAAAAATTCATGGGTGAGGATCCACGTAAAGTTCCAATGAAAATTTTCCCAGCTGTTCACTATTCAATGGGTGGATTATGGGTAGATTATGATCAAATGACGAACATCCAAGGTTTATTTGCAGCAGGGGAATGTGATTATTCACAGCATGGCGGAAACCGTCTAGGAGCGAACTCACTATTATCTGCTATTTATGGCGGCAGTGTGGCAGGTCCAAATGCAGTTAAATATATCCAAGGCCTTGAAAAAGGTGCTGATTCCGTTTCACCTTCAGTGTTTACGGATGCGGTT
Source organism: Peribacillus sp. FSL H8-0477 (assembly GCF_038002765.1). Lineage (NCBI taxonomy): Bacteria > Bacillati > Bacillota > Bacilli > Caryophanales > Bacillaceae > Peribacillus > Peribacillus sp. FSL H8-0477. The sequence goes on along the minus strand of NZ_JBBODE010000001.1, from coordinate 1,445,021 downwards.
AAAGAACAACAGGAAAAATGGAATAACATCATGTCCTTAAATGGAACAGAAAATGCATATGTCCTTCATAAAGAACTAGGGGAAATGATGACACAGCATGTAACTGTTGTCCGTTACAACGATAAGCTTAAGGAAACAGATGAAAGAATTCAGGAGATGTTACAACGTTACGAAAATATCAATATCAATGATACGGCAAAATGGAGCAATCAAGGGGCAACCTTCACAAGACAATTGAAAAACATGATGCAGCTGGCACGTGTTATAACAATTGGTGCTTTAAATCGTGATGAAAGCCGTGGAGCACATTATAAACCTGACTTCCCAGAACGTAATGATGAAGAGTTTATGAAAACAACCATGGCTAACTTCACTGGTCCAAAAACAGCCCCTGCCTTCCATTATGAAGATATTGATGTATCGCTAATCGAACCACGGAAACGTGACTATACAACAAAACATTAAATAAAGGGGGAGTAAGTAATGGCTGAGACAAAAAAAATTCGTTTTGAAGTCGTTCGACAAGATACACCGGATTCAGCCCCTTACACGGAGAAATTCGATTTGGACTATCGTCCGAATATGAATGTTATATCTGCACTGATGGAAATCAGACGGAACCCGGTTACAATTGAGGGTAAAAAAACAGCTCCAATTTCTTGGGATATGAACTGTCTAGAAGAGGTCTGCGGAGCATGTTCAATGGTAATCAACGGTAAACCGCGCCAATCTTGTACAGCACTTATCGATCAACTTGAACAGCCAATACGTTTAGAACCAATGCGCACATTCCCTATCGTCCGCGACCTTCAGGTTGACCGTAGTCGGATGTTTGATACCTTGAAAAAAGTAAAAGCATGGATTCCAATCGATGGTACCTATAACCTCGGACCTGGTCCGCGTATGCCAGAAAAGAAACGCCAATGGGCATATGAATTATCGAAATGTATGACATGTGGTGTTTGTTTAGAAGCCTGCCCGAATGTGAACGATAATTCCGATTTCATTGGGCCGCAAGCACTTTCACAGGTGCGTTTATTTAACAATCATCCAACAGGTGCAATGAATAAAGCAGAACGCTTAAATACAATTATGGGAGACGGAGGACTAGCTAATTGCGGTAATTCACAAAACTGTGTGCAGTCTTGTCCAAAAGGCATTCCGTTGACTACATCAATTGCATCATTAAACCGTGATACATCTATCCAAATGTTCCGTAACTTCTTCGGAAGCGATCAAGTATAAAGAAAGACTGGCTGTCGAAATCCTCGACAGCTTTTTTCTTTTAAAAATTTACTGAGGGTCGAATCAAGTTGATTTTGGGCCGAATAAATGTAGAAATGGGCCGAATGAAGTGCGATTAGGGCCGAATGTAGCACAGAATGGGCCGAATGATGGCTTCAAGAGTAGGAAACTAGTCTTCCAATAGGAGCTGTAAAGAAGATATTAAGAGATACAGCCTTCGTTTTGATCTCTTAGCGGGTTTTCTTACCAAAATACTTTCCTTTATGTTCTTTTTCGAATAAAATGAATGAATAACCATTCATTTTATTCGAAAAAGGGGTTGTCATAATGAGTAGAATTTCATATATCGAAAACATGGAGGATTGGACTGCTTCTTTTTCCTTTACACATGAAGTGAAAGTTCGTTTTTCAGAAACGGATATGTTTGGACATCTGAATAATACGGTACCTTTTACTTATTTCGAAGAAGCGAGAATTGAATACTTTAAAAGCCTAGGATTTATGCAGGATTGGGTTCATGATGAGAGTGGAGCGATACCGGTAGTTGCCGATTTGCAGTGCGATTTTCTTCAGCAAATGTTCTTTAATGATAAAGTACTTATTCAGGTTAAGGCGGCGAAGATTGGCAATACGTCCGCTGATATTCATTATCTAGGTAAAAAAGAGGATGGGTCAATCTGTTTGACAGGCAGAGGAACGGTCGTCCAAATCAATAAAGCGACAGGTAAGCCATTAGCATGGACAGACGAAATGAAACAATTAATGGATAAGCAAAGTCCAGTAAGAAAATAAAAAACGTAAAACACATAATCCCATATACAGCAGTCACTTCCTTCGCCTCCCTGACATACTATATCTTGACTAAATAGACACCCACTCCGGGTTTTATGCTGGTGAAGGCAGGGAGGGTTACCATACTTGAAAGAGAACGAGTTCACTCATAAGCCACTTCTCACCAAAAGAGAAAAAGAAGTATTCGAATTATTAGTTCAGGACAAAACAACGAAAGAAATCGCAGGCGAATTGTTTATCAGCGAAAAAACAGTTCGAAACCATATTTCAAATGCGATGCAAAAGCTTGGAGTAAAAGGCCGTTCACAAGCAGTTATCGAACTTCTACGCATGGGGGAGCTTAAATTATAGATTGTTTAACTTTCAGTATAAGAGCAGTAGAAGAAGAGGCTTATGGCAGAATAATAGATTTTCCCTGATTACTATGCAGCAAAGACAGCTATCGAGAAATCCTTTCGGCTGCTGTCTCTGGTGCCTTTTTTTTAGCATAATTTAACTTATAACCTCAACCTTGAATTTTTTATGATTTTCAGAGACAATAAAGAGCAGGAAGTTTTAGGGGGAGAAACGTGAATGACTGAATTGAAAATGGACCAAGTTGCAAAAATCGAGAAGGAATTACGGTATATTTCCAGTCTGATTAAACAAAAGGGCCGGGAAATATTGAATGTCTATAAAATTACCCCCCCGCAGTTTGTCGCGTTGCAATGGCTTTTTGAAGAAGGCGATATGACAATAGGTGAACTATCTTCAAAGATGTTTTTAGCATTCAGTACGACGACAGATTTAATCGATCGTATGGAAAAGAATGAACTGGTAAGCCGGGTGAAAGATGATAAAGATCGTCGGGTTGTTCGCATTAACCTTCTTTCGGAAGGTGAACGGATCATTGATGAAGTTATTAAGAAACGGCAGCTTTATTTGCAGGATATTTTAAGCGATTTTTCAGATACAGACATAGCTTCCCTCACTAAGAACCTAACAAAACTACATCAAGAAATGCGAGAAGATTGAGGCGATATAATTGAAACGACCAATTGGAATTATTGATTCAGGGGTTGGCGGATTGACGGTTGCAAAAGAAGTGATGCGTCAACTTCCTCATGAACATATAATGTATGTCGGTGATACAGCAAGATGTCCCTATGGACCGAGAACGAAGGAAGAAGTGAAAGACTTCACATGGGAGCTGACGCGTTTCCTATTAAAACGACAAATTAAAATGCTGATTATTGCCTGTAATACCGCAACCGCAGCAGCGCTTGAAGAGATTAATGCGGAACTGTCTATTCCTGTAATAGGCGTCATTAATCCAGGTGCACGTGCCGCCTTGAAGGTATCTACCAATCTACATATTGGTGTTATTGGCACCGAAGGAACGGTTAAGAGTAAGGCTTATAATCAGGCGCTTCTTTCTATTAATAAGAAGGTAACCGTTGATAGTTTGGCCTGCCCGAAATTCGTACCGATTGTTGAGAGCGGGGAATTTGAAGGAAGAATTGTTGAAAAGGTGATTGCCGAAACGCTAAAACCGATGAAACGTACGGGTATAGATACACTGATACTTGGCTGTACACATTACCCTTTGCTTGGCCCAGTAATTAGAGAGTACATGGGCAAAGGTGTTCAGGTGATTTCTTCAGGAGATGAAACGGCCCGTGAAGCAAGTGTTATTCTTGAACATAAAGGGCTGATGAATGTTTCATCAGAGGAACCAAAGCATCAATTTTTCACCACAGGTTCCAAAGATATTTTTCAGGATATTGCTCATTCCTGGATTGGTGAACAGGTTGGTGTCGTACAAACAATTAAGCTCGATTAAGGCTCCCTTGATGGGAGTTTTTTTATAAAATAAAAAGATTTCGGTCTAAAACTTCCCAGGGCTCGTATAAATAGTAGTACAAACCGTCCTGGGAGGGATATATATGTCCAATGTAACAAAGGCAACAGTTGCCACGACCATTCTGGCCTCTGCTGTTCTTTTATCAGGCTGTGGCTTGTTTACCGGCGAAGAAAAAAATAAAATTGACCCGCCGGATGTATCACTTGTTGACAGTCCTTCTAAATTAGAGGGAGATCCAGCTGAAACGACGGCTGATGAAAACAAGGAAACTGAAGAAGCAAGTGTAAAGACGGAACTGTATTTGATTGATAGCAGCGGGTATGTGGTTCCGCAAACCTTGGCACTGCCATCTACAGAAGGTGGAGGTGTGGCTGCGCAGTCGCTGAAATATCTAGTGGAGGATGGTCCGATATCGAATGTCCTTCCTTCTGGTTTTAGAGCAGTTCTGCCAGCAGGTACTGAGGTTAGTGTGGATATTAAAGATGGAACAGCGGTGGTTGATTTTTCAAAAGAGTTTAAGAATTACAAGAAAGAAGATGAACTGAAAATTTTGCAGGCTGTGACTTGGACGTTGACACAGTTTGATTCAGTGCAGACAGTCAAGCTTAAGTTGAATGGTACAGAACTGAAGCAGATGCCGGTTAACGGTACACCAGTGCAGGAAGGACTGTCTCGGGCAAGCGGCATTAATCTAGATACAAGTGGTGTTAATGATATTAGCCAATCGAAGGCATTGACGGTTTATTATATCGGCGGAGAGGAAGGCAATTACTATTATGTGCCAATCACGAAGCGGGTAAACGAGACCGATGTGGATAACGTGACAGCGGTTGTTCAAGAACTGGCTAAAGGACCATCACATTTCTCCGGTTTACAATCAATTGTGATGTCTGATGTAGAACTGTTGGATGAGCCTCAATTAGCGGATGGCATGGTTACCTTGAATTTCAATGAATCGATTCTAAATAGTTTTAAAGAGAAAAAGGTTTCCCAACAAGTACTTGATGCACTTGTTCTGTCATTAACAGAACAGAAGGGCATTGAACGGGTAGAGCTGAAAGTGGATGGAAATGCTGATTTATTGAAAGAAGATGGCAAGCCGCTTTCGGAACCAGTAAGCCGGCCGGCAAAGGTTAATACGGGTAGTTTCTAATACTGATTATTCGGGGGCACGCGAAAAGCGGCTCCTATTTCTTTTGGGCAAATATCCTGATTGTGGTAGACTAAAGAAACAAACTATGCAGCTATTCAGGAGAGTGTAACGATGAAAAATGTTCTAATTGCAACGAAAAATAAAGGAAAAGCAAAGGAATTTGAAAGTTTATTTTCACCTAGAGGGTATAAAATTCACACGCTTCTAGATTATGAAAACGCGACAGACGTTGAAGAAACAGGAACGACCTTTGCTGAAAATGCTATTTTAAAAGCAGAAACAATTGCAAAAGAATTAAATCAAGTTGTCATGGCAGATGATTCTGGTTTGGTTGTTGATGCATTGGATGGCCGTCCTGGTGTTTACTCTGCTCGATATGCAGGTGAAGATAAAGATGATGAAGCGAATACTCAAAAACTGCTGGAGGAATTAAAAGATATTCCTGCTGAAAAAAGAACGGCTCGTTTTTATTGCGTCCTTGCATTAGCATCGCCAAATCAGGAAACGATTACTGTTTCTGGTTATGTGGAAGGCCGTATTGCTGAATCACCTGCTGGTACAAATGGCTTCGGATATGATCCTGTATTTTTTGTCCCAGAAAAAGGGAAAACAATGGCTGAACTCGAATCAGCAGAGAAAAATGCAATTAGTCACCGGGCAAATGCGTTAAAAGAGCTGGAAAAAGAGCTTGATTTATTTTTAACGAGAGAAGGGAGCAGCCGATGAAAACCTTGATCATCAGTGACAGTCATGGTCTTACGGAAGAGGTACAAGCTATAAAAAATCGTCATCAGAAAGAAGTAGACGCAATGATTCATTGTGGAGATTCAGAACTGCAGAAAGAAAGTCCGGTTATGGCTGATTTTATCGGCGTTCGTGGTAATTGTGATTACGATACAGGATACCCAGATGCTCTTGTTGAAGAGATAGAAGGAACTCGTTTTTTAGTTACTCACGGTCACTTATATAATATTAAAATGACGTTAATGAATATATCCTATAAAGCGGAGGAAGAGGATGCGTCTATCATCTGTTTCGGTCATTCTCACCAAGCGGGATCTGAGCTTATTGACGGTCGGCTCTATATTAATCCAGGGAGTATTCGTTTACCTCGAGGAAGAGAAGAAAAAACCTATGCGATTGTTGAAGTCATTGACAAAGAAGCTGCCGTAACGTTTTATGACCACGAAGGAGCAGAAGTAAAAGATTTAAATAGGGCTTACAATTTGGGCTGAATTTATGTATAATGGAGAAGTGGAAATAACTTCTCCTCTCTCTTCTAAAAAAGAGTGAGAAAAAGTGTTGACTTCATGTCGATATCGTACTATAATAATAAATGTCCTGACGGAGAGTACAATGTAAGGAATTACATAACGAACCGCCAAAAATATCATAATGTCCCAGTAGCTCAGCTGGATAGAGCAACGCCCTTCTAAGGCGTGGGTCGGGAGTTCGAATCTCTCCTGGGACATCCAAGTGTTCAGAACACTAAGTTCGAACCAGAAAAATGCTTCAAATCCTTTTAAGGGTTTGGGGCATTTTTTTGTTTATAGAGGATTCCAGAAAATACGTGATACAGAGTTACACTAGATCGTTAGAGCATAATTCATTGCTGTAAAGTAAGACAATAATTAGGATTAATATGGAGAGATATATTGGAATGTATGTAGAACGATAGCAGTTTATTTATTCACTTTTACATCAAAAAACAATCAACGTATTTATTTATATCGTATAGTACGATATAATCGTAAGTAACGATAAAGGGGTGGTATTTTTGAGCAGTAAAGTTTCGCTATTAAACCAATATTGGACGGATATTTATTTCCATTTACATTATCTTCATAAAGAAAAGATTTCTCATCAAGTGGTCCGTATTCTTCAGCTTGTAGATAAACAGGAAGAGATAGGCGTAAATGAAATTGCTTTATACATACAAGTTTCTCATAATACTGCGTCAGAACACATTAAAAGATTGATTGAAAAGAACTATTTAATAAAAGGGAGAGACCCTCTTGATGAGAGAAAAGTTAGCCTTTGTTTAACTGATTTGGGTAAAGAAGTTTTACATAGAAATACGAGTTTGGATGAAGAAAAACTAGAACGGGTATTAAGTGAACTAGATGATAATGAAAAGATCTTAGTAGAAAACGCCTTGAAAATATTAAGTGAACGAGCAAAAGAATGTACTTAATAACGAAAATTATGGCTTCAGCAATTGTAATTGGTGTGGTTACGGAGATATCCAGAAGATTTCCGTCATATGGAGGAATAATAGCTGCACTTCCTTTGGTAAGTTTACTTAGCATCATATGGCTGTATTTTCAAGGAGAACAAACAGCCACGTTAAGTAAGTTTGCGTTAGGAGTACTTTTGGGTTTTCCTGCAACTGCTGTTTTGTTAGTGATTGTTTATATATCCTTACAAAATTCCATTCATTTATTCATAGCCATTAGTTTCGGAGTGTGTGGCTGGTTGATATTTTTATGGGTGCAAGACTTAGTTGTAAAATACTATAGATTGCTCTTCATCTAACAGATTCTTACCTTTGTTAAAAAGAGAAACCATAGTTCGTGTTATAAATAGGGAGGCGTAAATCATATGGAATGTATATGTGAGAAAAAATCCTTTGATTTAAAAATTGCAGGGGATGTTGGTGCGGATCCTATTTGGTGTAATCGATGTGGTTGTAATCTTGATATAGAGGACATTCCGATTTCGATTGAGTTAATAAGAGAATTGAAGGAATGGATAAACATGTATGGTGAGTGGATAGATTGGGATAAAGATATCTTACTTTCTAATGGAATTCAATTAGAAGAAGAACACAATGAAAAAGGGTTGAATTTAACAGAGAAAATAAAGGATGAACTTAAAGGGGAGTATAAAATTATATTTTCACCTTCAACAACCGTGAGAACTTACGAGAAGAAAAAGGGTAAGAAATGATAACAGGAATCTGAAGACTGGTTTTAATTTTTCAAAGTGAATGGTCAAGCAATAAAGTTTGTTTATTGGTTACTTTTTGTTAGGATGAAGGTAACTTAACGAGGAGAGGATACATCAAACATGTCAACTATACAAATCCCTGTTTCTGTTTTAAACTTAGCACCGATTAGAGAAGGTCAGGATGCTAAAGAAGCCATTAATTCGATGGTTGACTTGGCGCAAGCGACCGAAAAAATGGGCTATTCTCGATATTGGGTTGCGGAGCATCATAATACACCGACAATGGTCAGCTCAGCGACAGCGATTTTAATTAAACATATTCTAGAACATACAGATCATATAAAAGTGGGTTCAGGCGGGATCATGCTTCCTAACCATTCACCGTTAGTCGTGGCAGAACAATTTGGAACAATGGCAACCATCTATCCGAATCGTGTAGATTTAGGACTTGGAAGAGCTCCTGGAACTGACATGATGACAGCTAGTGCGTTAAGACGATCTGATAAGGATTCTGTTTACACCTTTCCACACGATGTTCAATCTCTTTTGACTTATTTTGGATCTGAAGAGGAACAAAGTTATGTAAAAGCTTATCCTGGGGTGGGAACAAATATCCCTATTTATATTCTTGGTTCGTCTACCGATTCAGCTGTCTTAGCTGCTAAATTGGGCCTGCCCTATGTATTTGCTTCTCATTTTGCACCGCGTTATATGGAAGAAGCGATAGCGATTTACCGAGATAGATTCCAACCGTCTAAATACTTGAAGACTCCACACATGACGGTTTGTCTGAATGTGATTGCAACTGACAGCGATGAGGAAGCACAGTTTGAGCTAACTACCATGCAGCAATTTTTCTTAAATGTAGTCCGTGGGACAAAAAATCTGTTAAGTCCTCCTGTTGAAAGTATGGATGAATTATGGAGTCCATCTGAAAAGGCAATGGCTATGTCGATGTCTAGTATGGCTTTACTTGGATCCAAAGAATCAATCAAGGAACAACTGACACGTTTCCAAGAAAAATATAATGTGGATGAACTGATGGCTGTTTCGTATATTTTCGATCCAGCAAAACAAAAACGGTCGTACGAACTTTTAAAAGAAGTCGTGGACGGGAAATAAACATCAAACTTATAAAAAACGCCCGACGAAAAATTTTCGTCGGGCGTTTTGAGTTACACAATTTTTAATAGCTCTTTGTCTTTTCGACCGTGTAGTAAATAGTAGAGTGGAATACAGATTATAATCACGGCTACCATGATTAAGAATATCGAACGGTATCCAGTGATGGGAACGATAAAGCCTAATAAGTATGGTCCGAATCCTAAGCCCATATCGTAAAAAATAAAGTAAGTAGCTGTAGCTAAGCCGAAGCGGTGGGGAGGAGTCACTTTGACTGCAACAGTTTGGGCAATGGAATTAAAGTTTCCGTAGCCAAATCCGATTAACGCTGCGGCAAGCAGTAACATCCATCCAGCGGTTGCTTGACTGAAGAAATACATCCCAACAGCAAAAACAATAAAACATGGATAAACAATCAGGTTTGCCCCTTTTGTATCCATCAATTTCCCAGTAAAGGGCCGCGAGATGATGATAATAGCTGCATAAACTAAGAAGAAATAACTGGCAGCATCTACTAGATTTATTGTCTCTGCATAAAAGGATAAATAAGACATTACACCAGAATAACTAAATCCGATAATTAAGGCGATTAAAGAAATAGGTACAGCCTTTGGTTCGATAAATTTTGATAAAAAAGAGCCTTTTTCTTCTGCTATTGTGGAAACTTTCGGTGCAGGTAATTGTAATTTAACGACCGCAAGGAAGACCAAACAAATTATTGATAAAATGACGTTCATTGTGAACATGATGGTAAAGCCGTTATCCATTTTCATAAGCAAAATCCCGATAAACGGACCAATGGCAGTTGCAAGTATGGCGCTTAAACTAAAGTAGCCAATGCCTTCACCTTTGCGTGTATTCGGTAAAATATGTGCCACGATAGTTCCTGTGGCTGTACCGATAACGCCTACGGATACACCTTGAATAAATCTGATAGCCAATAATAGCGGTATGTTAATGGCGATAAAATAAAGGGCTGAAGTAAGGGTAAACGCAGTGAGTCCAATCCAAAGAATTTTGATTGGACCCATTTGACCGATTAGGCGTCCGGCGCCAAGTCTTCCGAATAAGGACCCAATAATAAAGATACTAGATACTAACCCCGCTGTACTAGTAGCGGCTCCAAATTCAGTTTTTGCATACGAAGCGATGGTTACCATAAGTAAAAAGAAGACTAAAATGGCTAAAAAGTTGATGGTTGAAACGACAATAAATTCTTTTGTCCAAAGTTTTTCTTTGTTCATAAATCCTATCTCACCTTTCAATATTTTGATGCAGTTTAGTGAAAACGTTCTTAACAATTTGACTCTCTTCTTCAGTTACCCCATCTAAAAGAGAAGCATGGAAGGTATCAATTGTTACCTTTAACTGCTGATAAATAGAAATTCCCTCCTCTGTTAAATGCATGACTTTTTTCCGCTTATCCACACCAGGAACTACATAGAGTAATTTCTGATCGATTAGTTTCTGTGCAATGGCTGTAACAGAGGGCTTTTCGACAAGCCAGTACGAAGCGATATCAGAATTTGTAGCAGGCCCCATTTCATATAGATAGCGGACCATTGCCCACTGTATTTCCGTTACATGATAAGGAGAGATAAGCTGTTGTAACTTAACTGTATAAGGACGATTAAAAAATTTAAATGCGGAAAACATAGAATTCATAATGATGATCTCCTCTGAAATTAGTTAGTTAGCCTAATTAATTAAACAGGTTTTCCTTTCATTTGTAAAGAGAATTACTAATTATTTTCTTGAAACTAGTAGAAGTAGAAATATGAGTTGAGGGTGTTTTTAAAAATTACTTATGGAGAATAGTAAAGGAAGTAACGTTTAGATATCGCATTCTCCGGCTAGTTAAGAGTAAGGGGAAAAAAACAGGGAGGTTTTAGAGATGGATATTCAACGCGGAAAGCAGCGTTTTTATGTAGAAAAATCAGGTGAAGTAGTGGCGGAAATAACGTTTACCGAAACCGGAGAAAAGGAAATGACCATCGACCATACGGTAGTTTCTGAAGAGCTTCGGGGGCAGAAAATAGGTAATCAGTTAGTAAAAAAAGTAGTAGACCTTGCTCGGGAGGAAAAGAAAAAAATTGTCCCGGCCTGTACATTTGCACAAAAGGAATTTGACAAAAATCAGGAGTACCAAGATGTTCTAGCAGAATAAATTGAAAGAGCCTTGCTGAATCCTTATGCAAGGCTCTTATAAATTGCCCCGCTACTCTTCTTTATCGGAAAAGTCTATAAGGACTTTTTTACAATTCTCACAAAGAAAAGCATCCACATAATTAATGGAAAATCGATTTTGATTAGATAATAAAACCGACCCTTCATTCAAACTAGGTTCCACGCTCAACTTAGCCACTTTGGGTACCCACGCAAGCCTATTGCTGCTCTGTATGTAACCTTTCTTCATTTCACTACCACAGGTTGAACATTCACTCAAAATTGCCACCTCCTCTTTTTACTAAGAATATTTCTTCTATTTCATGAAAAAGTCCTTCTTTTACCTGTACCCGATTAGTGACAGACAAGAGGCTGAAAAGGAAGGGCTACATGTATATTAGTGTTAAAAATCATATGTAAAATGCAGGGTGGTTAGATCAGCCATTATCAGACGATATGAATGGTTTAATGTTTAGTAATCCAGATTTTGTGTTTGTAGGTCTTACCCATACACTTGGCTGGTTGTTTGGATGTATCCTGGCAAGTGTTCTTTTATTAGTCATTTATCGAATGTCTTGGATTTTACTAAAAGTGGATGATCATTTTGGGAAGTTACTAATTGTCGGAGGGCTGACAGTTTTTGCGGTCCAAGTAATTGCTAATCTAGGAATGTCTCTCGGGATATTGCCTATCATTTCTATTTCACTGCCGTTCATCAGTTATGGAGCGGTACCGGTTTTAATAAACTCGGTCATTTTTGGAACCATCCTAAGCGTTTATCGTCGAAAAGATTTATTGTTAGCTTCTGAAAAATAGGTTTATGATACAGACGAGCCGCCCTTACCAAGGGCGGCTCGTTTGCATTTACTAGTGTATGGAGGCGGTAAAGATGGCAGTAAGTGTGGATTCATTAATTAAAAAAGCTGAAACGAATATGGGGAAAAATATCAATCCTGTTGTGAAAAAAACGGCTATTGAAGTGGTGAAGCGGGCCTATAAAGAAAAAATATATGTCCTTATTTCCAATGGGTTTAGAAGCTTCGCGGAACAAGATAAGTTGTATGCTCAGGGAAGAACTAATAAATCAAAACCGATTGTGACGAATGCGCGCGGAGGGTATTCTGCCCATAATTATGGATTAGCGATTGACTTTGTGATTGTAAGTGATGATGGCAGGAGGGCAATTTGGACAGTAACTGATAAATGGCGCAGAGCGGCAAGTATTGCTAAATCACTAGGATTTGAGTGGGGAGGAGAATGGTCATCTTTTAAAGATTATCCCCATTTACAAATGACGAAAGGCTTGACAATGAAAGAGTTGTTGAGTGGAAAACGTCCGGTTCTCACTTCGAAGGTGCCGGTTGCAAGTTCATACCCAGGGGTTGTTTATAAAGTTAAATCTCCACTAATGAGTGGTAAAAACGTGGAAAAAATTCAAAAAGCAGCTGGTTTGAAAAAAAGTGAATTAGATGGGAAGTATGGAAAGAAAACAGAGACAGCTGTGAGAGCTTATCAGAAAAAAAACAAACTTAAAGTTACAGGTACTGTTGAAAAAGAAACTTGGGATAAAATGTTTTAGCCTGCGAACAGCTCTGCAGGTTTTTTTTGAGAAAAAGTATAAAGAATAATCAAAAAATTTAAGGTATGGGAAACTCTTTCTCTTCAACGATGTAAGCGGATACAAATTAGTTTGAACTTTAAGAATAATCTAATAATTACAAAAAAACCTATTGACGTACCTTACATATCGTCGTAATATAATCATCAACAGCCGAGAATTACGAGGACATCCTAACATACTGAATTTACTTACTATTTAGATAAAATTGCCGTTGGCTATTATAAAGAAAAGCAATGAAGAGGAAAAGTAGTCTTTTGATACAACATTCACAGAGAGCCGGGATTGCTGGAAACCGGTAGTGTTACAAAAGATGAACTCACCTCTGAGTTTCAGCTTGAAAGCAACTTGCAAGTAAAGCTGAACGGGTGCATACCGGCACCCGTTACCAAAAAGATGAAGAGCGTACATAGTTGTACGAATTAGGGTGGTACCGTGGACTGGTCAAGTAGCCTTTTCACCCCTTGAAACTTGCGAAAGCGGGTCTATTAGGGTGGAGGGCTTTTTTATATGAAAAAATCCATCGATACAAAGTAAGGTTCCGAACGAGTACCGGTGAAATGATGTAGAGGAGGTCTTTAAATGACTGAGAAAGCACTCCTGACTAACAGGGAGAAAGTAAAAGTAGAAAAAAGCGGAGCAGATTTTTTAATGGATGCTCTCAAGAAGCAAAATGTAGACGTTATTTTTGGTTATCCTGGTGGAGCTGTATTGCCAATCTACGACAAGCTTTACAGCTCAGGTCTCTTTCATATTCTTACCAGACATGAGCAGGGCTCCATTCATGCAGCTGAAGGCTATGCCAGAGTGACTGGTAAACCAGGCGTAGTCATTGCAACATCAGGTCCAGGAGCAACGAATGTTGTAACGGGGATTACCGATGCAATGATTGACTCACTTCCCCTCGTCATTTTCACTGGGCAAGTTTCTACAAGTGTCATTGGTACGGATGCTTTTCAAGAAGCGGACGTACTCGGGATTACGACACCTATAACGAAACATAATTATCAGGTTAGAAAGACAGAAGATATTCCTAGAATTGTTAAAGAAGCCTTTCATATTGCGTCCAGCGGCCGGCCGGGTCCAGTCTTAATTGACATACCAAAGGATATTGCCATCCTGTCAGGCTTTGCAGATGAAGATCCAGAAATGGATTTACCGGGCTATCAGCCAACTGTTCAGCCAAATCATCTTCAAATTAGAAAATTGGTTGAAGCTGTGAGCTCTTCGAAAAAGCCAGTTATTCTTGCTGGTGCGGGAGTCCTCCATTCTAAGGGTGCAGATGAATTAAAGACCTATGCCCAGCAACAGGGGATTCCGGTCGTGCATACCTTACTCGGATTGGGTGGATATCCAGCAGATCATTCCTTATTTATTGGAATGGGCGGCATGCACGGTTCATATGCAGCAAATATGGCTTTATCAACCTGTGATTTACTAATTAATATTGGAGCGAGATTTGATGACCGGCTGACAGGAAACTTGAAGTGTTTTGCTCCGTATGCGACGGTTGCACACATCGATATTGATCCTGCTGAAATTGGTAAGAATGTACCAACCAAGATTCCTATCGTCGGCAATGCCAAAGAAGCACTTACAGAATTGATTGCACAAGACGGGAAAAAACCAGAAGTAACGAAGTGGATTGAAACCATTAACGCTTGGAAAAAAGACTTTCCCTTATGTTATCGAAATGATACAGGGGCTTTAAAACCGCAAAAAGTAATTGAACTTTTACATCAGTACACAAATGGAGAAGCCATTGTGGTCACTGATGTCGGGCAGCATCAAATGTGGGCTGCACAATACTATCCTTTCAATAAGCCGCATGCCTGGGTAACATCGGGTGGGCTTGGAACAATGGGATTTGGATTGCCAGCAGCAATTGGCGCCCAAATTGCAGAACCAGAAAAAATAGTAATCTCCATATCTGGGGATGGCGGATTCCAAATGACAAATCAAGAGCTGGCCGTCATTGCAGAAATGAATCTGCCAATCAAAATTGTGATTATTAATAATCATGCATTGGGAATGGTTCGACAATGGCAGGAAATTTTCCATGAGAAGCGGTATTCACACAGCACATTCCAGACTCAGCCGGATTTTGTGAAACTTGCTGATGCATATGGAATTCCAGGCTTTAAAGCCACAACAGAGTCAGAAGCAATTGATTTGATAGAAAAAGCAGTCACGATGAATGGACCGGTTCTACTCGATCTTCACGTGGAGCCCGAAGAAAACGTCTATCCGATGGTTTCTCCAGGAAAAGGGCTGCATGAAATGGAAGGAGTCAAGCAATGAAAGGAATTATAACCCTAACGGTAAACAATCGTCCGGGTGTGCTGAACCGGATCACCAATCTATTTACAAAAAGGAACTATAACATCGAGAGCATGACAGTAGGTCCATCCGAGCAAGAAGGAATATCACGCATGACTGTCGTCGTACATGTTGAAAATGAACATGTGATTGAACAGATGACCAAACAATTAAATAAACAAATTGATATTTTAAAAGTGAATGATATTTCAAACCAATCGATCGTATCGAGAGAGCTCGCCTTAATCAAGGTAATGGCAACGAGCCAAAATAGAGCGGAGATTAATAGTTTAATTGAACCGTTTCGAGCCGCTGTTATTGACATCAGTAAGGACTCATTGACCATTCAAATTACGGGTGAATCCGAAAAAATTGGTGCTTTTATAGAATTAATGAAGCCATATGGCATTAAAGAATTAGCCCGTACCGGCACCACCGCTTTTCCGCGGGGAACCCAGCGTATGAGCAATAAAAGCTTAACTATAGTTTGAAAATACTAAATATTTAAATAAAAATAAAATGATGATAAAAAAGGGAGAGATTTTATAATGGCAAAGGTATATTACAATTCAGATGCAAACGAAAATTATTTCACTAACAAACAAGTAGCAGTGATTGGCTACGGTTCACAAGGTCATGCTCACGCTCAAAATTTACGCGACAGCGGTGTTGACGTTATTATCGGAATCAGAAAAGGAAAATCATTTGATCAAGCAAAAGCGGATGGCTTTACCGTTTATACAGTAGAAGATGCAGCGGCTCAAGCTGATGTAATTATGATTCTTCTTCCAGACGAAACACAACCGAAGGTCTATGAACAAGATATTAAACCTGGACTCCAAGCAGGAAATGCCTTGCTTTTCGCTCACGGTTTCAATGTTCATTTCAGTCAAATCGTTCCGCCGGCAGATGTTGATGTCCTACTAGTAGCACCAAAAGGACCTGGTCACCTCGTTCGCCGTACATATGAACAAGAAGCAGGTGTACCCGCTCTGTTCGCTATCCATCAGGACGTAACAGGTGAAGCGAAAGAATTAGCTCTTGCGTATGCAAAAGGAATCGGAGCCTTACGCGCAGGTGTCCTTGAAACAACATTTAAAGAAGAAACCGAAACTGACTTATTCGGGGAACAAGCCGTACTATGCGGAGGAGTGACGTCACTCGTTAAAGCTGGGTTTGAAACACTAACAGAAGCTGGTTATCAGCCGGAAGTTGCCTACTTTGAATGTTTACATGAATTGAAACTAATTGTTGACTTAATGTACGAAGGCGGCCTAGAGAACATGCGCTATTCTATTTCTGATACAGCACAGTGGGGAGATTTTGTATCCGGACCTCGTATTGTAAATGAAACGGTTAAGGGTGAAATGAAGAAAGTATTGAAAGATATCCAAGATGGGGAATTCGCAAAAGGCTGGATCCTTGAAAACCAAGCTAACCGACCTGTCTTTAACGCTGTGAACCAAAGAGAAAATCAACATCCAATCGAAGTGGTAGGTCGTGAACTACGTAAAATGATGCCATTTGTTAAACAACAACAAACTAAGAAAGAAGTGGTGACTGTTGCGAAAAATTAATATTTTCGATACGACACTTAGAGACGGCGAGCAATCCGCTGGTATCAATCTAAATTACTCGGAAAAATTAGAGATCGCCTTTCAGTTAGAACGCTTAGGTGTTGATATCATTGAAGCAGGCTTCCCAGCTGCTTCAAAAGGTGACTTTGGTTCCGTGCAAGAAATTGCGAATAAAATCCGTCATGCATCCGTTACAGGACTTGCGCGCTCTGTTCAAGGAGATATTGATGCAGCTTGGGAGTCATTAAAGGGCGGAGCAGAACCAAGATTGCATGTGTTCATTGCTACTTCACCGATTCATCGGGAGTATAAATTGAAGCTTTCTAAAGAACAAGTGATTGAAACGGCCGTTCAGACTGTGAAGTACGCGGCAGAACGCTTCCCGATTGTCCAATGGTCAGCGGAAGACGCAAGCAGAACTGAACTTGATTATTTGGTTGAAATTGTTGAAGCAGTCATTCAAGCTGGTGCACGCGTGATTAACATTCCAGATACAGTCGGCTATGCGGCACCACAAGAATATGGAGCCATATTTAAGCACCTTCGAGAACATGTTCCTTCTATAGATAAAGTAAATTTATCTGCGCACTGTCATGATGATTTAGGAATGGCAATTGCGAATTCACTGGCAGCCATTGAAGCAGGAGCTAATCAAATTGAAGGAACGATAAACGGCATTGGTGAACGTGCTGGAAATGCTGCTCTTGAAGAATTAGCCGTGGCCTTACGAATTCGCTCTGATTACTATCAAGCAAAAACTGATTTAACACTAAATGAAATTAAACGGACCAGCGATTTAGTTAGTAAGTTAACTGGATTTGCAGTTCCGCCAAACAAAGCGATTATTGGTCGAAATGCCTATGCACACGAATCAGGTATTCATCAGGACGGCGTATTAAAGGAAAAAACAACGTATGAAATCATTTCTCCAGAACTTGTGGGTGTATCCTCGAATGCACTTGTGCTAGGTAAACATTCTGGGCGTCATGCATTTAAAGATCGTTTGAAAACATTGAAGCTTTCCGTTTCAGATGAAGAAAGCAATCGTTTATTCATTCAGTTTAAGGAATTAGCTGATAAGAAAAAAGAAATGACTGACGAAGATTTGGTTGCCCTTGTCCTTGAAGAAAAAACGTCGAAGGATAATCGATTCTACGAACTTGGATCCATGCAAATCAGCTACGGTACAAACCAAGTTCCGACAGCAACAGTCCGGTTGAAAAAAGGTGAAGAGGATACCGTTAGTGAGGCGGCTACTGGAGCTGGGAGTGTTGAGGCACTTTATAATACACTTGAACGGTGTATTGGAAGCGAAGTGAACTTACTTGATTACCGAATCCAATCAGTAGGCGCAGGCAGAGACGCGTTAGCTCAAGTATTTGTCACGATTCGATACAAAGGAACAGAAACAAGAGGCAGAGGATTGGATCAAGATGTATTGGAAGCCTCTGCTAAAGCTTACTTGAACGCGGTAAACCGTGTCATTTACTTAACTGAGAAAGAACCAATTTTACAATAAAAAGCATGGGAAGGGGAGATTTCGATGAAACGGAAAATAGCAGTATTGCCGGGAGATGGAATAGGTAGAGAAGTAACACGAGGTGCCGTCGAAATCCTCGAAGCTGTTGGAGAACAATTTGGTCATGACTTTGAGTTTCATTTTGGAGAAATAGGCGGGAGTGCCATTGATCAAACTGGTTCACCGCTTCCAGATGAAACAGTTGAAATGTGCAAGAGCAGCGATGCGGTTCTATTAGGTGCTGTCGGAGGACCAAAGTGGGATCAGCAACCGCTGCATTTGAGGCCCGAACGCGGTTTACTTAAAATCCGCAAGGACTTGCACCTATATGCCAATCTTCGGCCGATCAGCTACTATTCGAGTTTATCGGAATCCTCCCCCTTGAAAAAAGAAATTATTGAAGGCGTAGATTTATTAATTGTCAGGGAATTAACTGGTGGATTATATTTTGGTAAACCAAGTGAGCGTACAACATTAGACGGCAAAGAAGCAGTCGTGGACACATTATTTTACCAGAAGTCAGAAATCAAACGAATTATTGAACTAGCATTTAAACTGGCTTCGGCAAGAAGGAATAAGGTCACGTCTGTTGATAAAGCAAATGTCCTTGAATCCAGTCGAATGTGGCGGGAAACGGCAGAAGAAGTAGCCAAGAATTATCCAGAGGTTGAGCTTGAGCATATGTTGGTGGACAACGCTGCAATGCAGTTAATTCGTAATCCAAGACAGTTCGATGTCATCGTTACAGAAAATATGTTTGGCGATATTTTAAGTGATGAGGCATCTGTATTGACTGGCTCACTTGGTATGCTCCCTTCAGCCTCTGTTTCATTGGAAGGCTGCAACCTTTACGAACCAATTCATGGGTCAGCCCCAGACATTGCAGGGAAAAATGTGGCGAATCCAATGGGTATGATTTTATCAGCTGCCTCTATGCTTCGTTTATCGTTTGGATTGGAAGAAGAAGCAGACGCCGTTGAAAAAGCCGTTCAAAAAGTCCTTGATGCTGGGCTTCGAACCAGTGATCTGGCTAACGGCCCAATCAGAGGAATATCGACCAGTCAAATGATAGCAGAAATCAAAGCGGCATTGCTGGATCAGGAAGCTATTTTAAACATCATGGGAGCATATGCGTAAATAAGACTTCTGAAAAGGCTGACAGCGCGTCAGCTTTTTTTCTAAACTGAACGAGCGAGTAGGAGGATGGAAAATGGGAAAATCAATCATTGAAAAAATATGGGATCGGCATATTGTTTCAGAAGAACAAGATAAGCCAGATTTATTATATGTAGATTTACATTATATTCACGAGGTAACGTCACCACAGGCATTTGAAGGAATTAGAATGAAAGGACGTTCTGTAAGAAGGCCAGACCGGACTTTTGCCACTATGGATCACAATGTTCCTACCGTGAACCGTTATTTCATTCAAGATGAAATTGCAAAGAAACAGCTTGATGCACTGTCTGCGAATTGCCAGGAATTTGGCATACACTTAGCTGATTTAAATAGCAGCGAGCAGGGAATTGTTCATGTTATCGGGCCGGAACTTGGACTTACCCAGCCGGGGATGACCATTGTTTGCGGAGATAGTCATACTTCGACACATGGTGCCTTTGGTTCGATTGCATTCGGTATTGGTACAAGTGAGGTAGAGCACGTCCTAGCTACTCAAACCATTTGGCAGACCAAGCCAAAAACATTAAAGCTTGAAGTGAACGGTCAACTGGGCTATGGTGTCACATCAAAAGACGTCATTCTTTATGTGATTTCGCGTTTTGGTGTGGATTTCGGGACAGGGCATATTATTGAATATTGTGGTGAAGTGTTCAGAGATATGTCGATGGAAGAACGGATGACGGTATGTAATATGTCGATTGAAGGAGGAGCAAGAGCAGGGCTTGTCAGTCCAGATGATACGACTTATTCCTACATGAAAGGACGTAAGTATGCTCCGGAAAGCAGTGAATTTGATCGCTGTGTAGAAGAATGGAGTCAGCTTGCCAGTGATGCGGATGCAGTTTATGACCGTGAAATAGTCCTAGATGGAAATGAGATTCCGCCAATGGTCAGCTGGGGTACTAATCCTGGTATGGCTACGGGAGTCGATGGGTTTGTACCGACAACCAGGGATGGTGTGATGGATGCTCGTGAGCTTGGCCGCGCATTAGATTACATGGGCTTAAACGAAGGGATGGCCATTACAGAAATTCCAGTACAACATGTTTTTATCGGATCATGTACGAATTCTCGTATTGAAGATCTTCGGAAAGCAGCGGCAGTACTTTCCGGTCAACACGTTCATCCTGGAGTCCGGGCAATGGTCGTTCCAGGCTCGCAAAGCGTCAAGAAACAAGCAGAGGAAGAAGGACTGGATGTACTATTCAAAGCAGCGGGCTTTGAGTGGCGCGAATCTGGCTGCAGCATGTGCTTAAGTATGAACCCAGATGTCGTTCCTGCAGGCGAGCATTGTGCATCTACTTCGAACCGTAACTTTGAAGGACGTCAAGGTGCAGGAGCACGTACGCACTTAGTTAGTCCTGCAATGGCCGCAACCGCTGCTTTACACGGTCGTTTTGTGGACATTAGAAAAAATGAACGGATCGCAGAACCAGTACACTAAGTTAGCAAATCATGAAGGAGGTGCCCTATATGGAACCAATAACGATTTATACAGGACGAATGGCTGTCATGGACAGAAAAAATGTGGATACAGATCAAATTATTCCAAAGCAATTTTTAAAACGAATCGAACGAAGTGGGTTCGGTCAATATCTATTTTTTAATTGGCGCTATGATGAACAAGGAAATGAGCGGCCTGACTTTGAATTAAATCAGGCAGAAAATAAAGGAACAAGCATTCTTTTAGCAGGGGAAAACTTTGGATGTGGATCGTCAAGAGAGCATGCCCCGTGGTCACTGCTTGACTTTGGCTTTCCAATTGTAATTGCACCATCCTTTGCGGACATTTTTAAAAGTAATTGCATGAAAAACGGCATGCTGCCAATTGCTTTGACTGAAGCGGAAGTGGACTATTTAATGAAAGCCGCCGTGGGTGGTCAGTATGAACTGACAGTTAATTTGCCGAATCAGAAGGTTTCTGGACCAGATGGGTTTGAAGCGAATTTCGAGATTCATCCATATTGGAAGCAGATGCTGATTAACGGCTGGGATGAAATCTCTATCACACTTCAATATGATAAGAAAATTTCTGAATACGAAAATAGTAAACAAACACTCTCTATATAATAGAAGAAAAAATACCTGCTTATTGAGCAGGTATCAGTTTTTAGACTAAATGAGGTTGGAATTAAAAAATTCCGATTCCCTATTGGAAAACTTGGGCATCTGCCTCTGAATACATACCTTTCACCAAGTCATAAATGAAAGGTGAAATCAATGGCCGCCTCAATTTTACGAAACAAATGGTTCAGTGGCACTAGTTAATCTAACATTTTAAATGGATCTCGCTGAATAGAATCTTGTTTAGAAAGCATCCTCATCACCTCAAGTACTAATCCTTCTATTTTCAAACAAAGTGATTCGAGGATCTAAAAGGTAAAACAAAATTGATTGGAACGGAAGGTACGAGACTCCTGCGGGAAAAGCGTGTCTAGGGGAGACCCCGCAGGCGAAAGCCGAGGAGGCTTCCCGACCGCCCGCGGAAAGCAAGTGCCTGAAGTGGAAATCAAGGTTCAAGTTATACAATCTACAAAAAAAGATAAACTCGATTTTCACATGAATTTGTTTGATACCTGCTCCATGAGTGGGTTTTTTTATGCAAAAATTTTTATTGGTAAAATTTTGTGTTTGAAGGTTTTCCATGCTAAACTGTTTGTCAGTAAAGACAAAGGACAGGACGGAGTTGCTAATGGGCGGAAGAAACATGGATAATTCAAACATCATTGCTTTTCCAAACCTTTGCAAAAGACTTGTCGACAAAGGGTTGGAGCGATTAGAGGTTAGAGATTTTAAAATGGCAGCTGAATTATTTAGTCAAGCACGAGAGTTAGAACCAGAAAATCCAGATTTGAATATTGGGCTGGTTGTATCACTTGTAGAGCTGAATGATTATGAGGAAGCGCGAGATTTATGTAAGGAACTGCTCTTTAAAGGGATTGGTGACTACTTCCATGTAGTGACGATTTATTTAATGGTTCTCCTGCATCTAAATGAACATCAAGAAATGGTTACTACGATAGAAGCGTTG
Organism: Peribacillus sp. FSL H8-0477; assembly: GCF_038002765.1. NCBI lineage: Bacteria > Bacillati > Bacillota > Bacilli > Caryophanales > Bacillaceae > Peribacillus > Peribacillus sp. FSL H8-0477. The sequence continues at coordinate 1,422,508 of NZ_JBBODE010000001.1, read as the reverse complement.
CTTGAAGAGGGACATGTTCCTTTAGATAAGAAAGATCACTTTGAGAATATGCTTCATTTCAGCAGACGTGCAATTGATGAACAAAAGGATCTGGAAGTACGTATTGAAGAAAAAATCCAGGAAGAGTTAGCTGAAGACGAAGGACTTTTTGAAAACAAGACAGATAATGAGCTGCTTGCCGTTGTATCTAGTTTATCTAAAGTGAACATTAGGCCGCATATGAATCAAATCAGGCCGGTTCTTGAAAATAACCAAATCAGCCCGTTTGTCAAAACATTGCTGCTTAATATTTTGCAAGAACAAGAATACGATAAAGAGCTCACTATCTCAAAATTTTCAAAACAAATGAAGGTCATCCCGTCTACTCTTTCTGCACCTAATGAAACAGTCTTTTATCAGCATTCTGTTAAGCTGTTAGAAGAAAACTTGGGTGACCGTGATCCGACTCTATTTGATATGGCGGTCAGTTTAATAGAGAGGCAGCACCTCGTTATGTACCCCTTCACACCCGAGAAGGCAGAATACAGCGGGTATGCTGCGGGGTATCATCTGTTAGCAGAGGAGTACCTGTATGGGGAATCTTCGTTAGAGAGAATTGCTGAACTATACCAGGTAGATCAAAATCAAGCAGCAGAAAAGTTAAAGGTTTTAAGGGAAATTGAAGATTTTTCTTCCCCGATTATTTAGCCTATTGTTATTGAAACTAAGGGGACCTGTGTTATAATGTAGTGGTTGTAATGTAACGATTTTAGGAAAAACGACGGGTTCCATGTAAATTGGGAATACCGGGGATGACTTGTTACGAATAGCAAGGCAGATTCATCCGTTGCTTATTCATGAAATATCATAGATTTTTTTGGAGGGAAACAAATGTCTGTAAATTGGGAAAAATTAGAAGGTAATCAAGGCGTTCTAACTGTAGAAGTAGACGCAGCTAAAGTTAACGAAGGTATCGACGCAGCCTTTAAAAAAGTCGTAAAACAAATTAACGTACCTGGCTTCCGTAAAGGTAAAATGCCTCGCCAAATGTTCGACAAAAAATTCGGCGTAGAATCATTATACCAAGATGCATTGGATATCATTCTTCCAGACGCGTATGCAACTGCTATCGAAGAAGCAGGAATTAACCCTGTTGATCGTCCAGAAATCGATGTTGACCAAATGGAAAAAGGCAAAAACCTTATTTTCAAAGCTACTGTGACTGTAATGCCTGAAGTTAAATTAGGTGAATATAAAGGTCTTGAAGTAGAAAAAGTTAACACTGAAGTAACTGACGAAGATATCGATAACGAAATCAAAACATTGCAAGAGAAACAAGCTGAGCTTGTTGTTAAAGAAGAAGGACAAGCAGCAATGGGCGATACAGTCGTTCTTGATTTTGAAGGAAGTGTTGAAGGAGAACTTTTCGAAGGCGGAGCGTCTGAAAACTATTCTCTAGAACTTGGTTCTAACTCTTTCATTCCTGGATTCGAAGAACAAGTTGTTGGTCTTGAAACAGGAGCAGAAAAAGATATCGAAGTGAACTTCCCTGAAGAGTATCATGCAGCTGAACTTGCTGGTAAGCCTGCAGTATTCAAAGTAAAAATTCACGAAATCAAATCTAAGCAGCTTCCTGAGCTTGATGATGAGTTCGCAAAAGATGTCGATGAAGAAGTAGAAACATTAGCAGAATTGAAAGAAAAAACTAGAAAAACGCTTGAGCATGATAAAAAGCACCAAGCAGAACACCAAGTCCGTGACACAGTTGTTGAAAAAGCGACAGCTAATGCAGAAGTAGATATTCCTGCAGTTATGGTCGAAAAAGAAGTAGAACGTATGATGAAAGATTTCGATCAACGTTTACAATCTCAAGGATTAAACCTAGAGCTTTACTTCCAATTCTCAGGTCAAGATGAAGAAGCTTTGAAAGCGCAAATGCAAGAAGAAGCTGAAACACAAGTTAAAACTAGCTTGACTCTTGATGCAATTGCTACTGCAGAAAACATTGAAGCATCTGATGCTGATGTTGATGCTGAAATTGCAAAAATGGCTGAAATGTACAAAATGGAAACAGAAGCAATCAAACAAGCACTTGGAAGCCTTGAAGGCGTTAAAGGTGATTTGAAAATTGGTAAAGCAATCGACTTCCTTGTTGAAAACAGCAAGATCGTTGAAGCTTCAGCTGAATAATTCCATAAACAATAGAAAAGAGACAAGGCGCGAGCAATCGTGCCTTGTTTTATACATATAAGGACTATTTTAGTTTGGAAGATAAAAATTAATTTTTCTGACAAGTATAGATTGATTTTTTTTCCATTTAAGTGTAGATTAAATGCTAAGCCGCATATACATAAATAATTACATTCTCATGCTATGAAAAGCTAAAGGTTTGGGAATGATGGTAAAGGACAAATACATAGAGAATTATTTTAAGTTAATACCATATGAACAACTTGGATGAAGCATTTTAATTACATTCCTGTCAGGAACATGATAAAATGCAAAGCATACAAGTATTCATTGGAGTTTTCGGCACTACTCCCAATGTTTAATAAAAGCTGACGCATATCATGAGGTGTGCTTGGTGTTAAGGCAAGAATGTACAGATGTACAAGACCTATTAAATGTTCAAGGGGAGTACCGGTTGTATAGACTGGACTTTACCACGTATAGATGTTGCAAAAGTATTTAAAGGGGTGAGTGAATATGTTTAAATTTAATGATGAAAAAGGACAATTAAAATGTTCTTTTTGCGGTAAAACTCAAGAACAAGTGCGTAAACTTGTAGCAGGACCGGGTGTATATATTTGTGATGAATGTATTGAACTCTGTACAGAAATAGTTGAGGAAGAGCTAGGGACGGACGAAGAAGTAGAATTTAAAGATGTACCGAAGCCGCATGAAATTCGGAACATTCTTGATGAATACGTAATCGGTCAGGAACAGGCTAAAAAATCTTTGGCTGTTGCTGTTTATAATCATTATAAACGTATCAATTCGAGCTCAAAGACTGACGATGTTGAACTTTCTAAGAGTAATATTGCCCTGATTGGACCAACAGGAAGCGGGAAAACCTTGCTTGCACAAACACTTGCTCGTCTGCTGAATGTTCCATTTGCTATTGCCGATGCAACTTCATTGACAGAAGCTGGTTATGTTGGGGAAGATGTTGAAAACATCCTTCTGAAACTAATCCAAGCAGCAGATTATGATGTAGAAAAAGCTGAAAAAGGCATTATCTATATCGATGAAATCGATAAGGTAGCACGTAAATCAGAAAATCCGTCTATTACTCGTGATGTTTCTGGTGAAGGTGTTCAGCAAGCACTCTTGAAAATTCTTGAAGGTACTGTAGCGAGCGTTCCACCACAAGGCGGACGTAAACACCCTCATCAAGAATTCATCCAAATTGACACAACCAATATTCTCTTCATTTGCGGTGGTGCATTTGATGGAATCGAACCGATTATCAAGCGCCGTTTAGGCCAAAAAGTAATTGGTTTTGGTTCAGATGTTAAAAAAGAGGATGTAAAAGAAAAGGAATTACTGTCGAAAGTACTTCCAGAAGATTTACTGCGTTTTGGTTTAATTCCAGAATTCATCGGCCGTATCCCGGTTATTGCTACATTGGAGCAATTAGACGAGGCTGCGTTGATCGAAATCCTAATCAAACCAAAAAATGCGTTAGTTAAACAATATCAAAAACTGCTTGAGCTTGATGATGTTGAGCTAGAGTTTGAAGATGGCGCACTTACTGAAATTGCTAAAAAAGCAATCGAACGTAAAACGGGTGCCCGTGGACTACGCTCTATTATCGAAGGAATCATGCTGGAGGTTATGTTCGATCTGCCTTCACGTGACGATATCGACAAATGTATCATCACAGCTGAAACCATCTCGGCTAACAAAGCTCCTAAATTAGTGCTAAAAGACGGCACGATTATTAAAAAAGGCAAGAAAACATCAGCTTAATATCTCCAAAAAGCCCTGCCTCGTGCAGGGATTTTTTTTTGCAAAGTATACGGATACTCCCCAGTTCAACCTTATTGTAAATTAGAACCTTCTCTAATCTCTAAAGTTTGCGGTTATTTCGTTAAAGTGAGGAGATACTAGCCTTACAAAGGTGGTATATGCAGGAGGGAAAGAGATGAATTGGACAGGGCTAGCATTATTTATCCAGTTGTTTTTTGGAGTAATTATTGGTGTCTACTTTTTAAATCTACTTAAGGGTCAGCGTACACAAAAGGTTTCAATTGACCGTGATTCTCGAAAAGAAATTGAGCAGCTGAGAAAGATGCGTTCGATTTCTTTAACGGAACCGCTATCTGAAAGAGTGCGGCCGGTTACGTTTGATGACATTGTCGGCCAAGAGGATGGAATTAAATCGTTAAAGGCTGCTTTATGCGGGCCAAATCCGCAGCACGTTATCATTTATGGTCCTCCTGGTGTCGGGAAAACGGCAGCGGCTCGGCTAGTTTTAGAGGAAGCAAAGCAAAATATGAAATCGCCTTTTCGTCAATCAGCGGTGTTTGTTGAACTTGATGCCACAACGGCACGATTTGATGAACGGGGGATAGCTGATCCATTGATTGGTTCCGTTCATGATCCGATTTATCAAGGGGCAGGGGCAATGGGACAAGCGGGTATTCCTCAGCCAAAACAGGGTGCTGTGACGAACGCTCATGGGGGCGTGTTGTTCATAGATGAAATTGGCGAATTGCACCCGATTCAAATGAATAAACTGTTAAAGGTTTTAGAAGATAGAAAGGTGTTTCTTGAAAGTGCTTATTACCAAGAAGAAAATCTAACGATTCCCACTCATATCCATGATATTTTTAAAAATGGTCTTCCAGCAGATTTTCGTTTAATTGGAGCTACGACTAGAACACCGAATGAAATTCCGCCTGCAATCCGTTCAAGATGTATGGAAGTTTTCTTCAGAGAATTAGAGAGAAGTGAAATCAGCTCGATTTCAAAGAAAGCTGCTGAAAAAGTTAACATGGAGATATCTGATAAAGGGTTGGAAGCAATTGCTGAGTATGCAAGGAATGGGAGAGAAGCGGTTAATATCGTTCAAACCCTGACTGGTATAGCGATAACAGAAGATCGTACGTACATTAAGGAAAGCGATATTGAGTGGATTGCCCACAGTAGTCAATTGACACCAAGAATGGATAGGAAAATTGCAGATGAATCCAAAATAGGTCTTGTGAATGGACTGGCTGTCTATGGTCCTAACAGCGGTGCTCTTCTGGAAATCGAAGTAAATGTAATTCCTGCCCTTGATAAAGGGAGTATTAATATTACGGGAATTGCAGAAGAAGAACGGATAGGAGGCAATGGTAAATCCATCCGTCGTAAGAGTATGGCAAAGGGTTCCATAGAAAATGTCATTACCGTACTGCGGTCCATGGGAGTACCGGCAGATCAGTTTGATATCCATGTTAATTTTCCAGGAGGAAGTCCCGTGGATGGTCCGTCTGCAGGCATTGCGATGGCGACGGGAATTTATTCTGCCATTTATCAATTCCCCATCGATCATCTGGTGGCAATGACGGGTGAAATTGGAATCCACGGTACGGTTAAGCCAATAGGCGGCGTGATTCCGAAAATTAAAGCGGCTAAGCTGGCTGGGGCGAAACGTGTCATTATTCCCCATGAGAATATGCAGCCGCTGCTAAAAGACATTAAAGACATTGAGATTATTCCTGTGAAAATGATTAAAGAGGTATTTGAGCTTGCGTTAAAGAAAGACCATATTCCAGAACAATTGAATGTCGAAATCAATCTGACGAAAAAAGAAAGTGTATAACCAAATTCCCAGTGGAACATCAACACTGGGGATTTTTTTATGTTTTTGAGAAGAGAAGTAATTGCGTGCGTTTTTTTGCCTTTTTGGAGATAATAAAAAAGAAAATGCCGGATGTGTCTGATATTATTGCCTTAAGAACGTGTACGAATAGACACTGCCAGCTAAATAAGTTAGAATTGTTAGAAGGCTGACAAGTTGGAAAGTAAATTATTTTGCAGAATATGAATGATGTTAGACCTGTTCTATACACCGGAAAACCAAGGTTGAAGGCAGTAAAGTGGGGTTCTCACATCGGTGTTTCTGCCAAAAACGACTTAGGAAGTGTATTGGAAATAAAAAGTGAGGTGCCAGGTATTATGGCTGACAAAGAAATCATCGTTCCCCTCCTACCGCTTAGAGGATTACTCGTCTATCCAACGATGGTGTTGCATTTAGACGTTGGACGCGATAAATCAGTTCAAGCGCTTGAAAAAGCTATGTTAGATGATCATTTAATCTTCTTGACCACTCAAAAGGACGAGTCCTTAAATGAGCCGGGAGAAGAAGACTTATATAATATGGGAACGTTAACAAAGGTTAAACAAATGCTTAAGCTTCCAAATGGGACAATTCGTGTGTTAGTAGAAGGACTTAATCGTGCGGAAGTGACAACGTTCTATGATAATGAAACGTATTTTTCCGTTAAGCTGGACGTATTTGAAGATAACCCAGATAAAGAAATAGAGCATCAGGCACTAATGCGTACGCTCCTTGAATACTTTGGACAATACATTAAACTGTCCAAAAAAATCACAGCTGAAACGTTTTCGTCGACTTCGGATATTGAGGAGCCTGGCCGTCTTGCGGATATCATTGCTTCTCACCTTCCGTTAAAGCAAAAGGAAAAGCAAGAAATTCTCGAGATTATTGATGTGCGGGAACGTTTAAACAAGGTTATTGAAATCATTAATAATGAAAAAGAAGTTCTGCAGCTTGAGAAAAAAATTGGTCAGCGAGTCAAACGTTCTATGGAACGTACTCAAAAAGAATATTACTTACGCGAACAAATGAAGGCCATTCAGAAAGAGCTTGGAGATAAAGAAGGGAAGACCGGTGAAATTGCGGTCCTTACTGAGAAAATCGAAGCTGCTGGTATGCCGGAACACATCAAGGAAACCGCTTTAAAGGAATTAGACCGTTACGAAAAGGTTCCCTCCTCATCTGCTGAGAGTTCCGTGATTCGCAATTACATTGAATGGCTGATTACGATTCCTTGGTCGAAAGCGACAAAGGATGACTTAAACATTCATAAGGCTGAGAAAATCCTTCACCGAGATCATCATGGTCTAGAAAAGGTAAAAGAACGGGTCTTGGAATACTTAGCAGTTCAACAGTTAACTCAATCATTAAAAGGACCAATCCTTTGTTTAGTTGGGCCGCCAGGTGTAGGGAAAACGAGTCTTGCTAAATCGATTGCTTCTTCAATGAATCGTCAATTCGTGCGTGTATCATTAGGCGGCGTTCGTGATGAATCTGAGATTCGGGGCCATCGCAGGACATATGTCGGGGCGATGCCTGGACGAATTATTCAAGGAATGAAAAAAGCAGGTACGGTTAACCCTGTTTTCTTACTAGATGAAATTGATAAAATGTCAAATGATTTCCGTGGTGATCCTTCTGCTGCTATGCTAGAGGTGCTGGACCCTGAACAAAACCATAATTTCAGCGATCATTATATTGAAGAGTCGTATGATTTATCCAAGGTAATGTTTATAGCAACCGCGAATAATCTTTCGACAATTCCTGGTCCATTACGTGATCGGATGGAGATTATTTCAATTGCAGGTTATACTGAGATAGAAAAACTTCATATTGCTAAGGATCACTTACTGATTCGACAGCTGCAAAATCATGGTCTGCAAAAATCACAGCTTCAAGTTCGTGAAGATGGGTTGATGCAAATTATTCGTTATTATACACGAGAAGCAGGTGTCAGAAGTCTTGAGCGTCAGCTGGCAGCTATTTGCCGAAAAACGGCGAAAATTATTGTTTCAGGTGAGAAAAAGCGTGTAGTTGTCAGTGATAAAAACATAGCTGATTTCTTAGGAAAACCGATTTTCCATTATGGAATGGCTGAAGCAGAGGATCAGATTGGTGTTGCAACAGGCCTCGCTTATACGACGGTTGGCGGAGATACACTTCAAATAGAAGTCTCTCTATCTCCAGGTAAAGGCAAGCTTGTGTTAACGGGTAAGCTTGGCGATGTAATGAAGGAATCTGCTCAAACTGCCTTTAGTGTGGTTCGTTCGAAAACGGAGCAGCTGCATATTGATAAGGATTTCCATGAAAAACAAGATGTTCATATTCATGTTCCTGAGGGAGCAGTTCCAAAGGACGGACCTTCAGCTGGAATTACCATTGCTACAGCATTGATTTCTGCACTAACCGGTCGTCCTATTAGAAAAGAGGTAGGCATGACAGGCGAGATTACATTACGAGGCCGTGTACTTCCAATCGGCGGCTTGAAAGAAAAATCCCTTGCAGCTCATCGAGCAGGGTTGACGAAGCTAATTATTCCAAAGGATAATGAAAAGGATATTGATGATATACCTGAAAGTGTCCGCAACGACTTAGAATTTGTTCTTGTTTCAGAATTAGACGAAGTTCTTGAACATGCATTGGCAGGTGAAAATAAATGAAAGTAACTAGTTCTGACATTGTCATCAGTGCAGTTAAGCCAGAGCAGTATCCGAAAGCACCCATGCCAGAATTTGCATTGGCAGGCAGATCAAATGTCGGAAAATCAAGCTTTATTAATAAGATGATTAACCGCAAAAATCTGGCACGGACGTCTTCAAAGCCAGGTAAGACACAAACGTTGAATTTCTTTATCATCAATAACATGCTTCACTTTGTCGATGTTCCCGGTTATGGATATGCGAAAGCTCCAAAAACCGAGCGTGATTCTTGGGGGAAAATGATTGAAACGTATCTCTCTACACGTGAACAGCTAAAAGCTGTAATCATGATTGTTGACTTACGCCACGCACCATCTAAGGATGATGTAACGATGTATGAATACTTCAAGCACCACGACTTACCGTGTGTGGTTGTCGCGACAAAGTCTGATAAGATTCCTAAAGGTAAATGGCAAAAACATCTAAAAGTGGTTCGTGAAACACTTCAAATGGACAAGAGTGATGAACTTCTTCTTTTCTCATCTGAAACCGGACAAGGAAAAGATCAAGCCTGGGGCGTAATTAAGAAATTTATGTAAATGCCTAAAGAAAGAGTGCAGAGAACAAGTTCTCTGCACTCTTTCTTTTGTTGAAAACAGCCTGATCATATTAGTCTTTTTTACTGATTAGAAAGTAAATCCCAATCGCCAGTAAGACAAATGGCCAGTATTTACCGGGATCCGCCATGCCAGTGTTAGTGATTTGCAGCCAAGACATTATATGGTCATAATAAATGGTGATTAAGGAAATGATAAATAATAATATACCGGGTAATAAACCAGCATTTGTCTTTCGAGCCTTGAGAATCATGCCCAACGAAACAAATAGAATGAATATCCCAATATTATTCGGCCATAAATCAAGCACGTTAACAAAATGAAAATGGAGACCGATACCTAGTAAAAGAACACCTGGAAGAATGGATTGGGTATCGCCGCCTGCATAGGCAGGGACTAAAAAGGCAATCCCAATGAGGCAAAGAATGGTCGGCCAATCAAAAAAGCCCGGAAATAGTTCAATTTGCGCCCGCTGCAGCATGAAATAAAGGCCGAGGCCAAGCAGGATAATACCGGGAAAGGTTCGCGTTGTTTTCATAGAGACCTCCTTGTTAGATTGATTGCTTGAAGTTCAGAAGTTTATTTGATATGGTACTTTTGTAGCATTTAGAAGGATGTTTTCCAGACATCCAGGACGGGAATAACTAGTACAGTAACATGTTAGCATATCATTTCATGAAGTGTTCATAAATTTGTTCTGATTATTAAATAATACATGTTATAATATACAGGGTTTCATTGACTAAAATTTGGGGGTGCAATAAACGGGATGCATATTCTTGCGGTTGGATTAAACTATAAAACGGCCCCTGTTGAAATACGCGAAAAATTATCTTTTGATGAATCGGAACTTCCAGAGGCTATGAAGGCTCTTAAAAATAAGAAAAGTATACTAGAAAACGTAATCGTTTCCACTTGCAATCGGACTGAAATTTATGTAGTAGCTGATCAAATGCATACAGGTCGGTATTATGTTAAGGAATTTCTGTCTGAATGGTTCAATATGGAGAAGGATGAGTTCGCCCCGTATTTATTTATCTATGAAGTAGATGGTGCGATTGAACACTTATTCCAAGTTGCCTGCGGCTTAGATTCTATGGTTCTTGGAGAAACACAAATTCTTGGACAGGTACGCTCAAGCTACATGCTTGCACAGAAAGAAGATACGATTGGGACGGTTTTCAATCACTTATTTAAACAAGCATTGACGGTTGCTAAAAAAGCTCATTCTGAAACGGAAATTAATACGAACGCAGTTTCAGTCAGTTATGCTGCAGTAGAATTAGCTAAGAAAATTTACGGTGAGCTGGATAATAAGAGTGTCTTGGTAATTGGTGCTGGTAAAATGGGTGAATTGGCTGTCCATAACATGCATGGCAGCGGTGTTTCAGATATTACGGTTATTAACCGAACCTTTGAAAAAGCTGTCGAATTAGCGGACAAGGTAACGGGAACAGCTAAGCAGCTTCAAGAGCTTCAATGTGCACTTGTTGAAGCGGATATTGTTATTAGTTCAACTGGGGCTAAGGATTATGTAATTAACAAAGAAATGATGACATTTGTTAATAAAATGCGTAAAGGGCGTCCCATCTTCATGGTAGATATTGCAGTACCGCGAGATCTTGATCCTGCACTTAATGATCATGAAAATGTTTTTCTCTATGACATTGATGATCTTGAGGGTATTGTTCAAGCAAACATGGAAGAAAGAAAACAAGCTGCAGATAAAATCTCATTGATGATTGAAGAAGAAGCAGTCGAATTTAATCAATGGGTGAATATGCTTGGTGTAGTACCGGTTATGTCAGCACTGAGAAGTAAGGCGCTTACGATTCAAGCAGATACGATGGAAAGCATTGAACGCAAACTGCCTCATTTAAGTGAACGTGATAAAAAAGTATTAAATAAGCATACCAAGAGTATCATCAATCAAATGCTGAAGGATCCAATCCTTTATGCGAAAGAAATAGCGGACGAGCCGGATGCAAGAGAAGCATTAGACCGCTTCGTGAAAATCTTTCATCTTGAGGAACTACTCGAGGATGAAGCTATGCCGGCTGAACAGAAAAAACAGGCTAAGGTACAGGCGGAGCTAATACCAACGCCTGTCCGAGCATAATAGAGTTCTTATGATGGAACTGACAATGACGAGAATGCACGAAGCGTCCGTCCTACTATATGCCTTAAGTGTTCTCCTCTATTTTATTGATTTTCTCCATAGTAACCAGAAGGCGAACCGCGCGGCCTTCTGGTTACTTGCTATTGTTTGGCTTTTACAAACTGTGTTTTTGTTTTTATATGTGTTGAAAACAGGACGTTTTCCTGTGTTGACGATATTTGAGGGATTGTACTTCTATGCATGGGTACTGATTACTTTGTCACTTATCATTAATAAGCTCCTGCGAGTAGATTTTACGGTATTTTTTACAAATGTTCTCGGATTTATGGTTATGGCGATTCATACCTTTGCACCTGTTCAGATAGAATCAGTGGTTTTGGCTCAAAAGCTGGTATCTGAATTGCTGCTAATCCATATAACGCTGGGGATTCTATCGTATGGTGCCTTTACGATTTCTGCGGTGTTTTCCTTGTTGTATTTAATTCAATATGATTTACTGAAAAGGAAGAAGTGGGGAAAACGATTAATCCGTCTAGGTGATCTGAATAAGCTTGAGCATATGTCATATGTGTTAACTGTGATTGGTGTACCAATGCTGCTCTTTTCATTAATTTTAGGGCTTCAATGGGCTTATATTAAGGTTCCGGGGTTACAATGGTTTGATTTCAAAATTGTCGGTTCATTTTTTGTCCTTGTTGTTTATAGTGTGTATTTATACGTTAAGGTAAGAAAGCATATATATGGAAAAACATTAGCGTTTTTAAATGTGTGTTCATTTATGAGCGTCTTAATTAATTTTTTCCTGTTCGGCAGTCTTTCAACATTCCATTTTTGGATTACATAGGAGGAACACATGAGAAAAATTATTGTTGGTTCACGACGGAGTAAGCTTGCAATCACACAGACCAATTGGGTGATTGATCAGTTGAAAAAATTAGGCGTTCCTTATGAATTTGAAGTGAAAGAAATCGTTACGAAGGGCGATCAAATCCAAAATGTTACGCTTTCTAAAGTGGGCGGAAAAGGATTGTTTGTCAAAGAAATTGAGCAAGCCATGCTTGATAAAGACATTGATATGGCTGTACATAGTATGAAAGATATGCCAGCCGTTTTGCCTGAAGGCTTGACGATTGGTTGTATTCCACCGCGAGAAGATCCGCGAGATGCCCTTATTTCGAAAGGCAATCTTACATTCTCTGAGCTAAAACCGGGAGCGATTGTTGGGACAAGCAGCCTGCGCCGCAGTGCACAATTGTTAGCTGTTCGCCCAGATTTAGAAATTAAATGGATCCGCGGAAATATTGATACACGATTAGATAAATTAAAGAACGAAGAATATGATGCGATTATTTTAGCGGCGGCTGGCCTTTCAAGAATGGGCTGGGATCCAAATATTGTTGCTGAATTCCTTGAACCGGAACTTTGTCTGCCAGCTGTAGGACAAGGGGCACTTTCCATTGAATGCCGTACAGATGACCAAGACTTACTAAATGAACTTAAAAAATTAACATGTGAAAATACAAAGATTACAGTTGAAGCAGAACGTGCTTACCTTGATAAAATGGAAGGCGGCTGCCAAGTACCAATTGCTGGTTTTGCGAAGAAATCAGAAGACGGAACCGTATCATTAACCGCTTTAGTTGCTTCACCTGATGGAAAAGTGATTTATAAGGAAGTTGTCGAAGGAACAGATCCGAAAGCAATCGGCGTTCAGGCAGCAGAAATAATGAGCGAGCAAGGTGCGAAAGATCTGATTGACCGAGTGAAAGCGGAGTTAGATCAGTAATGAGTAACACTGGACCGTTGGGCAGCTGCCGTGTCCTGGTCACCCGAGAAAAAGGGCAGTCTGATAGTCTGACTTCCAAAATAAAAGAGTATGGGGGGATACCGGTTACGGTCCCTCTACTCGGCTTTACATTCCCTAAGGAAAAAGAAAAGCTGCTCGAAAAAGCAGCGAAAACAGCGGATTATGATTGGTTGATTCTTACCAGTCATAACGGTGTAGAGTTTTTCTTTCGACTACTAGAGGAAATAGACAATCCTATTCAGCTGCCGCGAATTGCGGTCATTGGCAAAAAAACAGGAGAAACCCTTGAAAAACACGGCGTCAAAGCCGACTTCATACCAACTGAATTTGTGGCAGAGAACTTTGTGAAAGAATTCATTCCGCTGATAGAAAAAAACACGAAGGTACTGCTGCCTAAAGGGAATCGAGCACGCTCGGTTATCGCGAAGGCTATCGAGTCAGCGGGTGCACATTGTCAGGAATTGATTCTCTATGAGACTTATTTTCCTAAAGAAAGTGGTCCAGTGGTTGCGAATCTGTTAAAGAATCGCAGTCTTGATGTGATTACTTTTACCAGCTCCTCAACGGTGGATCACTTTATGGAAATAGTTCGTACCCACCGGCTGCAGTCATGTTTAGACAGCATAATCATCACTGTCATTGGTCCGATTGCTGAAAAAACGGCATTGAATTATGGATTGAAGGTAAAGGTTTGTCCAGAACAATATACAGTTAGCGCCATGATTGACAGCTTAGCGGCCTACCTAATTGACCGAAATAAAAAGGAGGAATAAGTGATGAAAGATTTACAGTTTAACCGTCATCGTCGTTTACGTTCAAGTGCAGGCATCCGAGCAATGGTTCGTGAAACCGTACTTCAAAAAGAGGATTTAATTTACCCGATTTTTATTATTGATGGAGAAAACATTAAAAACGAAATTTCTTCTATGCCCGGAATCTATCAATTATCCATGGATAACCTTCGTGCTGAGATGGATGAAGTAGTAGAGCTTGGGATTAAATCCGTGATACTATTTGGCGTTCCTTTCGAGCATGATAAGGATGAACAGGGATCTGGAGCATTTCATCATAATGGCCTCGTACAGCAAGCGACCCGCCTAGTGAAGGAACTGTATCCTGAGATGATCGTGATTGCTGATGCATGTCTTTGTGAATATACAAGTCATGGTCACTGTGGTCTGGTTGAAGGAGACAAAATTCTTAATGATGCATCATTAGATCTACTTGCCAAAACGGCAGTCAGCCAGGCAGAAGCAGGTGCGGATATTATTGCACCATCGAATATGATGGATGGATTTGTTACAGCAATTCGTGCAGGACTTGATGAAGCTGGTTTTGAAGATATTCCAATTATGTCGTATGCCGTTAAGTATGCATCTGCTTTTTACGGTCCTTTCCGCGACGCTGCCAATGGAGCTCCACAGTTTGGTGACCGGAAAACCTATCAAATGGATCCAGCGAATCGAATGGAAGCGTTCCGTGAAGCAGAATCCGATATAGCTGAAGGTGCTGATTTCTTAATCGTAAAACCTGCTCTTTCGTATATGGATATCATCCGCGATGTGAAAAATACGGTGAAGCTTCCGATAGTTGCTTATAACGTCAGCGGTGAATATTCAATGGTGAAAGCAGCCGCTAACAACGGTTGGATAGATGAAAAAGTAATTGTTTTAGAAATGCTGACAGGCTTCAAACGTGCTGGCGCCGACTTGATCATCACTTATTTTGCAAAGGAAGCAGCTGCTTGGCTGCGAGATGAAAAAAACTAACCTTTCAAAGGAGATCTGAAAATGCGTTCATATGAAAAATCAAAACAAGCTTTTACTAAAGCGAAAGACCTCATGCCAGGCGGAGTGAACAGTCCTGTACGTGCATTCAAATCGGTTGATATGGATCCGATCTTTATGGAACGTGGTAAAGGCTCGAAAATCTATGACATCGATGGCAATGAATATATTGATTATGTTCTATCATGGGGACCGCTTATTTTAGGTCATGCCAATGATCGCGTGGTTGAGTCAATTAAGAAGGTTGCAGAAACAGGTACAAGTTTCGGAGCATCAACGGTGATTGAAAACGAATTGGCGCAGCTGGTCATTGATCGGGTTCCTTCAGTTGAAATGATTCGGATGGTTTCATCGGGAACGGAAGCAACCATGAGTGCACTTCGCGTCGCTCGCGGTTACACAAGCAGAAACAAAATTTTGAAATTTGAAGGCTGCTACCACGGTCATGGTGATTCGTTGCTGATTAAAGCTGGTTCGGGCGTTGCTACGCTTGGTTTGCCAGACAGCCCAGGTGTCCCAGAAGGAACAGCAAAAAACACGATTACGGTACCTTATAACGATCTTGCAGCGGTTAAGTATGCATTTGAACAATTTGGTGAAGACATCGCATGTATCATTGTTGAACCAGTTGCAGGCAACATGGGTCTCGTACCACCACAGCCAGGCTTCCTTGAAGGACTAAGAGAAGTAACAACGCAATATGGCGCACTGTTAATCTTCGACGAAGTCATGACCGGCTTCCGTGTCGGCTATAACTGCGCCCAAGGTTACTACGGAGTGACTCCAGATATGACTTGTCTAGGCAAGGTAATTGGCGGCGGACTTCCAGTTGGAGCATTTGGCGGAAAACGTGAAATCATGGAAAGAGTTGCACCAAGCGGAACCATCTATCAAGCAGGAACGCTTTCAGGAAATCCACTAGCGATGACAGCAGGCCTTGAAACGCTTAGCCAGCTGACACCTGAAGTATATACAGAGTTCCAACGTAAAGGCGACATGCTTGAAAAAGGCATCAGCGCAGCAGCGGCAAAATATGATATTCCTCATACGTTTAACCGTGCAGGCTCCATGATCGGCCTATTCTTTACCAACGAAGAAGTAATCAACTATGAAGGAGCTAAAACCTCTGATTTAGCCTTCTTCGGCACGTACTATAGAGAAATGGCAGAGCAAGGCATCTACCTGCCGCCATCCCAATTCGAAGGCCTATTCCTCTCTACGGCACATACCGATGAAGACATCGAAAAAACCATAGCCGCAGCAGAAAAAGCCTTCTCTAAACTAAGAAAATAATATAAAACCCGAATTCCTATGATAAAGTGTACCCTTTGTAAAGGGCATTTTGAAAAAGCCTAGGCAACTTGTTGAAGCTGCTGTCTGTATTTTACAGGCGGCAGCTTTTTTAAATTCCACTGGCCTCGATAATGATTGTAGTACGTCATATAACTTTTAATTTCTCGTTTCACTACTTCTAATGTCTCACATTCCTTTAGATTGGCTTCATCTTTAAAATGCCCAAAGAAGGATTCTTGGGGCGCATTATCCCAACAGTTGCCACGGCGTGACATCGACTGGCCTAGGCCCATTTTCTTTACTAAGGTTTGATAAATAGGGCTCGTATAATGGAAACCCTGATCCGAATGGATAAACGCATCTTTCGCTAAATGCTTATGCTTTTTCAATTTCTTTACTGTATGGAGGGCGATATCCAGCGATAAGGAATCGGACACCTCATACGCTAAAATTTCGTTCGTTTCTGCGTCTTTAATCGTTGATAAATAAGCACGTTTTCCGCCTCTATACGTCAAATACGTGATATCTGTTAATAACACTTTTCCTGCCACACCTTGCTTGAAGTTACGGTTTAGTTCATTTTGGCATGTCCGATGTTCTTTCGTTGCTTTTGCCATGCGTCGATAGGGATTGGCCTTACGAATTGGACAGATAATATCGAATTTCTTCATAATACGGCGAATTCGTTTTAAGTTATATGTGACACTATATTGATTTTGAAGCGTCATTTTGATTTGGCGTGCTCCCTTTTTGCGTCCTCGGAAATAATACGCCTTTAAAATGATTTCTTTCACCACTTCATCTGCCACATCTTGATCTGCACGGTTTTGTGCAGAGCGTTCATCAAAATAATTGTAATAACCTGAGCGAGAAACCCCCATCAGTTCACAGAAGTAGCTCACCATGCGCTTCAATCCGTATTTATTGATGGCGCCATAAATCAGTTCAAATTTTATTTTCGCTTCCATTGTGATTTCTTCTTCCTCATCTGCCTTTCGAGTAGATCCAGCTTTTTTAGTAGTTCGTTCTCTGCCTCAAGTAATCGCATTTTCGCTTCTAATCGTGCGTATTTTTCTTCCAGGCTTAGTTCCCGTTCAAGTGGGTGTCCTGAATTCGTTTTACGTGTATCCTGTAAACCGTCTATACCAGCTTTTCGATACGCTGCTCGCCAACGTTTTGCGGAAGAACTCACACGCTCCAAACCGATTAATTCGACATCTAATCCCGCTTCTTCAAAAATGATTCTTGGTAGCTTTCCTTTCTCATTTTCTGCAATAAAATGGCGCTTAAATTCATCTGTATAGGTAATGGCCTTTTCACTAACTGCCTGTACGTAGGGATTACATTTTAATTGCGCTTGTTGTTTTTCAGTTAAGTAGATTTTTGTCATTCGGTTCCGCTCCCGTATCTTTTTTCTCATTATAAATAAAAATACCCTACAAGATAGACTTTTTTCAAAGTGTCTATCTTATAGGGTACATTTTATGAGGAATTCGGGTTTTTTTATTCTAGCTTGAGAGGCGCGGAAATTTGGAAAGGCTGGGTCAGCAAGGTCATCTTGGGAAAGGCCGAATCAAGTCGAGTTTGGGCCGAATGATAGCCGAAAAGGGCCGAATCAATCAGAGAAAGGGCCGAATAACTGCCAAAATGGGCCGAATCAGCAATCATTAAGTTACTTTTGAGTGATCCGGCAAGCTTGGAATGGAGAAACGAACGTAGAATCCTAGCTTTTTATCAAAAATAGATCACTTTCTGATAGATTGAGAGGCGGGGTTGCCCAGAAAGGGTATCCAAAAGAGTTAGATACTCTATTTTTGCAACACGGGGTATAAGGAGATAACCAAAATATTTGGATTAGCTTTTCCATTTAAAACGGTGGAGAATAATAGGCTCATCCTCGTAGCTTGAGAGGCGGGTTTATCCAAATGGGTTACTAAAAACAGTAGTTTTCAATGAGAGCTATAACTGGATCAGCAAGTTCATCTTGGAAAGGGCCGAATGATATTCAAAAAGGGCCGAATCAATCAGAGAAAGGGCCGAATGATAGCCAAAAAGGGCCGAATCAATCAGAGAAAGGGCCGAATAACAGCTGAAATGGGACGAATCAGCGTTCATTAAGCTCCATTTAGGTGATCCGGCAAGCTTGAAATGGTGAAATAAATGTAGAATCCTAGCTTTTTATCAATATCCAATCACTTTCTGATAGCTTGAGAGGCAGAATTGCTCAAAAAGGGTATCCAAAAGAGCCAGATACCCTATTTTTGCAACAAGAGTTATAAAGGGATAACTAAAATATTCGGATTAGCTTGGTGACTTTGGTGTAAGGAAGAAGAATGGCTTAAGAGGCTGCTTTGCTCTAGGTAGTAAAGTGGTAAAAATACATTTCTCATAGTCCCTCCTCCATACTAACTTTTGAAATAATCCAACAATCTGGTGGCATAAACAGCTGTTAAGTTTCATAAATTGTATTGGTATCGTTATTGTTTTGAAAGGAGGAATGGTTTTGACCGCGGATAATTTGCCGTTTTTACGTTTTACACTCGAGGAGTCGATTTGGTTTCAGAAGGGGCAGGAAGTAGCCGAGCTCTATTCGATTTCACTCGATCCAAATGTGACTATTCAAGAAAGCGATGAGTATGTAGTAATTAAAGGAACTCTTGATTTGAGTGGGGAATATAAGATTAATCTTTCAAGTGGTGAATCAGAAATCAAGCATTATTCACAGGGGTATTATCCAAAGACGATGCAATCTGTAGAAGACTCAGGGAATGGCACGCAGGAATTTAACCATCGCTTTCCTGTTGATATTTCCATTCCATATAATCGGGTGGAGTCAGTGGATGATATTGGTGTAAACATTCAGACGTTTGATTATACGTTGATTGAACGAAATTGTTTGAAGCTTCAGGCTGACTTGCTGGTGACAGGTATTTATGGTGAACAGCCGCATATGCCACAAAGAGAAGATTTGAAACAAGAAGAATACGAGATCGAAATCGTACAGGAGTCAAGTTCGCAGTCAACCGAAGAGCAGCAGGTAAGTTCTCAATCAAGATACGAATTTGACCAAGAGTCGAGTTCTCAGCAATACGATAAAGTAGAACAAGAGGTAAGTGCCGGGTCCCGGGAGCAAAAACAAGAAGAGTCGAGTTCCCATTCTTCAGTGGAATTAGAAGTGGAGTCAAGTGTTGAATCGAGCGAGGAGGCCGTTGCCGATCGTAAGATGGAGCCGCTTAACAGGGAGAGTCCTGAGTCTGACGAGATGAACTCTGAGGATGATTTATATAAGCCGTTTTACGTTGAAGCTAGGAAGCAGCCAGATGATGAATCGTCAACCACTGTCTTTGAACCGAAAAAAGGACCTGTGCTGAAAAGAGACCAGGAAGATTGCCCGACTGAGACTGTACCGAAGAAAGTGGAAATGGAGGAAGTTCGCTCTGTGGAAGCGGCAGACCCAGTGGTATTTCAACAAAAAACAGAACCTGTTTATGAAGAAAGTGGTGAAGAGGAGTCAGTAGTTGAAGCTGAACAAAAACAAGAAAAGAAATACCATCACTTATTGGATCTTGTTCGAAAGCCAGAGCCTCAAGAAGCGGAAGCTGTAGAAATTCCGCGATCTAAAAGTTATAAGAAAAATAAACAGGAGTCAAAGGAAGAAACGAAAGAGAAGCATGTTTCACTAACAGATTTCTTCGGCAGGAAACAAGAAGAAGAGCTTGTGAAGATGAAGGTCTGTATCGTCCAACAAGGTGATACACTCGATATCTTGGCGGAGCGTTATGAGGTCTCTGTTCAATCCTTAATGAACAGCAATATGCTTGAGCCAACAATGGATATTTATGAAGGTCAAGTGTTGTACATTCCTAAGGTGACCATATACAAGCACTAACCGATAAAAGCAGGGTCATTATTGGCTCTGCTTTTATTGAATGAAGAAAGGCGGTGACAGACAGTGTACCGAAATAAAGAACCGAATGAAAACTTGGGTGAAATATTGTCTCAATATGGACTTCGCGTTAAGTATCTTGAAGACTTTGGGAAAATCACGAAGGTCTACAGTGAACAGGGGATTTTTGCGTTAAAGTCAATGCCAGCACAGGAGGGGATTGATTTTATCCGCAATATCCAAACGCTGTATCAACGCGGCTATAATCGAATTGTGCCAATTTACCAAGCTGAGGGTGGTCGATATGGCGTTCTGAATAACAACCGTTTGTATTATTTAATGCCTTGGCTTGTTGATGAAGAAAGCGGAGAACGTTCCGAGCGTCACAAGCAGATGTTTCGTGAACTAGCACGTATGCACACGTTATCGGTGAGAGATATTCCGGTGGATGCTGAGGAACGAGAAGAGCATTATAACGTGACCGTTGAGGAGTGGAAAAAGCAACGGGAATTTTTAGATGAATTTGTCATTGCTTGTGAAAAGAAATGGTATATGGCGCCTTTTGAAATGATGTTTTGCAACTATTATACCGATATCTCACAAGCAATGGATTACTCCCTGAAAAAAATAGAGTCGTGGGCAGAGAAGTCAAAGGACTTGGAAAAAGTCAGGACAGTTGTCACACACGGCAAGGTCTCACTAAAACACTTTATTTATAATGAACGAGGCTATGGTTATTTCATTAATTTTGAAAGGTCACAAAAAGCACCGCCGCATTTTGATTTGCTTCCGTTTTTGGAGAAAACGGCCAAAACATATCCCTCCAATAATAATGATTGTATTGATTGGTTATATAATTATTTTCGCTATTTTCCGTTTAAGGAAGAAGAAATGCTTCTTTTCCAGAGCTATTTAGCTTATCCCGGCGCTACTGTCTCCATTGCGAGAAAGTATTTCGAGAAAACAAACAAAAGTGAGTACCACTCCGTGAAATCATTACAACGCCACTACTGGCAGTTGAAAAACATTGAATATATGGTGATGAAAATTGAAGAAATTGAAAACAGTAAAAAAGCTGCAGCAGCGGAAGCAGCTCAAGCAGCCGAACAGGAGCATAGTTAATGCCGGAGCAGGAGGAGAATCATGATCATCCTTGCTCCGGCTATTTTTTATCTGGAAGACTCCTTCACGTAATCCTCGCACATACCTGAAATAGCTCGCATAAGCTAGCACAAATCGTATAAAATCTCAGAAATAAGGAAAAGATGATTGACGAAAGCCCTGTTTTTTAAGTAAGATAATAGTATTAATTCTTTTGTGAATAATGACGTAACTACATAAATTGAATGCTGTGATCAGGAGTAGTACGGTGGAAAGCTGCTTTTAGAGAGGAAACCGATTGGTGAAAGGTTTCTAAGTAAGTATCCCCTGAAGTCGCCTGTGAGCTGTATCCGTGAAGTGAGTAACGGGTGCCGGCAGAAGCCGTTATCTTATTTGAGAGCCGATTAAGAATCGCAAAACACGCGATGATTCTCTTTTTCGGAAAAAAGGTGGCACCGCGAAAAACTTCCTTCGTCCTTTTGAGATGAGGAAGTTTTTTTATGGAAAAAAAGCCATTATAGGAGGAATTATTATGGAAGATAATCTACAATCAATGCCAACGAAATATGATCCGCAAACTATCGAAAAAGGGCGATATGAGTGGTGGTTAGAAGGAAAATACTTTGAAGCCGCACCTGATGAAACAAAAGAACCGTATACGATTGTAATCCCGCCGCCGAATGTGACAGGAAAGCTTCATTTAGGTCATGCATGGGATACCACACTCCAAGATATTCTGACTCGTATGAAACGGATGCAAGGAATGGACGTACTTTGGCTGCCGGGAATGGACCATGCGGGGATTGCTACTCAAGCGAAAGTAGAACAAAAACTTCGTGCAGATGGCATAAGCCGTTATGACCTAGGACGCGAGAAATTCCTTGAAGAAACATGGAAGTGGAAAGAAGAATATGCAGGACATATCCGTGATCAATGGGCGAAATTAGGATTGGGTCTAGATTACTCCCGTGAACGATTTACCCTTGATTCAGGTTTGTCGAAAGCTGTTAATAAGGTGTTTGTTGACTTATACAAAAAAGGTCTAATCTATCGTGGGGAACGAATCATTAACTGGGATCCAGCTACGAAAACAGCCCTTTCTGATATAGAAGTGATTCATAAGGATGTTCAAGGTGCCTTCTATCATATGAAATATCCGCTTGCTGATGGTTCAGGTGAAATTGAAATCGCAACAACTCGTCCAGAAACGATGCTTGGTGATACTGCGATTGCGGTTCATCCAGAAGACGATCGTTATAAACACCTGATCGGAAAAACTGTTATTTTACCAATCGTTGGACGTGAAATTCCAATTGTGGGCGATGATTATGTTGAAATTGATTTTGGTTCAGGGGTTGTAAAAATTACACCGGCACATGATCCGAATGACTTTGAAGTAGGGAACCGCCATAATCTTGAACGCATTCTTGTGATGAACGAAGACGGTACGATGAATGCGAAAGCTGGTATTTATGAAGGAATGGACCGTTTTGAATGCCGTAAGCAGATTGTTAAAGATCTTCAAGAACAAGGTGTATTGTTCAAAATTGAAGAACATCTTCATTCAGTTGGCCACTCAGAACGAAGCGGAGCTGTTGTAGAACCTTATCTTTCTACACAATGGTTTGTTAAAATGCAGCCGCTTGCTGATGCTTCCATTGAATTACAGAAGAAATCCGAAGACGAAAAAGTTAATTTTGTTCCTGAACGGTTTGAAAATACGTACTTACGTTGGATGGAGAATATTCATGATTGGTGTATTTCTCGTCAGCTATGGTGGGGACATAGAATTCCTGCTTGGTACCATAAAGAAACAGGCGAAGTCTACGTTGGTCAAGAAGCACCAGCTGACAGCGAGATGTGGGAACAGGATAATGATGTGTTAGATACTTGGTTCAGTTCAGCACTTTGGCCATTTTCTACAATGGGCTGGCCGGATACTGATCAAGCTGATTTCAAACGCTATTACCCAACCGGTGCACTTGTAACTGGTTATGATATCATTTTCTTCTGGGTATCACGGATGATCTTCCAAGGAATTGAATTTACAGGAGAACGTCCATTTAAAGATGTGCTTATTCACGGACTGGTTCGCGATGAACAAGGCCGGAAAATGAGTAA
This sequence comes from Peribacillus sp. FSL H8-0477, assembly GCF_038002765.1. Lineage (NCBI taxonomy): Bacteria > Bacillati > Bacillota > Bacilli > Caryophanales > Bacillaceae > Peribacillus > Peribacillus sp. FSL H8-0477. The sequence goes on along the minus strand of NZ_JBBODE010000001.1, from coordinate 1,399,329 downwards.
ATCACTAGGTAATGGTGTCGATCCAATGGAAGTGATTGAGAAGTATGGTGCCGATTCATTACGTTATTTCTTGTCAACAGGCGGATCACCAGGTCAAGATCTTCGTTACAGTACGGAAAAAGTTGAATCCGTATGGAACTTTGCGAATAAGATCTGGAATGCTTCTCGCTTTGCCTTGATGAACATGGACGGCTTGAAATATGAAGAAATCGATTTAAATGGTGAAAAATCAGTGGCCGATAAATGGATTTTAACGCGTTTAAATGAAACGATTGAAACCGTAACAAGACTAGCTGACAAATATGAGTTCGGTGAAGTTGGCCGTGCCCTATATAACTTCATCTGGGATGACTTCTGTGATTGGTACATTGAAATGGCGAAGCTGCCATTATACGGGGAAGACGAAGCAGCGAAGAAAACAACACGTTCGATTCTTGCTTATGTTCTTGATAACACAATGCGCCTGCTTCACCCGTTTATGCCGTTTATTACCGAGGAAATATGGCAGAACTTGCCGCATAATGGGGAATCCATTACCCTTGCAGCGTGGCCGACTGTTGATCCTGCGTTGACGAATACGGAAGCAGCAGAAGAAATGAAGCTGCTTGTCGAAATTATTCGTTCTGTACGTAACATCCGGTCAGAAGTAAATACGCCGATGAGTAAGAAGATCAACTTGATGTTAAAAGCGAAAGACGAATCAATTGTGGCGAAGCTTGAGAAAAATCGTGCTTATCTTGAACGTTTCTGTAATCCTGAAGAATTAACGATTGGGGTAAATGTAGAAGGACCAGCACAAGCGATGACTGCGGTTGTTACGGGTGTTGAACTCATTCTTCCGCTGAAAGGCTTAATCAATATTGAGGATGAAATTAAACGTTTAGATAAAGAGTGTGAGAAACTGAATAAGGAAGTAGAACGTGTTCAGAAAAAACTAGGCAACGAAGGCTTTGTTAAAAAAGCCCCAGCAGCTGTTATTGAAGAAGAACGTGCCAAAGAACAAGATTATGTAGAAAAACGTGATGCGGTAATCAGCCGGATTCAAGAATTAAAGCAATTGTAAGCCAATACCCGCTGAAAATAACATGTTGTTATTTTCAGCGGGCTTTTTAAATAGAAGAATGGTAATATGGAAAGAAAAATTTACAGTTCAGCCATGAGGAGTGGAACTAATTGTTTAACACAGTGGAAGAAATGATGAACTATTTACATACTCGAGAATCAGCGTTGGGCATGGATTTTGGCCTAGGGAGAATGGAATCGATCCTAACAGCTCTAGGGAATCCAGAAAGAAAATTCCGGTCGATTCATATCGCTGGTACCAATGGAAAGGGTTCAACCCTAAATGTAATCAAGCAAATATTAATACAGTCTGGTTTACAGACAGGAACGTTTACCTCTCCGCATCTAGAACGAGTAAATGAACGAATTATGATTAATAACACTCAAATTTCAGACAAGGACTTACTTGAATTGATAAATAATGCGTTTCCGGTCATTGAAAAATACGGGGCTACCTATTTTGAAATTTTGACGATTCTTTCTTTTATGTACTTTGAGAAAAGGAAGGTTGATATCGCTGTTATTGAAACAGGGTTAGGCGGTCGACTGGATTCGACCAATGTCATTACACCGCTTCTTTCAGTGATAACCTCCATTGGACTTGACCATACGAATATTCTTGGGAATACACTGGCGGAAATCGCTTTTGAAAAAGCGGGTATTATTAAACAAGCAGTACCTGTTATTTCAGGCGTTCGTGTTCAGGAACCATCCAGTGTAATTGCCGCTAAAGCAGCTGAGCAGTCCGCACAGCTTTATAGGCTTGACCACGATTTGACGATAAGCAACTATCAAATACAGAATCAAACTCAATCGTTTTCACTTACGTTTGGAGATGTAGAATTCGTAGACCTGATTCAACCTATGTTTGGCAGACATCAAGTCGACAATGCAGCACTTGGTGTTTCGGCGATCTTACTATTGAATCAGCAATATGGTTATCAAATAGATGAAGAGTGCATTCGGAAGGGGTTACTTGCATCCAAATGGAACGGCAGATTTGAAAGGCTGAGTCCTCAGATAATTATTGATGGTGCTCATAATCCTGCGGGCATTACAGTTCTGATTAAAACCTTAAAGGAACGGTATCCTGATAAGAATTATCGTTTTGTCTTTACAGCCTTACAAGATAAAAAGTTCGACGACATGCTGCATCTTATTGATGAACATGCATCCGCACTGATTTTGACGCAGATAGACATCGATCGAGCTTCCAGCCTTGATGATCTACTTAGAGCAAGTAAATTGGCTGATAAAATCGCCTTCACTGATTGGAAAGAAGCCGCTGAATATGGCCTAAATACGGTAAAAGAAAATGAAATACTCATTTTTACGGGTTCATTATATTTTGTTGCCTTTGTTCGTCCGTACTTAAAAAGGAAAATAATTTTCTGAAAACTATCTAATTAGTGTGACTTTAATCCAAATATTTGCTAAAATATTTAAAAACAAGGACTATTTTACCAATATTTACATAGTTTTTGGAAGAAGGAGGGGGAAATGGTGATTTCAAATCGGAAAATATGGACGATATGGGGATTATGGGCACTAATTTTTCCATTAGGTCTCTGGCTGACGTTTCATTATTTTCCTCCTCAATTCATCGGCAAGGAATGGCACCTTTTAGCCTTTTTAGCATTAATGTGTGTTCTTTCCATGATGCCGATCATGATTAACAAGGATCCGGTAACGGTCGTACAAGGTGTTTCGTTAGCTCTCTTTCTCGAATTTGGATTAGCAGCAGAAATCATGGCGACACAGATTTCCTTCATCTTTATCCTTTTGATGGTACACATCCGTCGTCCGGAAGTATATCGCATTCCGCTTAATTCACTACTATTTTTTATTATGAGTTTAATGAGCGGTTTAGCCTATTATTCATTCGGCGGTGATCATCAATTTGGTTCAACATTAGATGGGAAGCACATTTTTTTAATCATGGTCTACCAGTTAGTCTATTTTGTTACCAACTCAATTATGCTCTCCATCTCAGATTATTTTTTACATAATAAGAAATTCACGTTTAAAGATGAAAGTCTCTTATGGGACGGCATAGCCACTTTGTTGATATTGCCAATCGGGATTATCTTATTCATTCTCTATCAACAAATCGGAATTATTTCAATCGTCCTTATTGGCGTTCCCATCATTAGCTTAGCTTGGATTCTAAAATTATATAATCAATCTAAACAGATTAATACTCATTTGAAAAGTGCTGGAGAATTTGGTCATCAGCTTACTCAAAAACTTCATATCGATGGTGTTCTTGAATTATTCATTAATCGGATATCGACGATTGTTGAGACTGAACAGGGCTATATATTCGATATATATAACGCAGAAAAGGAAATTCATCTACTGCGCTATTTTGAAAATGGTGTGGCTAAAGAAAAAAATATCGAGCCGCTGCGGAATGGACTTGGAATTACCGGAGAAGTTTGGCAGACGGGGAAAGCGTTACTCTTTCATTCTCGCAAAGAATGGAAGCATCTCGATATGGGCATCATTGAGCCGAATATAGAGAGTATTATGACGATTCCGATTGTCAGAGACAAGCTGGTTGTAGCAGAAGTCATGCTTGTATCGACAAAAAAACGCGCCTATGAAAACCATCAAATGATGATAATGGATATTCTTTGTTCGTATCTAGGTGTGGCTATTGAAAATGCTAGACACCATTCACTGGCCATGCAGCAAAGCGAGCGCTGCCCATTAACTAATTTATATAATTACCGATATATAGAACGAGAACTGCAAGTACAGTTTACGAATCTAGCTAACCACATTACGAAAAATGTCTCACTTATTTTAATCGATATTGATCGGTTTAAAGCGGTAAACGATAGTTTTGGTCATCAAAGCGGCAATGAAATTCTCTGCCAGTTAGCAGAACGGCTGAATTCAATTGTGGGTAAAACGGGAACGTTAGCTAGATATGGCGGAGAAGAATTTGTAATTCTTCTTCCGAATCTAGCAAAGGAAGAAGCTTTTAAATTTGCTGAATTTATCCGATTATCGATTGCCAATAAACCATTCGCGGTCCATTCAGATCTTGATGAACACCGCTCCAAACAGCTGGTGACGATTACTGCCAGTATGGGTGTAGCCACTGCGCCTATTGATGCGGATGACGAACAAGCACTGATTCGTCACGCAGACCGTGCCATGTATACAGGAGCTAAGCAGGCCGGAAGGAACAAAGTTGCTCAGTATGTGGGATAAGTCTACCTGTGTCACAAAATTTGTAAAATAAACAAGATTTTTGTAAGAACCGCGTTATATAATAAAAGTAAGGAATAATAATAGATTATAAGAGAGCGATGTGTATGGACATGAAGAAACTAAGTACAATCTTTTTGTCATTATTGCTGATTTTTTCGATTTTCACACCTATGTCTAATAATGCCGAAGCAGCTATACAATCAGGATCAAAATTACGGGTGCTTGAGATTGTGGCTTCCGGAGGATCCCAATTACCGAGCCAACTTAAAAAAGGGAATTTTGATTATGATTTTGACTATACGGTTATGACGATGAAAAAATTTGTTGCGTTACGTGAGGAATTAGATGGCAAGTATGATGTGATTGCCATTATGGAAGGCAACTATACAAGTACGGGAGTAAGCGGGAAAAATCATAATACTTCAGGAGTTATGAATGACATAACCAGGTTAAAAGCAAATGAAATTATTGAAGATTTTATTATAAAGGGTCAACCTGTTATTTTGGACGTAGACAGCATCAAGACAGGAAATAAATTAAAAGAAAAATTTAATACGTATTTATCCAATACACCGGCTAATGTTATTTTATATGATAAGAAATTTTTTACAGGAACAAGAGAATTTAGATCAGACTTTAATCAGTTTTTAACTAGCAATGCATATAAACAAACACCTAGTTATTCTTTGACCAGAGAACCTAGTAAAACAGCCCAGTATGTGCCGGGAAATACGCTTGATTTTACTATGAATGTTACCGTTCCTGCTGATGTTAATTCTAGAAGCTTAAAAGCTAAACTATATATTGATTCTAATTTTGACGATAAATATTCAACAGATGAAATCGTGGCTGAGAAAGATGTGTTATCTTCTTCGTCAACCATTTCCTTTGTATTGCCAAAAGGCTATTCAGGGGTACGGTACTGGAAGCTGGAATTAGTGGACAATGCAACGAATCTAAAAAGTTATGAAAAAGGTATGATTAAATTTAAAGGAAAATCAGTAGATGTAAAGGTTCTTCAAGTTACGAATAGTTCAAATTCAAGTTCCCTAAAGACCGAATCAAACATGAAGCAATCCTATTTAAAAAGAACAGATGAATATAATATTGAAATAGATGTAGTCAACATGACGACATTTAATTCAACAACACATCGGACAATCAATGGTAAATACGATATGGTGATCTTCGGGTTCGCTGATTCATATAATAAATCAGCAGCTATTTCTCAAATTGCCGCTGACACTGTAAATTCTTATATTAATTCTAAGCAAAGTGTTATGTTTACTCATGATACAATTTTCATCGAAAATGGTTCAACTACAAACACTTGGGTGCAAAACTTTAGAGATGCGACAGGGCAAGATAACCCAATGACCAATTTAGGATATTCTGCACCGAACCAAGCAACAAACACAAAAATAGTTAATAAAGGGCTCGTTACTTCTTATCCATTCTCAATTGATAAAGATGCACAAGGTAATGAAAAAACAAATATTAAAATTGCTAATACTCATAATCAGTATTTTACATTGAACTTAGAAGATCCCGATATCATTTCATGGTATAACATTGATGAAGACAGTCGGGATGCGAATGACAGTTGGAATCATTATTATACGTATTCTAAGGGGAATATTACTTATTCAGGAACTGGCCATACAAGTACTGGTTTTCCAGATGAAGAACAACGTTTATTCGTCAATACGATGTACCGTGCATTTTTAGGTTCGAATCATGCACCTGAAATTACTGTGCATACGCCTTCAGAAAATCAAATCATTCCAACAAATCAGAATATCGAATTATCATACACATTACAAGATTATGATTTGAAAGATAAGAAAGTGTCTACTAAGGTGTTTATAAATGACAAATTAGTCTCGACCAATAATGATGTTACTAATGGATCGACAATAAATGAATCATTGAGACATGAAATGCCAAATGGCGGCGAGGTTCTGATAAAAATTCAAGCAACCGATGCTTCTGGTGCTATAAGTGAAAAGGTAGTTAAGGTTCTTATTCAAAAGATAACAGCTAGTCTAGAAGTGAATCGCTCTATATCAGCACCAAGTCCAGTGAAAACTGGGGAGAATGTAATTGTTGATTATATAGTGACGCCGCAGGCCATTACAGGGAAAGCTGCTGAATCATTAGTTAATGACTTGAAGCTTAAAAAAATAGATGAAGTAAGTGTTAAGTCAATACAGTTACTAGAAAATTTTCCAGCGAATTTAAAAGTGGTCTCAGAAGGAACGAAAACAGGCAGTGAAGAAACAGGAATCAAACTGGTTAGAAACCTTTCTGATATCATTTATGAAAAATCCGGAACTGAAAGAAACCCTATATTTACGGCAAAGCCCATAACTTTTTCGGTTCAAGTAACACCGATTAAGAAAGGTCAATATGCCCTTAACGATTCAATACTAAGCTATACAGACCTAAACGATAAAAAGGAGAAACCAGCATTCAATTCTATTAATTTCTTTGCTGATGTGGCTTTGACCGGGATTAAACTCCCAGAAAGCTATATTTTAAGTAAAGGTTCTGAAAAGAATTTCAGCCTTGATTTAAAAATACTTCCTGAAGAGGCTGGAATTAAAGAGATTGTTTGGAGTGAAGAGAGTGGTGGGAAAAACCTAGAGATTAATCCTGCGACTGGTGTTGCTAAGGTTATTAAGGAAGGTCAGACCACTGTTAAAGTAAAAGTAACCGATAACTTTGGGAATGTAAAAGAAGCTAGTGCAACCATTACAGTTCGGATTCCAGTTGAAGAATTCACTGTAAAAGATATGGACATAGATGTTGGTGAAACATTGCCGTTGCCTATTACGGCTATAGTACCTGAAGATGGTAGATCTAGTTTAGAAGTTTGGCTTGCTGATGAGACGGATAATAAGAAAACAGCTTCTATTAATAAAGATGACTTCACTATTAAAGGTTTAAAAGAAGGTACAATTAAACTGTTTGTCGCGGGACTAAATTCAGAAGGTGTCAGGACTGAAAAAACTGCTACTATTACTGTGAAAAATGTACCCGTCACAAATATCATAGTGACGCCTAATAGTGTGAAAATCGATAAAACAGAGATTTACGATAAATTTACGGTTAGGGTTGAACCTGATAATGCTACAAATAAGGAAGTGGTGTGGACTTCACTCAGTCCAACCATTGCCTCGGTAGTAGAGAACGGTAAAATTCAAGGAAATGCTACAGGTGAAACTATACTAGAGGTAACAACTCCAGATGGAAAAGTAACAACAAAGGTAACTGTTAAGGTTGGACAACCATTGACATCCATTTCGGTAGACGGGCCGATATATATTACCAAAGGTCAGACTAATACTATTACGGTTATTAAACACCCAGCAGATTCAACAAATGTAAAATCCACTGAGTTTACCCAAGCTAAGGGTGAGGAATATTATGTTAAACTCGATAAAATTACAGGTGAGATAACGGGCGAACGAATAGGTCAATCCATGGTGACCGTAAAAGTTATTGATGAAGAAGGAATGCAATTTACTGCTGAGGTGTCTGTCATAGTCAGTGAAGAAGGCGATAATGGCAGTGGCGGCGGTAATAACAACGATGATGATAAGTATTAAAAGGAACAAGAGGGCTGCAGTCTCCATGCCCTCTTTTCTTTTTATTTTTCGCTGCATGCATCATAGAAAGGGTGTAAAATGAGAACTCCTTTGAAGAAATATCTAGTAATATTCTTGATTATTATGGTAGCAGCCGGTTCTGGTTTCTATGCGTATACATCAGCAACTGCTAAGGTGAATCCTGAAGAACTTCATGCATTTATAGAAAATATTACTTCTGGAAATAAAAAACAGGTGTTGGAGTCATTAGAAGATAACTCGAAACTACTAAAAGCAGAAACAGAGAATGGTAGACGACCGCTTGAATATGCGATTGCTTATCAGGAGTATGCTATCGCAAACGAACTATTGGAAAAAAACGCGAAAATCAATGAACAATCAGCCATGCCGCTGTTTGTTCAGCTGTCACTTTCATTGAATGATAGTATTCAGCTTGAAGGTAATCCTGACATGCAAAAAGATGCTGTTAAGTTGTTTAAAACAGCGATAAAACAGGATAAGGATCAGTTGAATCTTGTTGATAACGAGGGGAATACGGCCCTGCATTATGCCTCATTAAAAGGCAATGATGAGGTAGTGAAGCTCTTGCTGGAAGAAGGAATATCTCCAGCTGTCAGCAATAAAACTGGTGAAACGGCTCTAGCTTACGCTGTGCAGTCAGGAAAAACGAAGGTTTGTGAACAGCTGATAAAGGCAGATAAGAAGCAGGTTAACGTCGTAGATAAAAGTGGCAATAGCCTTTTAATCAGTGCAGTTCTTAATGGCCGGAGTGATATCGTCAGCTTGCTTCTTACACATAATATAGCCGTAGATACAAAGGATAAAGCTAAAAAAACAGGGCTCATGTATGCTAGTGAGTTTGGTAACGTTGAAGTAGTTAATTTGTTACTCAAAGCCGGAGCAAACGCAGCGTTAAAAAGTCCTGAAGGAATAACTGCTTATGGATACGCAAAAGAATGGAAGCATGAAGACGTGATGGATACATTAAAAAACTCCGCTGACTAATCTGAGCGGAGTTTTTTTGTTAGTTATCTTTTTCCAGTCGATCTGGAACGGCGGAAAGCTGTTTAACTTTAGGTAATGCATCTTCTTGTTCGAAAAATAGTCGTTTATTGTTAACGATTTTAAATCTTGAAAATTCAATATCAGCTTTTTCGTCAAAAGTCAGTTCAGGGGTGCCCTCTGCTGCATTCCCTCTAAAACTATTAATTGTTAAGTTATCTTTTGAAAAGAGGCCGCCCGTCACATTCAGTAACGATCCTACTCCATAGACATCCGCGACTGAAGCGGTATACAGATATCCATTAATTCCAGCTGTAGTTTTGTTAAATTTATTAACTAAGTTAATATCTAAATTGCCCTGAGTCATTAAAATAAAGGCGGGATTTTTCCAAATATCTTTATCAATTGTTCCGGTTGTACAGGAATTTTGATAACAATGAATATTAGCATTTTTTATGGTGGTTTGGCCTAATACATAGATAACAGAATCAAAACTCAAGTTCCCTGTCAGCTTTAAATTACCGGTTATTAAAATATTTCCTTTTATATCGAGTGCTTTTTGAGCGTTATCTTCAAAATTTGCGTCACCATCAATAATCAGCCATCCATCCTCAGGTACGGTTAAGGAGGATACATTAATATTTGGATCGCCGCGATACAATATATATGGAGATGCTGGAGGTTTTTCTAATTTTTTCGAATCTGTATACGTTGGAGCTTCTTTTGCTAATTGATCGCGGATATGGGCGACTTTAGCTTCATTTCTTTTTTCCTCTGTATCGTAAAACGCAGTAGGAAAATCGCTTAGCATAATCCCGACATCTCTTGCTTTTTCTAGAAAAGTACCAGGGATATCGATATCAGCAAAGGGTGCATCCAGTTGTGCGTATCGTGGGGCATATTTGTCACTAAAAGCTGTGTGGATATCTATTGGTAACTTCTCACGGGATAGGGTTCCCCAGCCGGCTGTTTTTTTATAAGCATTGGCGGTTTTACTATAACAGTTTCCACTCGTACAAAGCTGTAGATCCCCTTCTTCAATAAAAAGTTCTGAAGTAACTTCGGGTGAATGTTTACTAACTGGGAGATACGTTGATTTTGATTGAAGCACGCCGTTATTCATATATAATGCTTCATTACTAATATTCAAGGAATACCGTGAATAAATATCTCCTTGGATGGAGGGCGAACCATTCATGGTTAGATTTGAACGCGATCCGAGTGCATATTTTAGAAAGCTTGGAGTGGCGGTTACATAAACTAACTGGCTGTAAGGTGGACTAGTTACCTTTAGTACTCTCGTAAAACCAGCTGTCAGAGGGGCACTAGTTGTATCCTTAAGCTTGTATCCAATGTTTTTAGCATTTTCTTCATCCATAAATTTTTTAAGTTGCGTATCATAGGTAGTGATTGAAGTAAGCAGAGTCGGGCTGTTATTAGTGATAAATGCTTGGGTAACAGCAACCCCTTCTTTCATGGCAGCCAGCGCATCTAGATTTTCGGTAATATCCGTTTCACGCGTTTCGGTACGTTTAGCACCGCCAATATTTGCAGCTAAAAGGACTAGAAGCAGGGTTGTCAGAACGAGAAAGACCAGCATGACGGCTATAAGTGTGGAGCCTTTTTGACTTTTTAACATATGATCCTCCTTAAAATCCGAAGCTGCTCTCGAGAACGAGCGGTTCTGTTTTAATCAGTGAGCCTTGTATTCGAGGATTATTTTCGATAACCATCGTTACATTGAGTGTGCCATGTGTACATTCTTTTTGGTCTCCCTTATTTGTACAAGCAGAAGAAGGGGCTAGTGAAATCTCTGTTTTCTTGCCGTCTAACTCATCTAGTAAGGTTGCACTTGGAATATCTAAAACCGTCGTCTCAGTTCCACTTTCTTTGGTCCTATTAATCGTAAATTGACCATTTTTAAAATAAATGTCTATTTCCGCTTTATCCGTATCAGTATCCTCGATAAGATAGCTGTTAATCTCTTTTGTACCGGCCCGGTTAAGCTTAATGCCATCAGCTGTCGTTTCGATACTTTCAGGAGAATTGCTGTACATTTCATCTAAAATCATCGTCGCTATATAATCGGCTTCATCTCGAAGCTGTCCTTCGATTTGGATTTTTTGATAGAGATTGAGTCCGGTCGTAAATAATAAATAAATCATAGAAGAGACAATTGTCCCAATCATTACAGTCAGTAAAACTTCAATGAGCGTGAAACCGCGATTAGATGAAAGTAGTTGTTTCATTTTTTTATAATCCCTTTCACCGTGGTGTCCTGTTCATTCCATGTAACGTTAACAGAAATCGGTATCAAGTTTTTTTCTAATTGAAGGGGGGTCTCGACTTCTGCATCAATTTTCTCAGTAGAATCTTTTTCATACTTATTTAGTGTAACGACGGCTTCAAATCGAACGTTGTTAATGACAGATTCAAAGATCCTTTGGCAGGTAGCGTCACTGCTGAGGTCGGCACAATTACTTTTATTTAGGACTAATGGGCTTGTTGTTGTGTTAGTAAGATAAGTCATCGTTTTATCAAAATCCAGCTGTTCTATATAATTAACAACGTTTCTAGCAACATTTATACCTACCGTTTTACTTTGGTTGTTTTTTGTATAATCATAGGATTGATTGAAGAATGATAGGATAGAAACGGAAATAATACCCAGCAGTGAGACTGATAGAAGGACTTCAATTAAGGTAAATCCTTTTTGGGTATTGAAAAAAATCATTTTTTTCATAGCTTTCCCTTCTTTCAATATAACTGTATTTATTATACAATAATTATAGGCGATTTTTGTAATTATGGTTATAAATTCTTTTATACGAAAAAAATACAAGTTTAGAGAAGGGGCAATAAATTGGAAACGATTATTTTTGCATGTATTTCTCTGGTTTTTCTAATTCCAATTTTTTATTTTCTCCCGATGGGTATCGATTTTAAGGGGAAAGTAATTCTTATGGGGGCAGCTATGATCGCCGCTATGGCGGGATTAATAGCTAATTTTACCTACAATCCTTGGTTAGGTGCTCTTCTATCATTGCTTCTTCTCGTTATATTTACCTATCTATTTGAGAAGAAAACCGAGTTATTTGCTTTGATAGGAAATGAACAAGGTAATGAGGACTATTCATACAATTATTCTGCCGAATCGACAGTAAATGATAAAGGAATCGAACAGGCAATTAATTTTAGTGAACAAGGAGATCAAGATTTCGAACAGCTTCTTCATGAATCAAAAGAAGAAATAGTTGATTTTGATAGTGAACCTGATTTAGAACACATTATTTTGGAAAAAGAAATCAAGAATGATCCAGAAGCTCAATCTAATCCAACCCCAGTTTTAACTTCTGAAGAGTTTGACTTTTTCCAAAACCAAATGGAAGTGGAAGATCCAGATGTAGAGGACAAGCCGTCCGTTTCTGAGTCGAAACTAGTAGAAGAGTGGGATGAGGACCTATTTTTAGAGGTTGTAGAGTCTGATGAAACAGAAGCAGAAATTGTGGATGAGTGGGACGAAGATTTATTTTTAGAAGTGTTGGAGTCGGAGACAATCAAGGTTGAGGAAGTACCTGTAAACGAAGATGAAAATCTGATTAGTGAAGCAGGTAAGGAATCTGAAGAAGTCATTTCACTGGCTGAGCTTCTTGAAAGTGAAAATGTTACTGAGGAAATAGATTCACTTGAAGAGAATGTCTATGTTGAAGTGTTTACTGACAGTGAAGCCGCTGCTAGTTTAGAAGAACAACCTGAGTGGATTGGACAGAATGTAGTAGAAGAAATTGATTCAGAAGAAATCTTAGAGTTCATAGAGGAAACAGAAACAGCAGAAGGCCCTGCGGAAATTGATGAACATTTAGAAATCATGGTGCAAGAAGTAGAAGCTTTAGCTGAAATTGCTGAAGAAGCACCAGCTATAACCGATATAGATACTAGTATTGAACAACAAGAAGCAGTAAAGGAAGATTCTCAATCTGAAATGCCTGTTCATAAAACCAAGCTCCAACAAGAGCTGTTCCAGACATTAATAGAGGAATTAGTACTTGCTAAAAAACAGAAGAGTGATCAGGATTATGAACTGCTGGTCAGCAGTTATTTAGACGATAGTCTGCCGCATCAGGATTATTATATATTTGCCAACATGTTAATTCAGCAGTACGTTCAGACGAAAAATCAAGAAAAGCTGACACAGCTTTTAGCACGTTTAGAGAACAAATTCCAAGCATACCCGGTTGTGCTGGCAGAAATTAGTTATCTGAGCAATCGTTTCTGCAAGGATCATACTAGATTATCATTTTAAACAACTAGATAAGCAGCATACAATAATCTAAATTCATAGACTAGGTAGGGTGAAGAAATGAGAACAAGCGCACAAATGCTAGGACTTCCCATTATAAGTATTTCAGAGGGACTTGAAATTGGCACAGTTAAATCATTGGTGATTAATCCAGAAAAGGGATCGGTCGATTTTCTAACAATAGAGCATGAAGACTGGCAGGTAAGTGTTAAAGCCATTCCATTTAAAAAAGTAATTGGAATTGGAGAGTATGCACTAACAGTAGATAGTGAGGGCGCGGTTATAGATTTGAATGAAATTCCAATTGCGAACCAGCTGGTCAATAAAAAAATTAAAATAACAGATGCAAGAGTGATGACTCGTAAAGGTGAACTTCTAGGGTCTGTTATGGAATTTTTCACAGATGAAGACAACGGTCATGTGATTGGTATGCTGATAAAGATTAAGGATAAAGAAGTGATTCTTCCTTCTGAAACCGTTCTAACATTCGGAAAAGATATTCTAATCGTCACGGAAGAAGCGCCGAGTTACTTCCTTGATAACCCGAACCAATTACTAAACAGTGATGATGTGGAAGAGGGAATGTTTCTTGACGAGGGTATGGAAATCAAGAATAAGCAAATTGAGTTGTTAAAAGGAAAGAAATTAATTCGTAATGTCGAAGATCCATCAGGGAATATACTTTTCGCTGAAGGCTCTGTTTTATCAGAGGAAGACATTAGGCATGCACAAGAAGTGGGACCGGGTGTACTGGTTGGTTTGTCCATGAATGTGGAAGCGTAATCGTCTAAAAGGAGAGAACTAAATGTGAGGAACCAGCAGACGCTGAAATTATTTCTTGCTCTTATCCTATCAACAGGTTATATCCTCAGTTTTTCACATTTTGGGGCATCAGCGTTTAATAAGTTGGTCAATGACCAAGATATTATGGAACCAGGAACGACACTTGGAGGTCTGAATATTTCAGGTAAGACGAAACCGGAGATTAAGAAGTTGCTAGAGGAAGAGATTGTAGCTTGGAAGCAAGGAACGACCATTAATCTTACGTATAAAGAAATCGAAAATCAGGCGAGTGATGTTGATACTCAGTTTCGAGTAGAAGAAACACTGGCAAATGTAAAATCTGGTCAAAAAAATCTAGTTTCAGTATTGATTGATCAGGAAACTTTGTTGGAAGCAGTATATGATACATCAATTTCACTATCTTCGGAGGCGGTAAATACGGAGCAGCTGGCAAACGATATAAGTGCGAGCGCAACCATGCTTACCGCTGGTTCTTATCGGTTCCATTTAGAAAATTATTTGGATGGAGTGACTGCTGAGGATGAAGTAATCGCAAAAGCAGTCATTAAAACAGGAAAATATAGCAGTGAGATTAAAGAAATAATCAGTTTGATACAACCTGTTGAGATTCAGGGGAGAACACAATTTTCGCTGTTGAACAAACTGAAAGATCTTCAGGAAGATAAAATCTATAGTACGGGAGCATTGAGCCGGATTGCGACAGGCATCTATGAAACCATTCTTCCGACGAATTTTGCAATTATCGAACGAAGCGTAAGTACAAAGTTTCCAAGCTATGCGAATCTGGGTATGGAAGCGAAGGTCAATACGAAAAAGAATACTGATTTGGTTTTTTCAAACATAAATGAAAATTCTTACTTCCTTGAATTTACCCAAAGTGGTAAAAACTTAAATGTGCTACTCAAAGGGAAATCGTTCCTGAATCAATACAAAGTAAAGAAAAGTGCCGAAAAAAGGTATCAACCAAAAACAATCATTCAATTTGACTCGCAGCTTACCAGCGGGCAGATGAACGTAACTGAACCAGGTAAAGAAGGAATCTCGATTAAAATCACAAGGGAAATTTCTGATGAAAAAGGGAATTTGATTGAATCAGAAGAAATTTCAGAAGATTTTTATGCGCCTATTCATCGAATTGAAATTCATCCATTATCTGTTCCAGTAGTTGAAAGTACGGATGAAGAATCAGAAGATCCTTCTGATGTTGAAAAGGATGAAGACAGTGATGGTGTGGAAGATGAGTCGGGTTCTGATAGTGAGGATGGTCGTACGGAAGAAACCGATGAGAGTGACAATCAGGGGGAAACTGGTGACTCTACGGACTCGGATTCGCCCACACCGAACAAGGAAGTTGATTCTGAACGAACAGAGGATTCCGATGATAATATCTGGGAAGATCCAGATGCACCGGAAAAATAAGAAAAGCGGGGTTTAACTATGTCACAAACCCGAAAACGTTTAGGTGATTTATTAGTAGAAGCTGGTCTTATTAATGAAGATCAGCTTCATGCTGCATTAGAGGAAAAAACGAAAAATCAGCGTCTCGGAGATGTCTTGCTTCGTAAAGGCTTTATTACGGAGCAGCAGCTGATCGAAGTTCTAGAATTCCAGCTTGGAATTCCGCATGTCAGTTTGTTTAATTATCCATTTGATCCAAAGTTATTCGCGCTGCTTTCAAAGGAAACGGCTAAACGAAATTTGCTTATTCCCTTGAAAAAAGACGGAGAACGGCTCTATATTGCGATGGCCGATCCAATGGACTTTATAGCGATTGATGATTTACGTTTGGCGACAGGTTTTCAAATTGAAACGGCCATTGCGACAAAGGATGATATCCTGCGGACGATTTCTAAGTATTACGACATGGATGAAGGCCTAGTCGAGCTATTAGATGACCTCTCCAGTTCAAAAAATGCTGTTCAAGAAGAGCAAAGAGGGGATCAAGACTCTCCAGTGATTCGCTTGGTAAACCAAATTCTCTCCAATGCGGTGACACAAAAGGCGAGTGATGTTCATATCGATCCCCAAGAAACTAAAATCGTGGTCCGCTACCGGATTGATGGGGTGTTGCGTACCGAAAAAGTATTGCCAAAATCGATGCAAAATGTTCTGACTGCCCGAATTAAAATTATGGCTAAATTAGATATAACCGAACACCGGGTTCCCCAGGATGGCAGGATTAAAGTCAATTTAGAATTCTCACCGATTGATTTACGGGTATCGAGTCTTCCAACCGTTTTTGGTGAAAAAATCGTTCTCCGAATTCTCGATCTTGGAAGTTCGTTGAATGACTTAAATAAGCTAGGCTTCAATAACTTAAATCTGCAGCGTTTTCGTACGATGCTTGATCAGCCCAATGGGATTGTCCTGATAACGGGTCCAACAGGTTCAGGAAAATCATCCACATTGTATGCAGCGCTGAATCTCTTGAACAGCGAAGAAGTGAATATCATTACGATTGAAGACCCCGTTGAATATCAATTAGAAGGAATTAATCAAATTCAAGTAAATGCAAGTGTTGGGATGACCTTTGCAGCAGGACTTCGTTCCATTCTTCGGCAAGATCCGAATATTATTATGGTGGGAGAAATCCGTGACAGGGAAACCGCAGAAGTATCAATCAGAGCCTCGCTCACGGGTCATTTGGTCTTAAGTACGATTCATACAAATGACTCGCTTGGTACGATTACAAGGCTTGTAGATATGGGAGTTGAACCATTTCTAGTTGCCTCGTCGTTGAGCGGTGTTGTCGCCCAACGGCTTGTCCGCCGGGTTTGCCGAGATTGTGGGCAAAAACAGGAACCATCCAAACGAGAAATAGAGATTTTTGCAAAACGTGGGTTTAAAGTTGATCACGTAACCAAGGGGAGAGGTTGTGCTTCCTGCAATATGACCGGTTATAAAGGCCGAATTGCTCTCCATGAGATACTCGTACTGACAGATGATATGAGAAGAGTCATTATGAACGGTGAGTCCTTCTCGAAGCTTCGCGAAATGGCCATTAAGGCTAAAACTGTATTCTTAATGGATGATGGCTTGTTAAAGGTAAAACAGGGTCTAACCACAACGGAAGAAGTATTGCGTGTAGCAGTATTAGAGTAAAGGGGTACAGTTATGAAAACGAAAATTGATCAACTTCTGCGTGCAGGCCATGAATTAAAGGCGTCAGATATCCATGTAACCGTAGGTGTGCCGCCTGTTATGCGGTTAAATGGAGAACTAAAGAAATACGGAAAAGAGCTTCTCACACCGGAAGAAACAGAGGGAATGGCGCGTGGAATCATCCCAGATAATATGTGGGATGAATTTAAGGAAAAAGGAGAACTTGATTTTTCCTACGGAATTCCTGGTGTGTCGAGATTTCGGATCAATGCTTATTTTCAGCGTTCATGTGTAGCCATGGCAATCCGAATTGTTCCCACGAAAATTCCGACGCTTGAAGAGTTGGACTTGCCTCAGTCATTAAAGCAAATTGCAGCCAAGCCTCAAGGACTCGTTCTAGTCACCGGACCAACCGGAAGTGGGAAATCTACCACACTGGCTGCGATGATTCAATATATGAACTATACAATGCGTAAACATATCATCACGCTTGAAGATCCAATTGAGTATTTGCATAAGCACCATAATTGTATTATTGATCAGCGTGAAGTCGGCTTTGATACGAATAATTTCGCCAATGGATTACGTTCAGCCCTACGTCAGGATCCTGATGTGATTCTTCTTGGTGAGATGCGTGATTTAGAAACCATTCAAACAGCTATTACCGCTGCTGAAACTGGACACTTGGTCTTTGCTACACTCCATACATCGAGTGCTCCGACAACCATCGATCGGATTATCGATGTTTTTGAACCCGGACAGCAAGCACAGGTAAGAATTCAGCTTGCTTCTGTATTAGTGGCGATTGTATCTCAACGGTTATTCCCAACGATTGATAAAAAAGGCCGGAAAGCAGCCACTGAAATTTTGATTAATAATGCAGCGGTATCCAATCTAATCCGTAATGAAAAAATTCATCAAATTGTGAATGTGATGCAAACATCTCGTGCTCAAGGAATGCATACGCTCGAGAGCAGCATTAAAGAATTACTTGATGCAGGGATTATCTCGAAGGAAAACGCGTACACGTTTATACAGGGTAGGGTGGAGTAAATGGCTAAGTTCAACTATACCGGCAGAGACAAAAACGGTAAAAAGTCTGGCAGCGTAACCGCGCCTACCAAAAGTGATGCCGTAAAGAAACTCCGAAGCAGCGGAATCCGCGTAATTGAGATGACCCTAGTGCCAGAAACGATGCTGACTAAGGACATTACCATTGGTAATCCTGTAAAACTAAAGCATTTCGTCATTTATATCCGACAATTCTCCACTTTGCTTAGAGCGGGGGTGTCGGTGGTTGATTCGACAAGGATATTAGCCGAGCAGACGGAAAGTAAGTATCTTAAAAAAGCACTCATAGAGGTGGAACAAGACCTGCGTGAAGGAAATCCCATGTCTATGGCGACCGCCAAGCATAAGAAAATCTTTTCACCGATGTACATTAATATGATTCGCGCGGGTGAAGCAGGCGGTAATTTGGATGAAACGCTAGAAAGACTAGCCGATTTTTTTGAAAAACAAAATGTGACCCGCTCCAAAATCAAATCAGCGATGGCGTATCCGGCGGTGGTCGGAATCATGGCGATTGTTGTTGTGATTTTTTTACTTACAAGCGTCGTGCCGACATTTGCGGATATGTTTTCGGACTTTGGCGGTGAACTTCCAGCGATCACCCAATTTGTTTTAGATGCTAGTGACTTTATGCAACAAGCTTGGTACTTTATTGTACTGATTATCATTTTACTAGTAGTAGGAATTATCTATATTCAAAAAAATAAACAAACGAAATATTACTATGATTATGCGATTATGCGAATTCCGTTATTCGGTTCCATGATACAAAAGGCGGCATTGGCGAAATTAACGCGTACGCTAAGCTCTCTGTTCGCAAGTTCAGTCCCAATTCTTCATGCCATGACGATTGTAGAAGAAGTTGTAGAAAATGAAGTCATTGCCCGAGTCGTCCGTGACGCTCGCGATGCATTAGAACGAGGCCAATCGATTACCGAACCAATGAAGGATCACTGGGCCTTCCCGCCGCTGATTACGCAAATGATCAGCATTGGTGAACAAACCGGTGCACTGGATGCCATGCTGTCTAAAGTAGCCGACTTTTATGATCAGGAAGTAGACAATAGCACCGACCAGTTAAAGTCTCTCATTGAACCATTAATGATTGTATTTTTAGCAGGAATTGTTGGGGTCATTGTCCTAGCCATTATGGTCCCAATGTTCGATATATTTAACCAAGTAGACAAAATGTAGCATGTAAAAAAATGACATACTATGTATATACTCTTCGAGGAAAATATAGTATTATATGTATTAACAAAGAAAATAGGGTAAAAAGCCCTACATATACCATTAGGAGGAATAAACATGAATTTTGTCAAAAAAGCACTCAAAAACGAACGAGGCATGACACTTATCGAACTGTTAGCCGTAGTCGTTATTCTCGGAATCATCGCAGCCATTGCTATCCCAAGTATCGGCGGATTGATCGATAATACGAAGAAAGATGCGCACGTAGCTAATGCACAGCAAATGATCAGCTCAGCTAAGATTTGGGTATCTTCTAATTCAAACGAAGATACAAAAACATATACATTGAAAGAAATGATTGCGGATAACCAAATTGATGATTTCGAAGACCCTGATGGCGGAAACTATAATATTGATGATTCTTTTGTGCAAATTACTAAAACTGGGACGAATTATACTTATAAAGTTACATTAGTTAATGGAAAAAGAAATATACTCGATAAAGGAAAAAGTGAGCTTAAAAGATCTGCCGTTGTAGATAAGTAATAGATAAGGTGTTGTGATATTTAGTGATATTAATATACTCTTTAATTATTATACTCGGCCTTTCCCTAGGCTCTTTCTATAACGTAGTCGGTCTCAGCGTCCCGGTAAAGCAGTCGTTCACAACGCGGCGCTCGGCTTGTCCGACTTGTGATAAAGAGCTTTCGGCTTTTGAATTAGTTCCAGTTGTTTCGTATATAGGTTTAGGCTGGAAGTGCCGCGGCTGTAAGTCGCGGATTTCTCCGCTTTATCCAATTGTTGAATTGATGACAGGGCTGTTGTTTGCAGCTGCGCCATTAGTGCTTGGCTGGACAAGCGAGTTATTTGTTGCTTGGTCATTGATTTCGCTTTGTATGATTATTTTTGTGTCCGATGTTACATATATGTTGATACCAGATAAAATACTTCTGTTTTTTACAGTTGTTTTTTTGTTTATACGGTTCTTTCTCCCGCTTGGTCCATGGTGGGATTCATTGCTCGGGGCTGCAGTTGGCTTTGGACTGTTGTTGTTTATTGCAGTAATTAGCAAAGGCGGCATGGGCGGCGGCGATATCAAACTGTTTGGTCTCTTGGGCTTTATTGTTGGTACGAAGCTTGTCTTGCTTTCGTTTTTCTTTGCCACTTTGTATGGAGCTGTAATCGGTATTGCTGGCATGATGCTTGGTCTGCTTAAACGCAAAAATCCCATTCCTTTTGGTCCATTTATTGTGTTTGGAACACTGACCGCCTATTTTTACGGTGAACAACTACTAAACTGGTATTTTCACTTTCTCTCTGCACCATGACTTTTTAAGATAAGGGGTACTCTCTATGGCTCTCTCATTTACCGGGAATAAAAAAATTGTCAATCTCGTATTTAAAGATCATGTCATCCGGCACACGGAACTTAAATCCATTAATCCACCTGTGATTCAATCATATGGTGAACATTATTTGCCTGCTGGTGTGATTCGCGACGGAAAGATTCTTGATCATGAGACACTGCAAAATATACTCGATGAAATCATCGATGAATGGAAATTGACAAAAAAACAGGTTCGCTTTTTAGTGCCTGATCCGTTTATCATTATTCGGAAAATCATGATTCCCAAAGAGGTAAAAGATGATGAAATTGAGGGTTACCTCTATCTAGAACTTGGGGTCACGATCCATCTTCCCTTCGAAGACCCTGTTTTTGATGCAGTTGTCCTTGATGAAACCAACGATAAAAAAGAACTACTGCTATTTGCTGCTCCAGAAAGTATTGTCTCCGAATATAGTGATCTTCTAGAAGAATGTAAATTAAAGACGATTGCCGCTGATATTTCGCCGCTGTCTTTATACCGACTGTATGATTTAAGTGGACAGGCAAGTGCGGAAGATCACCTCATGCTGCTGCAAGTTGACCTTGAAACAGTGAATGCTAGTATTTTTTTCGATGATAAGCCAGTGTTTATGAGACAGATTTCTATCTCAGATGAAGCGGGTGAGTGGGAAAAAGAATTTTCAACTATCACTGAACAGTATGAGTTAGTATTGAAAAAAAATGAGAAAACAGATTATATGACCATGCTTGAAGATACCTATACAGAAATTGAACGTGTTATTGATTTCTATAAATATTCCTTAAACCGCGGAGCTGTGGATGTAACAAAAATCCTGCTTACTGGTGATCATCCGTTTTTAGAAGAAATTTCAGAAGAAATCGGCCGCCGCTTTGAACCGTCAATCGATTTTATTGATACGGAATTACTAACACCAACTAAAGGAGAAATCCTTCCAAATCAGTACCTATTGTCTTGCGGACTCGCTCTGAAAGGGGTGAAGTGATGCTAGTCGATATTAATTTATTACCGAAAAAAGCACCGCGTAAAGCAGGACTGCCTGTTTTTATTATCTTTTTTCTCGTCCTAACAGCGATAGGAATCGGTTTGTTTTACTGGCAATACGCAGCGAAACAAGAAAGTCTCGCGTCTCTTCAATCACAAACACTGCGAATGGAAGAAACGATTGCTGTGCAAAGTCAAAAGATTGCTACTTTTGAAAGCTCTAATTCTGCGGCTGAACTTGAAAAAATTGTTGAGTGGGCTCGTGATTATCCGATTGAGACAGTACCGGTATTACAGCACTTAATCTCTTTTTTGCCAGAGAGAGGCTTCTTTCAGAACTTTGCTTATAATGATGATGGCAGTATTAATTTATCGATTCAATTTGATTCGTCGCGTGAAGCTGCTTTTTACTTAACGAAGCTGACTGAGTCGGAATGGATTAAGGATGCTAAATTAACTGGGATTACGACATCAGCCGAAATAATTGATTTAAAAGATCAAGAAGATAACCTAGAAAATGAGTCGAAGTTAATCAATGATCCGTTTATGCCTCGTTATCTCGCCCTCTATACACTTTCCCTAAACAGACAAACTGTGAAGGATGATACGGAAGGTAAAGAGAGTGACAAGGAATTGGACACAAAAGATGAAGCAGAAGGAGAGAACCCTGAATGAAAGGTGCAATCGATAAGAAGCAGTTCCTAGTCTTTTTCGCCATCGTATTGATTGTTTCGCTTTTGTTCACCGGTCTTTACTTTTGGCAACTCAGTCCGTTGAATACACAGATAACTACGAAGGAAACAGAGCTATCCAATCAGGAAAAACAGATGGAAGCATTGAATGCGGAACTTTCATCAACTGGGAGTACAAGCTTTGCTACCACAGTTGAACTGCAGAAGCAGCTGCCGGTTAAAGAAGCTGTTGACCAATTGGTGTTGAATTTAGAAAAAGCAGAAGTGATCTCCGGCAGCGCCATTACAACCATGGCTTTTGTTGATGGTGAGGTTATCTTAAGTGAAGAAGAAAGTGCCGCCGCTTTAGCAGCTGCGAATGCAAAAGCTGCGGAATCTAGTACTGCTACGGCAGGAGAAACCAATGAACAAGCAACAGCAACAACAACAGAAGAAGAGCCTGCCAATGAAGAAGGGGACCCGGCAGCAGAGGTTGTGGATCTCCTTCCTCAAGGTGTGAAAAAAGTATCGGTTGCCATGACCGTGCAATCCCCTGCTTTTTTTGAAATGGAAGCTTTTCTAGAATCTTTGCATTCGATGAAACGAATTCTTAAGGTAGATAATTTAACGTTTAACGGTTCTGAAGAGATTCATTCCATCGAACAGAGCAGTGAAAAGTTGGAATATCAACTCACCATCTCTGTCTTTTACGCACCAACCCTAAGCGATCTGCAAGATCAAATGCCGACTATTGAAGCACCGAAGCCGAGTAATAAACGGGATCCATTTAATAATTCACCAGTTGTGACAGAGAAAGCGGAGAGCGGCGAAGATGAGAGCTAAACGACTGACTTTATCTGAGCAGGGGTTAACGTTGATCGAACTTTTGACGGTAATCGTGATTCTCGGAATCATTGCGGCGATTGCAGTGCCGGCAGTCGGCGGGCTTATTGAGAAAGCTAGGACTCAGTCATTTGTCTCTAATTCGTATGCAGTAAAGGATGCGGCAACCTATTATTTAAAAGATCAAGTGGCAAATGATCATGATGTAGGTGATCAAATCTCGTATAAATTACTTGTTGAAGAGGGATTTTTGGATGAAATCAAAGACCCTGATACAGGAACGCTCTGGACTACCACTAACGGTTCCTACGTAAAGGTTGAGAAAGAAAAAGTAGTAAGCATCTGTTTATATGGTGAAAAGCGGAAGCTGTGTTCGCGCATGGAGAATACGAAGTTGATTGATGGACCTGCGCCCATCTCTGAATTAAATGTCGAACTGGTCACGCCTAAATAAATTGACGAAAGCTATTGATAACAAGACGACAAAAGTCTTGTTATTTTTTTTTGTCTCTATGATAGGATGAACAAAATGACCGTGATGAGGAGGTTGTGGGATGGACAACCTGAATAATCCTAAAAAAATTACGATAAAGATAAATGGCCAGGTTAAAACGTTTAAAGATGGAACGCTTGTGGAGTCAAAACCAGAAGCAGCAGCGGCGGCTGAACCTGAAGAAAGCTTCAACTGGATTCTGCCAGAAGAGGATGAAGAGTCGGAGCGAAACGTTCCGGAAATGAAGAAACCAAAACCTGGATTTTTTTCTTTTGGAAATGGCTGGATTTCTCCAAACAAAAAGAAACCGATTGTATTTTTACAAACGTATTTAATTCCGATCATTTGTGCTGTGATTATCGGGACAAGCTTAGGGTTTATCGTTTTAAAGACGATTGCAGGGACGGCCACCAGCGGAACACAGACGTACGAAGGGGAAAATGTTCCAACTGAAAAGCCGGTCGAAACGGCAGATACAGGGAAGAAAAAGAAAGCGGTAGCAGCGGTAACAGAAATTAAAACGTTTCTTGTTCAAGGCGGAATTTTTACAACGAAAGAAGCGGCAGCCGAGATTCAGCAAAAAGTGGCTGAAAAGAATGTACCAGCAGAGATTTTTAAGCAAGAAGATCAGTTTGTGCTGTACTTGGGTGCTTCAAGTACATTAGAGGAGACCAAAAAACTGGCTGTATTTTTAAAAACCTATGATGTAGATGTTTTTTGGAAAGAAGTAACCATTAAATCAGGTGCAAAAGAAAAGGAACAAAAAATACTTGGTGATATGGTTCCAGTTTATCAACAATTAACAAAGGACTCTTCGGCACAACTCCTAGGATCCGACTCTAAGCTGAATCAAGAGAAAATCGATAAACAGCTCGCAGCACTTAAAACGGAAGTTAAGAAAGCCTCTTCAGCTACTTTATCAGACGCTTATAATCAGTTGACAGCAGCTGCTGAATTGCATCGGCAATACCAAAGCTCACAAGAGAAGACCCAGTTGCTCCAAACACAAGATAAATTGCTGATGTTTTTACAAAACTATCAAAAGTAATGAACTTTTTATTTTCCGGGAAATACAAAGAATAAACACGAATAATGGCAAATCGTCCTCACGATGTGAGGTTCTTTGTCTTTCAAGTAGTTTTATAGATAGTTTTCGACATAATTGATGACAAAGATTGTTACTTGTTCATCTATTTGGTACGATAAGAGAGTATCTCTCTATCATGACAATAAGGTAAGGTGGTTTCATGCATCCAGTGATTTTAGCTTCTTCTTCACCGCGAAGAAAAGAACTTCTGCAATTCCTTCAAATACCATTTACTACAGTCAACACCAATGTTGACGAAAGCGTTGCCTCTCACTTAGACCCAGAACAGGCAGTCAGAGAACTCGCATTAAGAAAAGCAAAGGCGGCAGCAATTGATTTTCCAGATTCCTGTGTGATTGGATCGGATACGGTTGTAGCCATTGATAACGAGATTCTTGGAAAACCTGTCGACCGCAATGATGCCAGCAGGATGTTGATGCTTCTGTCTGGACGTACACATTGTGTGTATACTGGAGTCGCCCTCGTACAGAACGATCGATTCACTGTGTTTGCAGAGAAAACTCATGTTACTTTTTGGGACCTGCAGGAAGAAGAACTGAAGACTTATCTCGATAGCGGCGAACCTTTTGATAAGGCGGGCAGCTACGGCATTCAGGGGTTTGGCTCATTGTTCGTGAAAAAAATAGACGGTGATTATTTTACCGTAGTAGGTTTACCTGTTTCCCGGCTTGCCCGTGAATTAAAAGCGTTTACCCCTAATCCTGTAGAGTAGGCGGCCATTCCTCCTTTTTCGTCCTGTAAAGGGAAGGAAGGATACAATGGAAGAAAAAATGTTAATAAGGGATACTCCTAAAGAAGAGCGTCCCCGTGAACGCTTTTTGCAAGAAGGACCAAAAAGTCTTTCCAACCAAGAATTGCTTGCGCTGTTGATACGAACAGGAACAAAGAATGAGTCTGTTATTCAACTATCAAGCCGCTTGATTCGCACATTTGAGGGACTTCGGCTCCTAAAGGATGCATCAATCGAAGAAATAACGGCTATTCATGGAATCGGCGAAGCGAAGGCGATTCAAATCCTTGCAGCGATTGAAATCGGTCGAAGAATCAACAGCTTAAATAATCAAGATCGGTACGTGATTCGTTCGCCGGAAGACTGTGCGAATTATTGTATGGATGAAATGCGTTTTCTATCACAGGAGCATTTCGTCTGCCTCTATCTCAATACGAAGAATCAAGTTCTTCATAAGCAAACCATTTTCATCGGCAGCCTTAATGCCTCAATTGTCCATCCACGCGAGGTGTACAAAGAAGCATTTCGAAGGTCTGCCGCCTCTATCATTTGTCTCCATAACCATCCCTCGGGAGATCCACAGCCAAGCCGTGAAGATATTGAGGTAACCAAGCGTCTGGTTGAATGCGGGAAAATTATCGGCATTGAACTGCTTGACCATGTCATCATTGGAGATCAGAAATTTATCAGTTTAAAGGAAAAAGGTTATTTATGACACTACCAAAATATTTGACGATGCTGTATAATATTGTTTATGATTTTTGAAGGGATTGCTTTGAAATTCCGAGTTTTTTCTTATTGAAAATGATGATGCAAACAAAGACCTTATTATAAAAAGCAGATTGTCCATGAAAGGGAGATACCGCAATGTTTGGAATAGGTACTAGAGATTTGGGGATTGACTTAGGAACAGCAAATACGCTCGTTTATGTTAAAGGAAAAGGAATCGTTGTACGCGAACCTTCCGTTGTTGCTTTACAGACAGATACGAAGCAAATTGTAGCGGTTGGTAATGACGCGAGAAATATGATTGGACGTACTCCGGGGAATGTTGTTGCGCTTCGTCCGATGAAAGATGGAGTCATTGCTGATTATGAAACAACAGCGACAATGATGAAATATTACATGCAAGAAGCACAGAAAAAAGGCGTGTTCGGTAGTAAGCCTTATGTAATGGTTTGTGTTCCTTCTGGAATTACAGCTGTTGAGCAGCGTGCTGTTATTGACGCAACAAGACAAGCAGGGGCACGAGATGCATACCCGATTGAAGAGCCTTTTGCAGCGGCAATTGGTGCGAATCTACCTGTTTGGGAACCAACTGGCAGTATGGTTGTTGATATTGGCGGCGGTACAACTGAAGTGGCTATTATTTCCTTAGGTGGTATTGTAACAAGCCAATCAATTCGTATTGCTGGCGACGAAATGGATGAAGCCATTGTTATTTACATCCGTAAAAATTATAACTTGATGATTGGTGAACGAACTTCTGAAGCCATCAAAATGGAAATTGGTTCTGCTGGCGACACAGAAGGCATTGACAACATGGAAATTCGTGGACGCGATCTTCTGACTGGATTACCAAAAACAATTGAAATCACAGCGAAAGAAATTTCTACAGCTCTTAGAGATACCGTCTATGCTATCGTAGATTCAGTGAAAAATACGTTGGAAAAAACTCCGCCTGAACTTGCAGCGGATATTATGGATAGAGGAATTGTACTCACTGGCGGCGGAGCATTACTTCGCAATCTTGATAAAGTCATCAGTGAAGAGACAAGTATGCCGGTATTAATTGCCGAAAATCCACTTGACTGTGTAGCGATTGGAACAGGTAAAGCACTTGACCATATCCAATTATTTAAAACTAGAACAAAAGATTATTCTAGATAAATATATGTTTTAAGATGGGACGGAACGTAATCGCTGGTTTTTTGCCTGGCATTCGTCCCTTTTTTCAGTAAGCAGTTTACACTGCTAGGGATAACATTACGGGGATTGGACTTTCCGGGCTGGGACGTATCCAATCCGAAAAAGCCCAATCCTTATTTATTACGTATCTGCGTCTTTGACTGCATGTATGAGACAAAGTTGGAAATGATAGAGGTGAAAATCGCCATGCCACAGTTTTTTTTCAATAAAAAGCTTATTCTTTTACTGGTTAGTATCATTCTTCTCGTGGCATTAATTGGATTTTCGATGAGAGATCGAGATAAATTGACTTGGCCGGAGCAGTTTATACAGGATACGACAGGCTGGGCTCAAAATGTATTTAATAAACCGGTGTCAGCCGTCACTCGTTTCGTTGAGAACTTGGGTGACCTTCAGCATACATATGATGAAAACAAGAAGCTGAAAGCACGTTTAGATGAATATGTTCAGTTGAAAACGGAAGTGCAAGAGTTATCCGAAGAAAATGAGGATCTGCGGAAAACGCTTGATAAAAAAGATAGTCTTCGTGAATATGAGTCGATTCAGGCTACGGTCATCGGGCGTGACCCCGATCAAATGTGGCATGAATTAATTCGAATTAATAAAGGCAAGCTTCAAGGCGTCGAGAAAAATATGGCGGTTATTACGGCAGATGGGTTGATTGGGAAAGTAAAAACACCTGGTCAGTTTTCTTCAACTGTCGAATTGTTGACATCAGTTGATACGACAAACCGTGTTTCTGCGATTGTTCAAGGTGATGACAAGGCATATGGCATTATTGAAGGATATGATGAGGAAAAAGGGTTACTAATGCTGAAACGAATTCCCTATGATAAGAAGATTAAGAAGAATTCGTTTGTAATTACATCTGGTTACGGCGGAATTTTCCCAAGAGGTCTGCCGATTGGGAAAGTCGTCGATGTTAAGATTGATCAGAATGGGTTGAATCAAACAGCCTATGTACAGCCTTCAACCGATTTCTATGATATTAATAATGTAATGGTTCTTGAACGTAAAGTGGCAGGGAAAGAAGCAGAAATTCAAGATGAGGGTCAGGAGTAATGAGAAAACTTATTATTCCTCTGCTCGCTTTGATTATTTTTATTGGAGAAAGCGTATTGGCTAATGTTTTTTCTGGATACCTATACGGGGGAACCAGTTTCCTTATTCCGAGAATGACTGTTATTTTTATTGCCTTTTTGACCATTTATGGTTCGAGAAAGACGGCGTTTATGTATGCCTTTGTTCTTGGTTTGTTGTATGATGTAGCATATACAGAGATTCTTGGCGTTTACACGTTTGCGTTTCCTGTCGCTGCCTACTTAATATCAAAGATTATGAAAATTCTACAATCTAATTTATTGATTAGTGGATTAATTACAGTCCTTTTCATCGCCATAATTGAAACGGCGGTTTATCAGTTAAACATACTTCTTGGTTTCACATCAGTGGATTATCGTGATTTTTCCATGCTACGTCTTGTACCGACACTGCTCTTGAATTTGGTGTTCATTGTGATCACTGCCTATCCTTTAAGACGGACAATAGAAAGTTTAAGGGTCGAATCAGAAGGGGAATAAACGTAATCTACGTGTTTTCTTTCGGATAAAAAGGAAAATTCGCTGTCTGTGTCGAATTATACTTTCATTGAGGTGAAACAGGCGCCATGAATAAAAGAAGTCAGCAAAATGTTTTAATTAAGGGTACGAAAGATGGGCTCACACTGCATCTTGATGATGCGTGTTCGTTTTCAGAATTAATAAGGGAACTTGAAACAAAGCTTTCCTTAAATTATAGATTTCAGGAAAATGACCCTCTGCTTGCCGTAAAGGTACATATAGGCAATCGTTATTTAACAGATGCACAGAAGGAAAACATTAAAGAATTAATTCGTAAGAAGAAAAAGCTAGTCGTCGATGAGATTGTATCGAATGTGATGACGTATGATGAAGCAAAGCAGTGGAAAGATGAAAATCAAATTGAAACTGTAGCGAAAGTAATCAGATCAGGACAGGTTTTTGAGGTTCCGGGTGATTTATTACTAATAGGTGATGTCAATCCTGGCGGGAAAGTGGTGGCCGGCGGAAACGTCTATATCATGGGAACGCTGAAGGGCATTGCACATGCAGGAGCACACGGAAATTCGAGAGCTGTCATTGCGGCTTCTGTTATGAAACCATCGCAGCTTCGAATTTCAGAGCTTGTTTGTCACGCACCGGAAGCATACACCGAAGAAGGTCACGGCATGGAATGTGCATTTATCGATAATGATGAACATATCGTTGTTGAAAAACTCCATGTTTTAAAGAAACAAAGACCGAATTTAAATAGATTAGAAGGAGGACTCTAATCGTGGGAGAGGCCATAGTCATTACGTCGGGAAAGGGCGGTGTGGGAAAAACCACAACATCCGCTAACTTAGGTACATCATTGGCAATTCTCGGTAAAAGAGTTTGCTTGGTTGATACAGATATCGGACTTCGTAATTTAGATGTCGTTATGGGTCTTGAAAACAGAATCATTTATGATCTAGTCGATGTCATTAATGGACGCTGTAAAATTCACCAAGCACTTGTGAAGGACAAGCGGTTTGATGACTTGTTATATCTGCTTCCAGCAGCACAAACGAGTGATAAAACGGCCGTTAATCCGGAGCAGATGAAGAAATTAATCGGTGAACTAAAGCAGGACTATGATTATGTGATCATTGATTGCCCTGCAGGGATCGAGCAAGGCTTTCAAAATGCGATTGCAGGAGCTGACAAGGCGGTTGTCGTAACCACACCTGAAACATCAGCAGTCCGTGATGCCGATCGTATTATTGGGTTGATTGAGAAAGAAGATCATATCGAATCTCCTAAACTCGTGATCAACAGAATTCGTAATCATATGCTAAAAAGCGGAGAGATGCTGGATATTGACGAAATTACCACTCATCTTTCCATTGACTTGCTCGGAATCGTTGTCGATGATGATCAAGTTATCAAAGCCTCCAATCAGGGAGAGCCGATTGCCCTCGATCCGAACAACCGGGCGTCCATTGCGTACCGAAATATAGCTCGTCGAATCCTTGGTGAGTCTGTGCCGCTCAACCCGCTTGAGGACCAGCCAAAAGGTTTTATGGCCAAACTCAAGAAAATTTTTGCCGGTCAATAAGAAATTTAAACACCTCCAGTTATGCTGGAGGTGTTTTTTTTGCGTTGGGCATGTAGGTGACAGACTGGCAGACCGATACCAGTGCAGTTAGACTGATAAATCTTTGCTAGACCGATACATCAACGAGTTAGACCGATAAACTTAGCTGGTAGACCGATACCAGCGCCAGTTAGACTGATAAAACTTTGGTAGACCGATAAATGTGTTCGAGCATTAATTGCTGTTCGAGTTTCCCACCCCTTGCAAATTTCAAAGTCATAGTCTGGACAAGGGTGTCATATGCTGATTACAAAGGCTTGGGGAAGGGTGATGCTTGTTGGGAGACCGCAGGAAGGAGATACAAGATCGGATTGCTAAGCGGAGAAGGCTTGAGAGTAAGCTTGAGAGTAAGCGGACTGATATTCCGTGGTCAGAGATGAAAGTGGATAATCAGGAGCAGTATGGGTACGAAAGTGTCTCCTTTGAAACAGGTAATCGAGAAAAGGATCATCCGCTGTTTAAGAAGGAATACTTTCTTTTTAAAATGTTAGGTGCAGCATGCTTATTCTTAATTGTGGCTGTGCTGTTTAGGCATCCTTCTCCACAGTTTGATCCAGCGCGGAATGCTGTTTCTACGGCAATGAAACAGGAATTCCAATTTGCGGCTGTGTCATCCTGGTATGAAGATACGTTCGGGAAGCCTATCGCTTTTTTACCAACTGATAACACGAATACGAATGTGGCTGAAAGTGATGGTCAATTTGCTCAACCTGTGTCTGGTAAGATTACCGAAAGTTTTGAAACAAATGGAGAGGGAATTATTCTTGAAACCGGCAGTAACTCAAAGGTAGAGGCGCTGAATGGCGGATTAATTATCTTTGCCGGAACGAAAGAGGGACTTGGGAAAACGGTTGTAATTCAACATGTTGATAAATCAGAATCGTGGTATGGCGAACTCGAAAACATCAACGTAACCCTCTTTGAAACGGTGAAAAAGGGAGCGGAAATTGGACAAGTAACGGCAAGTCAAGATGGATCTAAAGGATCCTTTTATCTTGCAATCAAGAAGGATGATGCATTTATTGATCCTAAAAAGGTGATTTCCTTTGAATGAAAGTATTAAGCTTCTTCAGAAAATCAATATCCATCCGACGCTTTGGGTTGTTATGGGGATTGCGGTTGTCACTGCTCATTTCACACAACTATTAATGCTTTTTTGCATTGTTTTTGTCCATGAAATGGGACATGCGGTGACAGCTAATCACTTTAATTGGCGGATTAAAGCCATTCAGATTCTCCCGTTCGGTGGTTCTGTTGAAACGGAGGAATATGGAAATAAATCTATGAGGGAGGAACTTCTCGTCATTTTAGCTGGACCCATCCAGCATCTTTGGCTCGTTGGTGTCGCTTATTTGATGTATACATTTTCCCTGGTTTCTTTTGAATTATATCAGCAATTTTTCTATATGAATTCAGCCGTCATGCTCTTCAATTTGCTGCCAATCTGGCCGCTCGACGGGGGGAAACTACTCTTTTTAGGTCTTTCGCTAAAACGCTCCTTTATTGATGCTCATCGGTTAACGATTCTGTTGTCATCGGCGATTGCGGTTTTAGGTTTTTTCTATATCTTGCTGACTGAACCATTGAATTTGAATGCATGGATTATTGCTGGATTTATTATTTTTACACTGGTGATGGAATGGAAGCAGCGATACTTTGCGTTTATTCGATTTTTGCTCGAACGTCATTATGGACGTAATAGTACATTGGAGATGCTTAAACCGATTAAGGTCGATCAAAGTGAAAAAATTATTGAGGTGCTTGAACGTTTTCAAAGGGGGTGTAAGCATCCTGTAATTGTATTAAAAGATGGGCGGGAAAGTGGGGCTTTAGATGAAAATGAGATTCTTCATGCCTATTTTTCCGACAAATTAACTTCCGCTAGTATCGGTGAATTGTTATATTCCTATTAGATATGATATCCTTTCTTCAAATGGTTGCAGGATGGACTAACACAAGTCTGCTGTCCCCACATGAAGAAGGGGTTTTTTGTCATGAAAAAAATAATTGCCAGTCTAGTTACACGAGAAAAACGATATGCGGTACTGGAAAATGAACGAGTTGTCAGGCTGGAAATTGTGCAGCCGCAACAAGAAAGTACAGTCGGAAATATTTACATAGGTAAAGTAACCAAGGTGATGCCGGGTATGGAGGCTGTATTTGTTGAATATGGCGCGGATAAAAATGGTTTGTTACATCGGGATGAAATTCCTGTCTTTCAACAAGATAAGAGTAAGAACCTGCCCATTAAGGGAATTAGTTCGTATATCCATCAAGGGCAAAAGCTGCTTGTTCAAGTCAGCCGTGATGAATCGGGAACAAAGGGCGCGAAATTAAGTGCCATGATCGAGCTTTCCAGTCCGTCACTCGTCTACATATATGGCAATGATTATCTTGGCGTATCCAAGAAATTTACGAATCACCGTTTACAAAGTTATTGGAGAAAAGCGGCATCTGAGCATAAAGAGGAACTTGAAGGATTAATCGTCAGGACCTCTATGGAAAATCAAAGTGAAGAGGATTTTTTAAAACAGCTCCATGCCTTACGTGCTGCCTATCAAAATTTGGTTAAGCGTGCCGATTTGGCTAAGAAACCAGGGCTGGTTTATGCGCGGGATTCATTCTTAGACATGTTAACAGTTAAAATTGCTTCTACACAGTTCGGTGAAATTATTTTAGATGACTTTGAAAGCTGCCAAGAATTGAAAAAGCGTCTGGGTGAACAGAATAGTGAATGGACGGTTACATATGATTCCGGTCCTGGTGATCTTTTTGCTAAGTATCATATCCAAACGGAAGTGAGTGAATCACTGAAAAAACAGGTACCGTTACCAAATGGCGGTTCATTAATCATAGAAGAAACGGAAGCCTTTACGATTATTGATGTCAACACAGGGAAATTTATCGGCAAAGCACAAAAAGAGCAGACATTGTTTGAAACGAATCTCGAAGCTGCGAGTGAAGTGGTTCACCAAATCATATTGCGTAATCTAGCAGGTATCATTCTAGTAGACTTTATTAATATGACGGAAGAGAAGCATCGAAAAGCAATTGTTGCAGCCATGACAAAAGAAATGAAACAAGATAACCGACATGTCCAAATTGTCGGGTTTACTGAACTGGGGATTCTTCAGCTTACAAGGAAGCGTACAGCCCCGTCGCTGCAAGATAAGCTGACTAATCAGTGTACCGTCTGCCAAGGGACTGGAAGAGTGGATAGCCCGGAAACGGTTGCTTTCCGCTTGGAACGTGAACTGTTCGAACATCGAAGAAGCGTAGATGAGGCGGTCTGGGTTGAGATGAATCAAGCTGTAGCTGACGTTTTACTTGGAGTTAAAGATTCAGGACGAGAATGGATTGAAGCATTAATTGGGAAGAAATTACTTGTTACCTATATAGAGGGACAGCTAAACAGTTATACAATCAAACGTTTTGGTTCCTACAAAGAACTTAAACAAGCGAAATCGATGTACGAATAAAAATCTAGGAATGAGATTGACAGAGGTTTTTATATGTGATAAAATTTTACTGTTATGTTTGTAGCACCCGTGCTACAACCGCTCAAATCAGGTTCCAAAGTTTTTACGGCTTCGTAAAACGCCTGTGCTTGGCGAGTCTGAGAGATCCAAGGAGGTGCAAGTATGTACGCAATTATTGAAACTGGCGGTAAACAAATTAAAGTAGCAGCTGGCGAAACGGTTTATATTGAAAAATTAAACCTTGAAGCAGGCGAAACTGTTACATTTGACAAAGTTTTATTCGTAGGCGGTGAAGACGTGAAAGTTGGAGCTCCTCTAGTTGAAGGCGCTACTGTAACAGGTACTGTTGAAAAACAAGGGAAGCAAAAGAAAATCACTGTATTCCGTTACAAAGCGAAGAAGAACTATCATAGAAAGCTAGGTCATCGTCAACCTTATACTAAAGTCGTTATCGGCGAAATTAACGCATAAGGCTGAATATGATAAAGATAACTTTCGATGTCGCTCAAGGACGGATTCATTCCTTCACCTTAAGTGGACATGCTGATTTTGCTAAAAAAGGTTCTGATATTGTATGTGCAGGTGTATCGGCAGTTACCTTCGGGGCTGTTAATGCAGTTATGTCCTTAACGGATGTAAAACCTGAGATTAAGCAGAGCGGACAAGGCGGCTACCTGAACTGTGTGATTCCGGAAGATATTTCAGAATCATCACGGGAAAAGGTTCAGCTGTTGTTGGACGGGATGCTTGTATCATTACAGACTATCGAACGTGATTATGGAAAATACATGAAAATTATCCTCAGACAATAGGAGGTGGAACATATGTTAAGATTAGATCTTCAGTTCTTTGCTTCCAAAAAGGGAGTAGGTTCTACAAGAAACGGACGTGACTCCCAATCGAAGCGTTTAGGCGCTAAGCGTGCGGATGGTCAATTCGTATCTGGTGGTTCTATCCTTTACCGTCAACGCGGTACTAAAATCTATCCTGGTGAAAACGTAGGACGCGGCGGAGATGACACACTATACGCGAAAGTGGATGGTGTTGTTAAATTCGAACGTTACGGTCGTGACCGTAAAAAAGTCAGCGTTTATCCAGCAGCACAAGAAGCATAATACAGCTTTCTTTTAGAAGCTGGTTTATAGGGTCCGGCTCCTTCTATTGAACACAATATATTGCGGCAGCTCGTTCGTATGAATGTTTTGCTACATATGTGTGAAAAGGAAGGAGTCAGGGCTTTTCTTTTTTATTGTCTCCCAAAAACGTCTATGCTCCTATTTTAATTTTTTACATCCTAGATGACTTTGCTCTGCCATCGTCCAAAGCACTCTTGTGCCGAAACGGGTCCTTTGGACGATGGCTTTCATGTTTTAGAGGGAGATTACTCTATTCTACCTTCTAGCTTTTTTTGATATACTAAAGAAATCATCTGACATGATAGAGCGTATGGAATGTTCTATTGAATGGTAGGAGTTAATGAAATGGATAATGAATGGACGACCGTAGAAATTCTACGCCACTCACGACATGATTGGCTCAATAAGATTCAGTTAATTAAAGGGAACCTGGAACTCGAGAGAAGTGATCGTGCACGGGCCATTATTGAAGAAATCATTATTGAATCTCAGCATGAAGCAAGGCTGTCCAATTTGAAAATGCCGCAATTCGGTGAACTTCTTATGACGGCAAATTGGCAGCCCTGTGCTTTCCGCTGTGAGTTCGAGGTCATTGATACCATAAAAGGCTGTTCAAATCTCGATGAAACAATAACAGCCTGGACACGTAAATTATTTGCTATCTTGAACGAATCGCTGGATGGGTATAGTGAAAATGTGCTTACCGTTTCTATCTTTGAAACAAATGCAAAGAATATTCGTTTTTCCTTTGACTTAGAGGGAAGCCGCAAAGAAGATGATTCACTTATGCGTTTGCTTTCCCAGCCGCTGGATAAACTAGAGCATGTGTCATCGGAATTTACTGAAACATGTGTTGTATTTACGTTGGATATGAAGATTTAAAGTGGTAAAAATATATGTAATGCATCAAGGTTACATACAGAAAACAAGGAAGTGATTGCATGTTTATTGATCAGGTCAAAGTATTAGTAAAAGGCGGAGACGGTGGGAACGGTGTCGTTGCCTACCGCCGCGAAAAATATGTACCAATGGGCGGTCCAGCTGGCGGAGACGGCGGTAATGGAGCGAATGTAATTTTTGAAGTAGAAGAAGGACTGCGTACGCTAATGGATTTCCGTTACCAACGGCATTTCAAAGCACCACGCGGAGAACACGGTATGTCTAAAAACATGCACGGTAAAAATGCGAGTGATATGATTGTTAAAGTTCCACCGGGTACGGTGGTTACAGATGCAAATACCGGCGAAGTACTTGCCGATCTTATTGAACATGGCCAACGGGCTGTTGTTGCTAAGGGCGGACGCGGTGGACGCGGAAACTCTCGTTTCTCCTCTCCTTCTAATCCAGCTCCGGAAATCGCTGAAAATGGTGAACCTGGACAAGAACGTGAAATTACTATGGAGCTTAAATTGCTTGCGGATGCGGGACTTGTCGGCTTCCCAAGTGTCGGTAAATCAACGCTTCTTTCTGTAGTTTCTGCAGCAAGACCTAAGATTGCGGATTATCATTTCACCACAATCGTTCCTAATTTAGGAATGGTTGAAACGGAAGATCATCGTAGTTTTGTTTTAGCTGATTTACCAGGACTAATTGAAGGTGCATCACAAGGCGTAGGCCTAGGACATCAATTCCTTCGTCATATCGAACGGACACGGGCAATTGTCCATGTAATCGATATGTCAGGACTTGAAGGACGCGACCCTTATGAAGATTACCTGACCATTAACAATGAATTAAATGAATATAATTTACGTTTACTTGAGCGTCCGCAGATCATCGTAGCTAGTAAAATGGATATGCCTGATTCGGAAGAAAACTTGCAGACATTCCGTGAAAAGTTAACGGAAGACTATCCAATTTTCCCGATTTCTTCTGTAAATCGTTCAGGACTACGTGAACTTGTTTATGCGATTGTAGATAAAATTGAAGAAACACCAGAATTCCCGCTTGATCATGATGAAGCAGAAGATAACGGAATTCACCGTGTTCTTTACAAGCATGTATCACAAAAGGATGAATTCGATGTTACACGTGACCCGGATGGCTGTTTCGTAGTCTCTGGCTTCAAGATTGAACGTCTCTTCAAGATGACTGATTTCACTCGTGATGAATCCGTTAAACGTTTCGCTCGTCAGATCCGTTCGTTTGGAGTCGATGAGGTTCTTCGTCAACGTGGAGCGATAGACGGCGATATCGTCCGCATTCTTGAGTATGAGTTTGAATTTGTAGATTGATGAATAGATAATGGCGTTAGGTGCCAAGGTGAGGGATTGGAGTGCGCTGCATGGATAAGACCGATAAAAAGTTTTACCTGGTTCGAGAAGATGTGCTGCCAGAAGCGATGAAGAAAACACTAGATGCGAAGGAACTGATAGAACGGGGAAGAGCAGAGTCGATCTGGGACGCCGTTCAGAAAGTGGATCTTAGCAGAAGTGCTTTCTATAAATACCGTGATACAGTTTTTCCGTTTCATACAATCGTTAAAGAACAGCTCGTTACCCTGTTTTTCTATCTGGAGGACCGATCAGGCACGCTTTCGGAACTTTTACATGTAGTGGCCTCATCAGGATGTAATGTCCTGACCATCCACCAGACGATCCCTTTACAGGGGCGTGCAAACGTTACGCTCTCATTAAATACCGGCAGCATGAGTATGCCGATAGATGAGTTAATGACACGCCTTCGTCAAATGGAATTTGTTGAAAAAGTTGAAGTACTTGGCACAGGAGCTTAAATTAATGCCCCCACCACTTATGGTGCGGGGCATTTTTTTATAGAGTACAATTATCTATTTTTCGTGAATTTTCAAACTTATTTATTGTAAAAGTCCTAAAAATAGCATAAGATAAACAGTAAATTTTCCGTGAGAGGAAGCGTCATACATGTATAAACAAATTGCATTTCTGGGTCCTAAAGCAACATTCACGGATATAGCCGTAAGCCGTCTATTTCCTAATGATTATAAAGTGCCCCTGTCGACCATCCCGGATTGCCTGGATGCCGTAAATGACGGGGAAGTAGAAGTAGCGGTCGTTCCCATTGAAAACGCACTTGAAGGTTCTGTGAATATAACCATCGATTATTTATACCACGAAGCAAAGCTGCCCATTCGTGGAGATATTACCGCTCCTATTGAACAGCATTATATGATTCATCCGGACAATGATACACCGTCTTTCAAACCAGAGATTGTGTATTCTCATTCACATGCCATCGCTCAGTGTCATAAGTTTCTCCATAAAGAGCTGAAGGGCATACCCTATGAAAGCACAACATCAACTGCAGCTGCTGCTAAAATGGTCAGCGAAAATCCGGATAGAAAGATTGCCGCCATTGCTAATGAAATGGCAGCAGACGTGTATGGCTTAAAAATCGCTAAGAGACAAATCCATGATTACAGCCATAACCATACAAAATTTATCGTGGTCTCGAAACAAGAAGTCAGCTTTGATGACCATTTAACAAGTGAACAAGGCTACAAAACGACGCTCATGGTGACACTCCCTGTCGACAGTTCCGGGGCACTCCATAAAGTGTTGTCCGCCTTTGCTTGGCGTGGCCTCAATTTAACGAAAATTGAATCAAGACCATTGAAAACCGGTCTAGGCAATTACTTTTTCATTATCGATATTGATAGGAAAATGGATGATATTCTTATTCCTGGTGCTATGTCCGAAATGGAGGCACTCGGCTGTAAAGTCAATGTTCTAGGCAGCTATCCAAGTTTTAAAGTGGGAAAGCCACAAATGGTTTAACCTAAAAGGCCTGTCTCCAACTTGGGGACAGGCCTTTTAGGTTAAGTCAACTTATGTAGTCGATTAGAAATCCTGCCTCTTTTAAAGCAGCTTCAGCTTCGTCAAGATGTTGCTCAGAGTCCGCGGATAAGGTATGTAGATGGACGCCGTTTGCCAAAACGGATAGATACGAGGCATTACTGTCAGTAATCCGCTGAATGAACTGACGCACCTCTCTACGGCTGCTGACCATGATGGAAGCAGTCAAATCCCCATACACAGGATGCTCTATTTTTACATCTT
Source organism: Peribacillus sp. FSL H8-0477 (assembly GCF_038002765.1). Taxonomy (NCBI): domain Bacteria; kingdom Bacillati; phylum Bacillota; class Bacilli; order Caryophanales; family Bacillaceae; genus Peribacillus; species Peribacillus sp. FSL H8-0477. The sequence continues at coordinate 1,359,992 of NZ_JBBODE010000001.1, read as the reverse complement.
TAATCGTAATGCCAAGATCAACAAGTAAATTCAATTCCTGCTCCGTCTGTTCCGGAGAATGTGAGCAAGTAATAATCCGTTCATACTGCTTCGAATTGGTCGGAGACATGTAAATATAGCCCTGACTGGTCGCGATAATCGGCTCATTTTTAGCTTTCAGCAAGGTAACATCACTAACAATCACCTGGCGGCTCACATGCGTCATCCGTGACAACTCACTACCCGTCACAGGCTCCGCGCTCTCCCTCAAAATCTCAAGCAGCTTATTCCGCCGCTCTTCACCATACAGCTTCCTCTGTTCAGTCATAAATATCTCTCCTTCAACTCATTGCCCTCATTTTACCATAGCGAGCTGGAATCTTCAGACATGGAGTAATTTTTAAGGTGAAGTGTACATAAACTAGTCAATTCCGTACAAACGCTGATTGGAAGCTTATCCGTAATACCTCCATCATATTCAGAAAGGTTGCTCCGCACAGGAATAGGCCCGAAGCGCACAAAAACTAGTCAGAAGCGCACAGAATAACTGGTTTCCGCACACAAAATGTCCTGAAGCGCACAAAAACTTGCCAATTCCGCACATACCTCGATTGGAGGCTTATTCCTTTAATACGTAACCCTTTTGTAAATAGCTTTCCATGAAATTTCTTTTATTCTTCAAAGGCTGTTTAAGGGCGTTTTAGCATAAATGGTTTAGTTTTGGCATAAGTTTTCATGAAAAATGTTAGCACTTTGCCTAGTTCTTCATAGTATGTATGGACATATGCATAGGAGGGATCGTCAACGTGAAGATTCATATAGTCCAAAAAGGCGATACGCTTTGGAAAGTATCGAAAAAGTACGGCGTTAGCTTTGAGGAGCTGAAGCAATTAAATTCACAGTTAAGTAACCCGGACATGATGATGCCGGGGATGAAAATAAAGATCCCAGGTACATCGGGTAATGTGAAAAAAGAATCGGTTGCAAACCAAGGTGCAGTTATTAACTACGGTGTGAAGGAGGCGCCGATGCAACAGCCGATGCAGCAACCCATGCAGCAGCTGGTCAAAGAAGCGCCGATTTTTCAACAACAGCCAGTAAAAGAGCAGCCAATCGTAAAAGAACAAATCATCGTAAAAGAAAAACCAATTGTGAAAGAAATGCCAATGCCAAAGCCAGTTGCTCCTGAAATTGATATAAATAATTATTATATGGTAAATATGACGAAGAATATGAATATACAAAAGCCAGTAAAAGAGGCACCGAAGCCGGTTCAAAAACCGATTATTCCACCACCGATGCCTAAGATTCCGCCAATTCCAGTTTTAGAGGAAAGTCCTGAGGAAGAAATTACAATTATACAAGAACAAGAGCAAGAAATTATTGTACCTGAATATATCGCACCAGAGCAAGAGTGTGTGCCGATTACACCAATCATGGCAGGGTCCGGATATTGTGAACCAATTCCTCCTTGGGCATTTGGGCATGTTCAGAGTGCAGGAGTTAGTCCACAGTCAGTTTGGCCAACGCCAGCCATGCAGGAAGTGCCGTGCGAAAATGAATTTAATCCATATCAGCAAGCTCAAACATACCAACAGGGCCAGCAATACCAGCAGCCTCAGTATTATCAGCCTGAACAGTCCTATCAGCAAGCGCCATCTTATCAACCGATGCAGAGTACTGCACAATATCAGATGGATGAATCTTCATCTTCCTCGTCATCATCGGGAAAAAATTATGGATTATACAGTCAGGCGGGTCAGCAGCAAATGCCAGGTTATTATCAACAAGCTCAGATGCCACAAGGGCAGTATGGTCAAGCGGAGTCATCCAATGAGTCGTCAGGTCTAGGAAAGCACTATTATCAGCAAGCAATGGCAGAACAGCCCCTTACCCAAGGTTATTATGGGCAGCAGCCACAACAAGAAAGCTCAGATTGTGGTTGTGGTAAAAAAACGCCAAAGGGCCCACAACCTAGTTATGCCATGAAGATGAAACCGGGCAATCAGTCTTATTATCCACAGCAAGGAAATCTTCATGGGAATTTCACAGAAGTTGAATATGAGAGTGTAGACATTGTAACTCAAGCTCCAGTATATGGAGGTCAAGGTCAGCCAGGGTATGGTCAGCAAGGCGCGCAATATGGCCAGCAAGCAGGGCCTCAGCAAGGGATGCAATACGGCCAGCAAGCAGGACCACAGCAAGGAATGCAATTTGGGCAACAGGCAGCACCACAGCAAGGAATGCAATACGGCCAGCAAGCAGGACCACAACAAGGGATGCAATTTGGCCAACAAGCAGGACCACAACAAGGAATGCAATTTGGCCAACAACCATTCGGAGGCCAGCAAGGAAATCCATTTGGTCAGCAACCATTCGGAGGTCAGCAAGGAAATCCATTTGGTCAGCAACCATTTGGAGGTCAGCAAGGAAATCCATTTGGCCAACAACCATTCGGAGGCCAGCAGAGGAATCCATATGGTCAGCCGTTCGGAGGTCCGCCGGGTCCGTACGGTCAGCCATTTGGGAATCCTCAACAAAGAAATCCGTATGGTCAACCTTTTGGAGGCCAGCAACAGATGATGAATGGTGAACAAGGGCAGGGAGGCGGAATTCCGTTTGGTGAGCTGCCTTATGGAGGACGGGATTTTGATCAGCGAATTCCTGGTGTTCAAGCACCGCTGCATTCTGGGTATCCAACCTACGCTGATGAAAGCGATGGCTACTAATCAACGAGGGGACAGTGTTTTCTACACTCGTCTCCTTTCTTATTTAAAAAACAGCGGGTTTCGGCCAGAAAAAATTCAGCATGTAAACGGGGATGTTCATCTAATTCGCAGTGAAAATAAATCTTTGATCATTAAAGGCTTTTCTAATTACCGGAAATGGGAAAGCCAGGAGATTTTAACGTCGGTTATTAAAAAAAATGGTTTTAACAGTACGTATCGGATGTTAGCTGAGGAACGACCATTTGATTATGAAAACAAGGTATACGCAGGTATTGAGTATTTACCACCAGCTAAGACGTCCTTTAATTATCGCAATGATAAAAACCGTCAAAACGGTTTAGAGGTACTCAATCAATTCCATCAAGCATCAGTTCATGCACTACCAAATTTAAAAAGCGGTATTCCTTTGTTTGATCAGCATATAAAGTGGCGTGAACGTCTGCTTTTATTTAAAGAACACTTGCCCGTCATTCGTGAATATGTAGAAGAATCGATTTTAGACAATTGGATTCGGTGGGCAGAGTGGTCGCTATCAGGGCTGCAGGCATACGAACGTTTGTTATACAGCGAAAATAGTGTGGTCATTCATGGGGACTGTGCACATCATAATTTTTTACGGAAGCAGAACGGGGAATTGACCTTAATTGATTTCGATTTAATTAGTGAAGCACCGCCGATTATCGATTTTTTACAATATGCTAATCGAATTCTGCCTCATCTGAATAATCCAGAAGAAACGCTTTGGAGTTATCCGGAATTAAAGAAATACCGCCATAATCGTGCATTTTTATATGCGCTGATTTATCCAGCTGATATTTTTCGAGAGTGGAACCGACTCGTGAAAGAAGAAGGATATCTTCATTCCAAACGGCTGCATTCTGTTTGGAAATTGTCAGTAGAAAATTATTCAAAACGTATGAAATTCAATCGAAGCATCGCAAAGCTGCTTTCCTAAAATGGTTTGAACTGTCAGAGTAAAAACTCCCTTTTCTTAAGATGCTAAAAAGGCAGGTGCGAAACCTGCCTCTAAGCGAAGGGGGTTTATTGATGCGGAGTAAAAGCTTCTTATTACCGATATGCACAGTGTTTGCAGTAACCTTGACTGGGTGTTCAGCAAGTGATAATCAGGCTGGGGAAAACGAAAACACCAACACACTTGAGTCGGGGTACCATTCGACTGAAAAAGATAACTTGGTGCGGAGAATTAGTCATGATGCACCGATATCGAGATTGGGTGAACAATCAACAGATCAAAGAGGGATGTTCTATCACGATAACGACTACAGCAGGAACGATCGAAATTATCACAAGCATGACGGGGAACCAATAAAAGCTAGATCAATGTATTACACAGCCTATGATGGCAGACTCGTTGAAAACATTAGACAAAAAGCAAATAGAGTCAGGCATGTAGAGGATTCCCGTGCTGTTAGTACGAGTAATGGAATCTTTCTCGCACTCAGTCTGGATGATTACACCCAAGCCGAACAAGTAGCAGAAAATGTAAGAGATGAAGTGCAAACATTAATCGGAAATAGAACGCTGCATATTGTAGCTAACAACAATAATTACCACAGTACCATCAATGTCGATAATCGCCTGCGCAGCGGACTCCCAATCGATATGAGCCATTTAAAAGTGGAAGACTTCTACAGAATGAATCATACCCCGCAAAATAGAGAGTAAAAAGGATTGTAGAGAAAAAGCTGCTTTTTCTCTACAATCTTTTTTGTGTGAAGAGTTATTGAACATGCCGAATTGGTTGCTTTTAGTGTGCGAAAAAATGGAATAAGTGTGCAAAGCCGACGGTTTACTGTGCAGATGAAGTGTAAATCTGTGCAGAACTAATCAAAAAGTGTGCATAGCCGGCTATTTACTGTGCAAAGCCAATTTGGAGCACAGTGAAGGCAAGGTAAGCCGGGGTTGTTAAAATAGAGTCATTAATTTAGATCAAAGAGATTAAAAGCAAGATACTCATTTTCATCAAACATGCCGAACTAGGTGAGCTGTTAGTGTGCAAAAATTCAGAATAAGTGTGCAAAACAGACGGATTACTGTGCAGATGAAGTGTAAATCTGTGCAGAACTAAACAAAAAGTGTGCATAGCCGGCTATTTACTGTGCAAAGCCAATTTGGAGCATAGTGAAGGCAAGGTAAGCCGGGGTTGTTAAAAAGGGTCATTAATTTAGATCAAAGCAGGAACAAAAGCAAGATACTCATTTTCATCAAACATGCCGAACTAGGTGGGCTGTTAGTGTGCAAACCAGCCTTCATCCTTGTCTTCTAATCTGTTTTTGATATTTTTCTTAATTCCCGGGTTATTTATCTGGTAATTGGTGAAACTATGAAGGATAGGCAGTGCACTTCTTCGGGAGAGGTGAGGGATATGAAAAGGAAGTTGATTGGGGTATCGCTCCTCTTTGGGATGATGCTGACACAAATACAGGTTGAGGCGGCTGCAGTGGATAAGAGGGTTATTCTGCAGCGGGTCTATGTAGATGGAGAAATAAGTGAGGAAAGCACAGTCGAAACGATTAGGGCTATGGACGACTTTTGGCGGAAATATGCCGGATGGGAACTGGTTGAGCAGAGTGAAGAGGAAATCATACTGCGTAAGCAGGAAAATGACTTGTCTCCGCTTTTGAAAGCAAATGGTTTCTTTGGCGTGACGGTTGATGGCAAGCTGTCGATCTATTATGGCAAACCTGATCAAGATCAAATCATTCATTCCTTCTTCCAGCTGGATGTTGGAAAGCTTGAAGTATATCAACATGCTGAACTGCTTAAAGGGATTCCGATTAAAACAAAAGAGCAGTATGAACAGGTGATTACAGCGTATAAGGCGTATAGTATTCCGATCAGTGGAAAATAACATATAGATAAGGCGGTGCATAAAACTGGCATCGTCTTTTTTCCGTTTTGGGCTTAACTCTAGTATGATTTGTGGTACAATGAGAGGTACAGCAAAATCAGGGAGCGAAGCGATTTGTATGATTTTATAAAAGGAACTGTCGATTATGTAGGACCCGAGTACATAGTAGTCGAGAATAATGGAATTGGGTATCAAATTGTGACGCCGAATCCGTTTAGTTATTCGTCCAATGTACAGCAAATGGTCCAAATATTTATCTATCATCATGTCCGCGAAGATGCAGAGTCACTTTTTGGCTTTTCGACGCGCATTGAAAAAGCGTTATTTACGAAATTATTAAATGTTACAGGGATTGGTCCAAAGGGCGCACTTGCAGTCTTAGGGTCTGGTCAGGTTGATCAGGTTGTGCAGGCAATCGAAAACGAAGATGAAGCCTTCCTCGTTAAATTCCCGGGTGTTGGGAAAAAGACGGCCCGCCAGATGATTCTTGATTTAAAAGGCAAGCTTGAAAATGTAGTACCGGATTACTTCCCAAATCTATTTAATGATGGATCGTCGAGTGCCGGCAAAGCGACTGGATTCAATGAAGCGCTTGAGGAAGCAGCCCTTGCACTGAAAGCTCTTGGCTATTCTGATAAAGAAATTCAGAAAGTCGCGAAAAAGCTGGATGATGAAGAAATGTCGACTGAACAGTATATTAAAAAAGCATTGCAATTGATGTTAAAATAAAAGGGGTGGCGTGATGGAGGAGAGAGTTGTCAACCAGGAAGCGGATGCAAACGAACTGTCCTTTGAGCAAAGCCTGAGGCCGCAAAACTTAAAGCAGTATATCGGCCAGGATAAAGTGAAGGAAAATTTGAGTGTGTTTATCGAAGCAGCTAGGATGCGGGAAGAGACACTTGATCACGTTCTTTTATATGGTCCGCCTGGACTCGGAAAGACGACGCTTGCGGTGATTATTGCCAATGAAATGGGTGTGAATATCCGTACGACATCCGGGCCTGCTATTGAGCGGCCAGGGGATCTTGCGGCTATTTTGAGCGCGCTTGAGCCAGGTGATGTTCTATTTATAGATGAAATTCACCGGCTGCCGCGAACGGTTGAGGAAGTATTGTATCCAGCAATGGAGGACTTCTGTTTGGATATCGTAATTGGGAAAGGTCCGACTGCCCGTTCCGTTCGGATTGACTTGCCGCCATTTACACTCGTAGGCGCTACTACACGAGCAGGTTCCTTATCAGCCCCGTTGCGAGACCGTTTTGGAGTGCTGAGCCGACTTGAGTATTATACAGAAGCCCAGTTGACAGATATCGTTGTTCGGACAGCTGAAATTATGGAAACAACCATGGACCCACAAGCGGCAAACGAAGTAGCACGACGCTCGCGGGGAACACCGAGGATTGCGAACCGTCTGCTGCGCCGGGTGCGGGATTTTGCCCAGGTACGCGGTGATGGAACGATTACCCTTAAACTGGCTGACTATGCCCTTGAATTAATGCAGGTTGACCGTTTAGGCCTCGATCATATTGACCATAAATTACTTAAGAATATTATCGAAAAATTCCGCGGTGGACCTGTTGGATTAGAAACGATTGCCGCAACAATCGGTGAAGAGTCACATACGATTGAAGATGTGTACGAACCGTATTTGTTGCAAATTGGATTTTTACAGCGTACGCCGAGGGGCAGGATGGCTACAGCTCTTGTCTATTCTCACTTTGGACTTGAAATCCCAAATGAATAACTGAGGAACATCGGCCGCCTTGTATGTTATGAACCGATTTCGTTAAAATTAACATCATGAATGGGAGTTGTAACTGTTGAAAGTAGATTTGTTTGATTTTGATTTACCAGAGGAATTGATTGCACAGGTGCCGCTTGAAGATCGAGAGTCAAGTCGTTTACTTGTGTTGGATAAGAAAACAGGTGAAATTGAACAGGGTATATTTAGCGACGTGAAGTCCTATTTAAAACCGGGCGATTGCCTGGTTTTAAATGATACCAGAGTTCTTCCTGCGCGGCTTTTTGGCAGTAAGGATGGTACCGGCGGGAAGATTGAGGTTCTCTTGCTGAAGCAGGTACGTGATGATTCGTGGGAGACGCTTGTCAAACCAGCAAAACGGATTAGAGTAGGTACGAAAGTGATTTTTGGTGACGGAAAACTAACAGCTGTTTGTACAGAGGAACTTGAACATGGCGGTCGTATTTTCGATTTCCAGTACGAAGGAATTTTTTATGAAATTCTTGATGAACTGGGTACGATGCCGCTTCCTCCATATATTAAAGAGCAGTTGGACGATCAGGATCGTTATCAGACGGTATATGCGAAGGAACGTGGTTCAGCCGCAGCACCGACAGCGGGTCTTCATTTCACGCAGCATTTATTAGATGAGATTCGTAATATGGGTGTAAATGTAACGTTTATTACGCTTCACGTTGGACTTGGAACATTCCGCCCGGTGAGTGTTGACGATATAGATAATCATGATATGCATGCAGAATTTTATCAAATGACGGCTGAGACAGCAGAACTGTTGAACAAGACGAAGGAAAATGGCGGCAGAATTGTCGCGGTTGGAACGACGTCTACGCGTACGCTTGAAACAATTGCTGCGCAGAATGATGGTGTGTTTAAGGAAGAAAACGGCTGGACAAGTATTTTTATTTTCCCAGGCTACGAATTTAAAGGAATTGACTGCATGATTACGAATTTTCATCTGCCAAAATCGACGCTGATCATGCTGATTAGTGCACTTGCGGGCCGTGAACATGTGTTACATGCCTATGAAACAGCTGTGAAAGAAAAATACCGGTTCTTTAGTTTTGGAGATGCAATGCTAATCAAGTAATATAGAGGCTAGGGAGTGAATGCTTTGTCAGCAATTCGTTATGAATTTATTAAAACATGTAAGCAAACTGGTGCGAGACTTGGACGCGTCCATACACCGCACGGTTCGTTTGATACACCTGCATTTATGCCAGTAGGAACGATGGCGACAGTTAAGACGATGTCACCAGAGGACCTTAAGCAAATGGGTGCTGGAATTATTTTGAGCAACACGTATCATCTGTGGCTTCGTCCAGGTCATGATATTGTCCAAGAAGCAGGCGGACTGCATAAGTTTATGAACTGGGATCGTCCAATCTTAACGGATTCCGGCGGTTTTCAGGTGTTTTCTTTAAGTAAGTTCCGCAATATTGAAGAAGAAGGCGTTCATTTCCGTAATCATATTAATGGCGATAAGCTGTTTTTATCTCCGGAAAAAGCGATGCAGATTCAAAATGCGCTTGGTTCAGATATTATGATGGCTTTTGATGAATGTCCGCCATTCCCTGCTACTGAAGAATATATGTTGAAATCAGTGGAGCGTACATCACGCTGGGCAGAACGTTGTTTAAATGCTCACGAACGTCCAAATGATCAAGGGTTATTCGGAATTGTTCAAGGTGGAGAATTTGAGAATTTGCGTAGACAAAGCGCAAAAGATCTTGTTTCGTTAGATTTCCCTGGGTACGCAATCGGCGGACTTTCTGTTGGGGAACCAAAGGATATTATGAACCGAGTGCTTGAGTTCACGACTCCGCTGCTTCCAACTGATAAACCACGTTATTTGATGGGCGTAGGTTCACCGGATTCATTGATTGACGGCGCTATTCGCGGTGTGGATATGTTTGATTGTGTACTGCCAACGAGAATTGCTCGTAATGGTACATTAATGACGTCAACCGGTCGTTTAGTTGTGAAAAACGCAAAGTATGCGCGTGATTTCGGACCAATCGATGAAAATTGTGATTGCCATGTGTGTAAAAATTACAGCCGGGCATATATCCGTCATTTAATTAAATGTGAAGAAACGTTTGGAATTCGTCTGACGACTTACCATAACCTTCATTTTCTGTTAAACTTAATGGAGCAAGTGAGACAAGCTATTCGTGAAGATCGTCTTGGAGACTTTAGAGAGGAGTTTTTCGAAAAGTACGGTTTCAATAAACCGAACGCGAAAAACTTTTAACTAATAAATATTACACAAAGAAAGGAGTGAGATAGATGGGTCAATATGGTTCAATAATATCATTAGTTTTGATGTTCGTAATCTTTTATTTCCTGTTAATCCGCCCGCAACAAAAACGTCAAAAGGCTGTTACTTCTATGCAGTCAAGCTTGAAAAAGGGTGACAAAATCGTTACTATCGGCGGTTTACATGGTTTCATCGATTCAATTGATGATACGAAAATCGTTTTAAAATGTGGTGATGGAAGCAGACTTACATACGACCGTTCTGCAATCCGTGAAGTAACGGAAAGCGCACCGGAAAAAGAATTAGTCTAACTCTTCTAAAACCAGTACCAGCAAAACGGTTCCTCCGGGGGAACCGTTTTTTTATGCGCTAATTTCGGTTTTATTTCGGTTTTTTTATATAATTCGATATTTAGACACATTTTAAAAAAACAAAACCCCGAACTGGTAACCAGTTCGGGGTTAATTTTATGATGTGCGGTTGGAGCTGACGTTTACGCCAAGGACACCGCCCATCATAGCTGTAATGATGAAACAGGCGTAGTAGACCCATTGTTTAAACGTGAAGAGCGTATCATAACCAAGGTATTGAAAAATAAAGATGATGAGAAAGTATAGGATCCCAGTCCCGCCGCCAAGTATCAAGCCTTGTTTTTTTCCTTTGCCGCCAGAGATGAATCCGCCGATGAAAAGTGCTAAAAACGAAATGGCCATAATAATGTATGTGAGCGAGCTTTCTTGGATGTTTGTAAAACGCAGCAAGGTGGCAAAGATAAAGCTTGTGACAATGGCGATAACAAAGATAACGGCAAGCCCGTACATAATCGCAGTACCCATTTGTTTAGTTTCGATGGTTTTCGACTCCCTTCATACTATATGGCATGCCAGTGCTGCCTTTGTACAAGCATATGATGCTAATCGAATATTTAGAACCAGTTCATTGCATACTAAGCAGATTGTTAGCATTTAAGGAGGGTCCTGTGTGAATGATTTTGTTTTAATGGGCTCAAGAACACTTCTGATGTATCTGGCCATTTTAATTATTTTTCGGGTGATGGGAAAACGAGAGGTCGGCGAGCTAAGTATCTTAGATTTAGTTGTCTTCGTCATGATTGGAGATTTGGCCGTGGGTGCTATCGAAAATCATGATGAAACCAGTTTAAATTCGATTTTGCCTATGGGATTCTTAATGGTAATCCAGATAATTTTCGCGTACCTTTCCATTAAAAGTAAAAAGTTTCGTAGTCTAGTTGACGGTGACCCGGTCATCATCATCAATAAGGGGATAATTGATGAAAGTGTGATGCGGAAGCAGCGGTATAACCTCGACGATTTAATGGCGCAGCTTCGTGGACAAGGTGTTTTTAATGTGAGTGATGTTGAGTACGCTATTCTTGAGACATCTGGTGATCTGTCCATACTCGAGAAGAAAGAAATAAAGAGAAAAGGGCTATCCCCCTTCCCTTTAATTATGGATGGTGTTATTCAACAAAAAGTATTAAAGGAAATAAATAAAGACGAGAAATGGCTGCGTCAGGAATTAAAAAAGAAAGGGTACCATACTGAAAAACGCATCTCACTCGCCTCGTACGTGGACGGCACCCTATTTGTTGATGAAAAGTAACTTACCGGAACGTAAACCGAGCTAGGAAATGTCCAATTACCGGGATGCGAACCATAGCAGATTTTCTGATTTGCCCTGTAAGCACCATCAAGAATAAAAACAAGGTGCATATAACGGTCAGAGACAGCAGGGTAGTGATTGTCAGCTGTTGACCAGCTAATACTGTATGGTAGGCGTAATGCCCCGCAAAGCCGGAAAACAAAGCGATACAGGTGACTGTTAAATATGGCTTTACTCGTAAAGTAAACGGAACAACTTTTAACAGTGTAGAGAAATGGAGCAAGGTAACCAAAACGGCGCCTGTACCGATCCCAATGGCTGCGCCCATAATGCCCATACTTTCTTTTGAAGCAAGCACCCAAATGACGGCTATTTTCAAGATATTACCGGCCATACTGTTGAACATCGCTGCTTTGGCGAGGTTGAGCGCCTGCATAATGGATTGAAGCGGGAACTGATAATAATACAAAATGAAAAAGGGTGCGAGAAACTTGATGAAGACCGCAGCACTTGATGAACCGTACATTAGAATTAACAGCGGCTCAGCTAATACAAATAATGTAACAACAGCGAGGGCACCGGTGACAAAAGCAATCCAAAGCGTCTGCTGCATCCGCCGTTCGACTAACGCCATATCTCCTCTGGCATTTGCTTCACTAATGGCTGGGATAAGGGAGGTCGCGAGTGATGAGGTGACAAATGAAGGCAGCATGAGCAGTGGTAAGGCATATCCTGTTAACTCCCCGTATTGCATCGTCGCGATCGATGTTGCAATGCCAGCCGCGGCCAAGCTTTGTGCGACGACAATGGGTTCTAGAAACCAAGCAACCGAACCAATTAATCGACTACCGGTTGCGGGCATGGCGATTCCCATTAATTCTCGAAGGGTGTCTCTTCCTGATCTTATTGAAGAAAAGAATTTTTTTCGAAATTTAAAGTGTTTTTTCAGTTTGAAGCTTGTCAGTAAATAAACCAAAGAGACAAGTTCTCCAATGATGGAAGCTAGCATGGCACCAGCCGCTGCATATTCAATCCCATATGGAAGAAAGGCTTTGGTTAAGACAGCAATGAAGGTAATTCGTGCCACTTGCTCAATGACTTGAGAAAATGCAAAAGGCTGCATGTTTTGTTTTCCTTGAAAATACCCGCGCAGAACAGATGAAATCGCTATAATGGGAACAATGGGGGCAATTGCCCGCAATGGCCAGACAACTCGGGAGTCTGTAAATAGCGTTTCTGAAAGCCATGGCGCAAAAAGGATTAATAATGGTGTGAATATCAAGGAAAGTGAAAAGGTACATACTAAAGAGACCACGAGTATTTTTTTAATTTTTTGTTCATCGCCTTTGGCATTTGCCTCGGCCACGTACTTAGAGATTGCTACTGGAAGACCGATTTGCGTAATATTGATAACAAGAAATAAGGTCGGAAGGGCCATCATATAGAGCCCGACGCCTTCACCGCCAATAAAACGGGCCACAACAATTCGATTGATGAACCCGAGAATACGTACGATTAAACTTGCCAGCAATAAAATCAGAGTTCCCTTGAAAAATTTGGACATTCAGTCATCCCCGCCTTCTCAAAAAAACTGTTTTCATATACAATTAACTATATGAAGAGTTGGACAAAGCATGACAGGCTTCCCGAAATTTGCATAAATAAGCGTAAGGGAAGTTAATTTGAATGGAGGGTTAAGTGTGGAAACGAACCATCCGTATGAGCATTACTATGCTAGCGTCAGGCCCTTTTTAAAAAGTAAGTACGAAGAATTTAGGATGTACGGCATAAACGAAGTGAGTATAGAAGATATTTGGTTGTGTCTGATTAAGAAGAAATGGAAAAAGCCAAAAGAATCCACCCATCTCTATGAAGTGGCAGCTGATATTATCTCTTTAACCAGCAGTCAGTATATGACGTATAAGACCGTCCAAGCATACCGGTCCATTTCTTCTGAAGATTTAGAAGAAGTGCTGAAAAAGTAAGTCGTCGATTAACCCGCCAAGGCAGCGGGGATTTTTTTGTCTAAAAAAGGAAAAACTCCTATTCTTAAATTGACAGTTGTTTCAAATTGTCTCATAATAGTGATGTTGCAATTCTTTTAGCGAATTTTGTAAATTTTTGCATGAATAAACTACGGATATAACCAATTAGCTCGCTCATTCAGTTCCTTGAAAGAACCGTTGTTTTACGTTCTTAGATGACGTTTATTGCATCCAGGATATGGCGTGTGAGAAAGAAAGGGGCCAATTACATAATGGTAAAAAGAAGTAGGATACTTGCGTTCTTTTTGATTGCAATTGTCATTTTTGCAGCAATTGGAACGACTTCAAAGGGCATTCTTAACGAAATTAAGCTTGGCCTGGATTTACAAGGCGGTTTTGAAGTCTTGTATGAGGTAGATACACTTGATGGCTCGAAGGTGGATGAAGAGGTCCTTACCAGTACCGCTCAAGCCTTAAGCAAACGTATCGATGTTCTCGGTGTAAGTGAACCGTCGATCCAAGTAGAAGGAAAAGATCGAATCCGTGTGCAGCTGGCTGGTGTAAAAGACCAAGACAACGCGCGGAAAATTCTCTCAACTCAAGCGAAATTATCTTTCCGTGATTATAATGACAAAGAAATGATGACTGGTAACGATTTGGCAGAAGGAGGAGCGAAGCAAGGTTACTTGGACAATCAACCTGTCGTTGAAGTCACCTTGAAGAATCCGGATAAGTTCAAGAAAATTTCTGAACAAATTTCTGCTATGCCAGAAACTCCTGTTGTAACGAATGTATTAGCAATCTGGCTGGATTTTGAAGAAGGCAAGGATTCTATTCAAAAACCAGAAACAACGGATAACATGATTTCCTCTCCAACGGTGAAAGAAGTATTTACGACGAATAAAGTAAATATTACGGGCAGCTTTACCGTTAAAGAAGCAAAAGAACTGGCTGATTTGTTAAATGCCGGCTCACTGCCTGTTGAACTTACAGAAAAGTACTCGACGTCTGTCGGTGCACAATTCGGTGAAAAAGCACTCCAAGATACCGTTCTTGCCGGAGTGATCGGGATTGCGGCAATCTTCCTATTCATGCTCGTTTATTACCGTTTCCCAGGCTTTATTGCCGTCGTAACGCTTTCTATTTATATTTTCCTTACACTGCTCGTCTTTGATTGGATGAATGCCGTGCTGACACTCCCAGGGATCGCTGCATTAATTCTCGGAGTCGGGATGGCAGTCGATGCGAATATTATTACCTATGAACGGATTAAGGATGAGCTTAAGCTTGGCCGTTCCGTGAAAGCTGCTTTTAAAGAAGGTAATAAAAATTCATTAGCCACCATTACGGATGCCAACTTAACCACATTACTGGCAGCAGGCGTATTGTTTGTTTATGGAACAAGCTCGGTCAAAGGATTTGCGACCACGCTGATCATCAGTATTTTGATGAGTTTCATTACAGCAGTCTATGGAACACGTTTCTTCATGGGGCTTTGGGTGAATAGCAATATTTTCAACAACCATCCAGGCTGGTTCGGTACTCGGAAAAAAGATATTCATTCTCTAGCTGAGAAGAAAACCCTGTATACCCTACCGACACATTTTGATAAATTCGATTTCGTGAAGCATAGAAAAAAATTCTACGCCTTCTCAATCGGACTAACGGTAATTGGTATTATCTTCTTGTTTGTCTTTAAATTAAATTTAGGCATTGATTTTACCAGCGGTACTCGGGTTGATTTCACTTCAGAGAAAACGCTGACTCAAGAACAAATCAAAGCAGACTTTGATAAGCTAGGCTTTGAAACAGAGAATATTGTTCTGTCAGGAACTAATAATGAAGGCGGAATTGTTCGTCTGAGTAAAGAACTTAATAAAGAGGAAATCTCAGAACTGAAGAAAGAGTTTACCGCTCTTTATAACACTGAGCCCAATATCAGCACCGTCTCTTCAGCTGTTGGGAAAGAATTAGCCAAAAATGCGATGAAAGCCGTAGCGATTGCCTCATTGGGAATCATCTTATACGTGTCCATCCGTTTTGAATGGAGAATGGCACTGCCGGCTGTTGTTTCACTGCTGCATGATGCATTCTTTGTTATTACGATTTTCAGTGTACTTGGACTGGAAGTAGATATTACCTTCATTGCTGCGATTCTGACCATCGTCGGGTATTCCATCAATGATACGATTGTTACCTTTGACCGAATCAGAGAAAATATGCGCTCTAAGAAGAAGATTAAGACAACCGAAGAACTTGTCGACATCGTCAACGTCAGTATTCGCCAAACCTTAACACGTTCTATTAATACCGTGTTAACTGTATTAATTGCTGTTACTGCCTTGATGATTTTCGGAAGTGAATCAATTCGAAACTTCTCCATTGCGTTGTTAATCGGAATGCTTTGCGGTGTCTATTCTTCTATCTACATTGCCGCTCAATTCTGGCTTGACCTGAAAAACAAAGAACTCAAACAAAAAGGTACCCTTAAAACTGTGCCGGATGAGAAGCAAAGCTTAGAAGGCCAAGTTTAATAACTAGAAAAACAGTTCGCAGAGTAATTTCTGCGGGCTGTTTTTTATTTGTGCTTTCCCCGAATCACGGATGTATCATACCGCCCATTTTGCAATATGCTATAGTTAGTATGTTTATTCCATTCCCATATTTGGGAATGGAGGAAAAAGAGATAAGGGGGAATGATGTCGATGAAGATGCAGTGGATGTTTTTACTGGGAATCGTTTTTGCCATTTTAGTGTCGATTTTTGCCGTGATTAATGTAGATCCTGTATCGGTTAACTATATGTTCGGTGAGACGGATTTTCCATTGATACTAGTGATATTAGGCTCGGTTTTAATGGGTGGAATTATTGTTGGCTCAATCGGAAGCGTGAAGATTTTTACATTGAAACGGAGAGTTAAGCATCTAGAAAAAGAACATCCAGAAGATGTACTGCCTGTCGAAGTTAAGGAACAATAATCCAACTAAAAAAGAATTTATTTGAAACCCTTCAGCAATTTTTATATAATTGTATGCTTGAGGGGTGATTTTTTTTGTTGAAATCAAAATCGCGGTGGAATTTACAGACCGCTGATCAAAATATAGTCGAAGTATTAGCTCAAGAGCTTCATATCACACCTTTGGTTGCAACATTATTAGTGAACCGCGGTTTGGATACAGTTGAAGCAGCGCGTTCATTTCTATTTATAAAAAAACAAGAATTCCATGATCCGTATCTATTAAAGGATATGGACATAGCAGTAGGACGCATTCACAGAGCGATAGAAAGCCAAGAAAAAATCAGGATTTTCGGTGATTACGATGCAGATGGTGTCAGCAGTACAACCGTCATGATGGAAACACTGACTAAGCTTGGTGCCAATGTCGATTTTTATATACCAAACCGTTTTAGTGAAGGATATGGACCAAATGAAATGGCCTTCAGACTTGCCGCTGAACAGGGTGTTAAGCTGATGATTACGGTTGATACAGGCATTTCAGCCATTGAGGAAGCCGATATTGCGAAAGAGCTGGGCATAGATTATATTGTCACAGATCACCATGAACCGAGCCCAGTCCTTCCTGATGCACTCGCCATTATTCATCCAAAACTTGAAGAGAATCCTTATCCGTTTAAGGATTTAGCTGGAGTGGGTGTAGCGCTTAAACTTGCACATGCTCTTCTTGGCGAGCTTCCTGAGGACTTATTGGAAATCGCCGCCATCGGTACGATTGCTGACCTTGTTCCTCTATTTGGTGAGAACAGGCTTATTGCTGCGCGGGGAATCGAAATGCTTCGCCAGACAAAACGTCCAGGTTTGATTGCGCTGATGAAAAAAGCGAGTATTCAGCAGCAAGCCCTAACGGAAGAGTCAATTGGTTTCGGTCTCGCACCGCGGATCAATGCTGTTGGTCGTCTGGGAGATGCCGATCCAGCGGTTGATTTATTAATGGAGAAAGATCAAAGCTTGGCAAATGCTGCAGCTGATGAAATTGACGAGATTAATAAACAACGTCAGGCGATTGTAGCAGATATTACCGAACAGGCGATACAAGAAGTGGAAACGAACTTTCCGATTGAATCAAACAGTGTGTTAGTGATCGGCGGCGAAGGCTGGAATGCTGGTATTGTCGGCATCGTTGCCTCGCGTTTGGTCGACCGCTTTTATCGTCCGGTCATCGTCCTTAGCTTTGATCCCGAAACAGGTCTAGCGAAAGGATCAGCTCGGAGTATTGAAGGCTTTGATCTGTTTAAGAATCTATCAACCTGTCGTGAAATGCTTCCGCATTTTGGCGGACATCCGATGGCAGCTGGTATGACGCTGAAAATAGACGATGTACAAGAACTCCGCAGCCGTCTTTGTGCCCTTGCAGATGAGCAGCTGACTGAAGAGCAGTGGACACCGGTTACTAAATTAGACGGCAAGACGACCCTTGCTGATATTTCCATCCAATCGATTGAAGAAATGAATTTATTAGCTCCATTCGGGATGGGAAACCCTAAACCGCGGATTTTGATTGAACAGGTTCATTTATCATCGGTACGGAAAATAGGTTCCAACCATAACCATTTGAAATTAGTTCTTGAGGAAACGCCAAATGTGTTAGATGGTATTGGTTTTGGTC